>JAUMWR010000071.1 GCA_030529545.1 Buchananella hordeovulneris
ACTCCCCGGAAGAAGGAACCCGATTACCAAGTCCAACTTCCGGGGAGCACTTCACTTTGGCCCGCGCCCCCAGTCTGGGAAACCCCAACTAGTCGTGCTGCCAGGACTTCCACAAGGCGGCGTATTCGCCCCCGGCAGCCACCAGCTCGTCGTGAGAGCCCAACTCCACGATGCGCCCGTCGGTCACCACGGCAACGCGGTCGGCGTCGTGCGCGGTGTGCAGGCGGTGAGCGATCGCCACCACAGTACGGCCGGTGAGCACCGCGTTCAGCGAGCTCTCCAGGGAGCGCGCGGCGCGCGGGTCCAGCAGGCTGGTGGCCTCGTCCAGGATCAGCGTGTGCGGGTCCAGCAGGAGCAGGCGGGCCAGCGCGATCTCCTGGGCCTTGGCTGGGTCCAGTTCCAGCGCGCCGGAGCCCACCTTGGTGAACATGCCCTCCTCCAAGGCCTCCACCCACTCCCAAGAGCCGACCACGCGCAGCGCGTTCTCGATCTCGGCGTCGGTGGCGTCGGCCTTGGCCAGTCGCAGATTGTCGGCCAGCGTGCCCACGAACACGTGGTGCTCCTGGGTGACGAGGACGACGTTCTTGCGCAGTTCTTGCTCGGTGAGGTTGGTCAGCTCCACACCGCCCACGCTGACGCTGCCGGTGGTCGGCCCGTGGATACCGGCCAGCATGCGGCCGAGCGTGGACTTGCCGGAGCCGGAGGGACCCACCACGGCCAGACGCTCGCCGGGCCGCAGGTCCAGGCTGACCCCGTGCAGCACGGGCCGGCCGGGCACGTACTCGTAGGTGACGTCCTCCACGCGCAGGTTGGTGTTGGCCGGGACCTCGCCGGTGGGGGTGCGGTCGGCGGGCACCTCCTCCACACCGTAGATGCGGGAGAGCGAGGCGGTGGAGGTCTGGATCTCGTCGAGCCAGAAGGACAGCTCGCCTAGCGGGCCGCGCAACTGGTTGGCGTACATCGCCACGGTGGTGATGGCGCCGATGGTGGTCAGGCCACCATCCAGCAGGAACGCTCCCCACAGCACCACGGTGGCGACCGGGACGTAGAGCCAGAACTGGTTGGAGGTGATGATGCCGATGCGCAGGTAGGCGGTGTAGACCTCTAGGCGCCAGGCCTCGGCCACGGTGCGGTCGGTCAGGTCGCGGCGCACCTGCGCTATGCCGAGCGCGTCGATGGTGTCGGCGTGCTCGACGTTCTCGGTGACCACGCCCGCCAAGCGGGAGAACGCCGCAGAGCTGGCCCGGTAGGCCACGATTGCCCGGCGCAGGTACCAGCGCATCACCAGGAAGATCGCGGGCACCCCCACCAGCATGGCCAGCGAGAGCAGCGGGCTGACCAGGATCGTGGCGACGAAGGTGAACACGACCGTCACGACGTTGACGAGCACGCGCGGCAGCCCGAAGCGGACCGTCCACTGGATGCGGCCGACGTCGTTGGTGGCGCGGCCCAACAGGTCGCCGGTGCCGGCCTTCTCGACCTCGGACAGCGGCAGGTGTGCCACCGAGTGCAGGAGGCGCTCGCGGACGGTGGCGAACACGGATTCGCCCATGATCATGGCAGAGCGGTTGGCAAAGAAGGCCAACACGGCCTGTGCAAGCACGGCCCCTGCGGTGGCCAGGGCGACGCGGTCAACGAACTGAAGCCCACCGCCGCCGTTGACGTGGTCCACCAGCTTGCCGAGCAAGAACGGGGTGACCAGGGCCGCCAGCGCCACGGAGATCTGCAGCGCGGTCACCAGGGTGAGGCTGCTGCGGTACTGGGAGAACAACTCGGCAACGTTCTTGCGAACGCGCTTGGAGCTTGCAACGGGGAGCTGGCTCATCGCTCTTCTCCTTCCTTGGCGTCGTGTGAGTCGGGTAAGGCGCTGCCGCCCTCCGCCGGGGCGTCGCCGGCGCTGCGCGAGACCACCTCGCGGTAGGCCAGGCCGTCCGCGTCGCCGCGCTGGGCGGCCGCCAGCAGTTCGCGGTGGGTGGAGACCACCGGGGTGGACGACGTTGCCGCCGGCCCCTCCTTCTCTGTGGCCGCTTGCTGCTGCGCCGAGTCGGGCTCCGCCGCGCTGGAAGCGGAAACCTCAGAAGTGGAAACTGATGCTGCGGAGTCCCCGGCAGCGTCGTCCTCGGCCGCCGGCAGCGCGGTGGCGGGCAGGAAGATGACCTGCTCGGCCTGCTCGAGCACCAGGGGGGAGGCGGAAATGACCACGGTGGTGCGCCCGGCCCGCTCGGTGCGCAGCGCGGCCGCGATCCGGTTCTCGGTGTGGGCGTCGACGGCGGAGGTGGGCTCCACCAGGATCAACACGGGCGCGTTGGTGGCCAGGGTGCGGGCCAGGGCGACGCGCTGGCGCTGACCGCCCGAGAGCGAGCGCCCCTTTTCTGTGATGGTGCCGCCCAGGCCGCGCGGCAGGGAGGAGCGCACGTCGTGGGCGTCGGCGGCCGCCAGAGCGTCGTCCAATACCTTGTCGCTGCTCAGGTGCTCGGGCTGGACGCGGTCGCGCGCGACCTCGCTGCTGTGACCGGCCTGCCGCTCGGCCTCGACCAGCTCGGCGGTGTCGTAGGGGACGACGTCCGCAAAGGTCGCATCCAGGTTGGAGCGCAGCGAACCGGCAAAGAGCTGGGCGGTGGCGTGGGAGTGCACAATCGCCGCGCGCACGGCGGGCAGAGAGAGGTCGCGCAGGTCGGTGCCGTTCAACGTCACCGGGCCCTCGGCGTCGTCCAGTCGGGCCAGGCGAGCGGCCAGAGCGGCGCTCGCGGCCGGGTCCGGGCTGACCACCACGGTGAGCTTGCCGGGCTGGATGCGTACGCCGGTGAGGTGGTCCACCAGCTCTCCGCCGATGTCGGCAGTCGCGGGCAGGACGGCGGCACCGCCCGGGGCGGCCTGGGAGGTGGAAGCATCAGCGGCCCCACTCGCCGCCGCGCCAGCCGGCGCGGCGGCAGACGCGGGCACCACGGCCGCGCGCTCTGCCAGGTCACCGGCCAGCGGCTCGATTGACATGATCTTGGCTACGCGCTCGGCGGCGATCCAGGCACGCGTGGCGGTGCGAACAAACTGGGAGGTCTGCTGCAGCGGAATGGCCAGGAAGACCGTGTAACCGACGAAGGTGACGAGCTGACCGGAGGTGAGAACGCCGGCCGCCGCCAGGTGGGCGGCGCGCCAGATCACCAGGGCGGTGAACAGGCCGGGCAGCATGGTCTGCAGGGCGGCCAGGACGGAGAACGGGGTGGCCACTTTCACGCCGGCGCCGCGCACCTTCTGTGACTGCGCGCGGTAGCCCTCGGAGAACTTGTCCTCGCCACCAATGCCGCGCAGGATCCGCAATCCCGCCACCGTGTCCGTGGCGAGCGTGGAGAGCTTGCCGTCCTCCTTGCGCTGCAACTCCTGGCGCTTCTGCAGTGGCTTGGACAGCACGGCCAGCAGGGCCATCTGCAGCGGCAGACCGATCGCCACCAGCAGCGCAATCTGCGGGGAGTCGCGGAACATCAGCACTGTCACCAGCACGGCCGCAGCGATGTTGCCAATCAAAGCTGGAATTGCCCCGGCCAAATCGGCGAGACGGTGCACGTCGCTGGAGACCGTGGTGGTGATCTCGCCGGCAGTCTGCTTGCGGGCGGTGGCGGGGCCGACGTTCGCAACGTGGTGGCCAATAGCGCGCGATGCCCCCAGGGAGGTGCGTATCCAGGAGACCACCCAGAAGAACTCCTCCAGGCCGCCCCCAAACACGGAGGCCACGAAGATCAGCCCCAGCAACGCACCCACCCAAGCGAAAGTCGGGCCAGCGAAACCAAAGGCGGCGGCAGCATCGAGGGACCTACCGAGCGCCAGGGAGATGAGCGCGGCAGCAGACTGCGCAATCAGTGCAAACACCAGCACGGCCAACAGGGGACGCCAGCTATGGCGCAGGACGTACAGGATCACGCCGCGCGGCTTGGAGGGCCAGCGCTCGGCGGGTCCGGTGGGTGGCGCCAGCCACTTTTCGATCCGGGCAAAGCCGGGGTTGAAGCCCAGGGTGGGCAAAGGACGGCAGGCGTTGGCGGCGTAAGCGGCGCGGGCGGCGGGAACGTCGGCGGCAGAAACCGTCCCAACAGGGCCGGCGGTATTAGGGGGAGTGGCGGGCGAAACGTCGCCCACCAAGGCCTCGCGGTCAGTAAAGGGAGAGGTAGTCAATTCAAAATCGATTCTGTGTAAATCTGGCCCGGGAGATGGGAGGGCTCACAGAAGAGGCCGAAACCGGCAAAGAAGTTCAGGTAGCACTGCGAGCGCCAGGACACACCACACCCGGCGGGAAAGGGATGAAAAGGGGGCCTAGACCCGGCCCCTCAGTTATCTCGCAGCAACATGCCGTTCAGCATACACGCAAGCCGCAACAGGACAATTGCGCAACCGGGGTGCCAGGGCGAGGGGCGCCGGTAGACTGGGGCGCGTGACCAATCCTTCTTCTCCCGCGCCCGGCGCGGAGCGCCCCGTCCTTGTTGTTGACTTTGGCGCCCAGTACGCCCAGCTCATCGCGCGCCGCGTGCGCGAGGCGAGCGTTTACTCCGAGATCGTGCCCCACACCATGGCCGTGGCAGACATGTTGGCCAAGGACCCGGCGGCGATCATCCTCTCCGGCGGCCCGTCCTCCGTCTACGAAGACGGTGCGCCTAGCATCGACCCGGCCATCTTCGAGGCCGGCGTTCCCGTGCTCGGCATCTGCTACGGCTTCCAGACCATGGCGCACGCCCTGGGGGGCACCGTGGGCCGCACCGGCACCCGCGAGTACGGCCACACCGACGCCGAGGTGAGCGAAGGCTCCTGCCTGTTCACCGGCACCCCTGCTGAGCAGGTGGTGTGGATGAGCCACGGCGACGCCGTGCAGGCCGCCCCGGAGGGCTTCACCGTCACCGCCTCCACCAGCCAGACCCCGGTGGCCGCTTTCGAGAACCGCGAGCGTCGCCTGTTCGGTCTGCAGTGGCACCCCGAGGTGGGCCACTCCAAGTTCGGTCAGGACGCCCTGCAGAACTTCCTCTACGAGGGGGCCGGCCTGGCCCCCGCCTGGACCCCGGGCAACATCATCGAGGAGCAGGTGGCCGCCATTCGCGCCCAGGTGGGCGACGCTCAGGTGATCTGCGCCCTCTCCGGTGGCGTGGACTCCTCCGTGGCCGCCGCGCTGGTGCACGAGGCCGTGGGCGACCAGCTCACCTGCTTCTTCATCGACCACGGCTTGCTGCGTTCCGGCGAGCGCGAGCAGGTGGAGAACGACTACGCCCGCTCCATGGGTATCAAGGTAGTCACCGTCGATGAGTCCGAGCGTTTCCTGGACGCCCTTGCCGGCGTGAAGGACCCGGAGACCAAGCGCAAGATCATTGGCCGCGAGTTCATTCGCTCCTTCGAGGCCGCGCAGAAGCGCCTGATCGAGGAGATCGGCGCCGAGGGCGGCGAGGTCAAGTTCCTGGTGCAGGGCACGCTCTACCCGGACGTCGTCGAGTCCGGCGGCGGCGAGGGCGCTGCGAACATCAAGAGCCACCACAACGTGGGCGGCCTGCCGGAGGACATGACCTTCGAGCTGGTCGAGCCGCTGCGCACCCTGTTCAAGGACGAGGTCCGCGCCGTTGGCCGCGAGCTGGGCCTGCCGGACTACCTGGTTAACCGCCAGCCCTTCCCCGGCCCCGGCCTGGGCATCCGCATCGTTGGTGAGGTCTCCCGCCAGAACCTGGAGACGCTGCGCGCCGCCGACCTGATTGTGCGCGAGGAGCTCACCGCTGCCGGCCTGGACCTCGAGATTTGGCAGTGCCCGGTGGTTTTGTTGGCCGACGTTCGCTCCGTCGGTGTGCAGGGCGACGGTCGCACTTACGGCCATCCGATCGTTCTGCGTCCGGTCTCCAGCGAGGACGCCATGACCGCGGACTGGACGCGCCTGCCCTACGACCTGCTGGCACGCATCTCCAACCGGATCACCAACTCCGTTCCCGAGGTCAACCGCGTGGTTTTGGACTGCACCTCCAAGCCACCGGGGACCATCGAGTGGGAGTGATCCCCAGCGCTTGAAGGGGCGGCCAGGGTTTTCCTGGCCGCCCCTTTGGCGCATTTGGGTAACGGTTTGTGGCCTTCCAGGCTTTTCTCAACGCGCGTTCCTACCATGCAAATGTGACCTGCGGCTCACGCGGGGTGTTAGAGAGAGCGAGGGACCATGTCTAGGAAGTACGTATCACTGGCAATCAGCGCTTTGCTTGCCGCCGGATTGCTCGCTGCGTGCGGCGGGGGAGGGGGCAAGGCGCCGACGGGACAGGAGAGCACAAAGCCCGCCGCGACGGCCCTGCCGCTGCCCGACAAGGCTTTCAAGAACCCCACCAGCGCGCAGTCGCCTGGACCCGACACCCGCAACGCTGCCGGCGAGGCGGTGCAGTACTTCACGGGGCTCGAGGTGGGCAAGACCTACGGCAGAGGTGAGCCCCACTTTGGCTACAAGGAGACCCCGGAAGCTGAGACGCCGCCGGCGCTGTATGGCGAGGAGGTACACAGCTGGGACTACATCGAGGTGGTGAGCGAGCACGAGCTGCGGGTCCACTTTATGGGTGGCACGCCAGCTTGCTTTGGCTACCGCCTCGTTAGTGAAGAGGCTGAGGGCGTGCTGCGTTTCGCGGTCGTGACCGGCGCTCCGACTGACGAGAAGGAGCTGGCCTGCACAATGGAGGGCCGCTTCCTGGCCTTCACCATTAAGACCGAGCAGGACCTGACCAAGATCGCGGTCGTGGAGGCGGGCGTTGACGAGGTGAACCTGCGG
>JAUMWR010000015.1:0-23185 GCA_030529545.1 Buchananella hordeovulneris
GTGCCTTCTTGACCGGCTTCTCCTCCACCGCCTCAACGGCAGCGGCCTCAGCCTCGGCGGCAGCCTTCTTCGTGCGGCGCACCGGGGTCTTCTTAGCGGGCGCAGTGGCCTTCTCGGTCACGGTTTCTTCAGCGCTAGCGGACTTGGGCGTACGGGACGACTTCGCGGTAGTCAATCGATGCCTTTCGACTCTGACGTCTTCGTTGGCGCGTTAACTACGCACCCCGGCGTCGCTGCCGGTTAGACCATAAGTCAATATGCCCGGCCAGCTACGCCCAGACATTATACAAGCCTGCGCACAATACGCCGCGCCGGGGCGCCGTGTCAATAGCCCTGTTGCCCCGGATTCGGGCGGGAAATGCGGGCCACCAGCCGCCACTGCACCGGCCGCACCGGGAAGAAGCGCCGACGGCAACGTCGGCCAAAAACTAGCGAGAAGTCACCGTCAAGACGGGAACGGGCGCCTCCAGCAGCACCTTCGCGGCGTTCACGCCCATCCCCAGCGAGGAACCGTGGGTGCGGCCCCGCAGGCCGATCACCACCAGGGAGGGAGACAGCTCCTCCACGGCAGCCAAAATGTCGTCACCAATCTGCAAATCCGCGCGGGCGTGGCGCACCTTAAAGCGAATGTCGGCGCTCTCCAGGCGGTCCCAAACCTGGTCCTCGGCGCCCTCCACGGTGCGCGGATCGTCCTCAGACTGGCGGCGAGCAACCAACACCACCAACTCCTGCCCTAGAGATTCCACCAACCCGATGGCAGCTTCCAGGGCGGCATTGGACTCGTCGGTACCGTGGTAGGCCAACAAAATCGACACGTTGCACTCCGATGCTCAGGCTTTCGCGTAGCTTAGCCCAGCTTTCCCCCGGTTATTCACCAACTAGGCTGTGGCGCATGGCGAGTCAATTTCCCGGTAGCAATCTCCGCCCCCTGTGGGATCAGGCCCTGCTGGAGGTGCAATCCCAGTGGAAACGCGAGCTTGCCCCGCTCACCGAGGCCAGCGAGTTGCTCTCCTACGCCCAGGTGCTGCTGGCCGGCGGCAAGCGTAAACGCGCCGAGTTGTGCGCCCTTGCCTACTGGTCTGCGGGCGGTAATCCGAGCGACGAGGCTTGCATTTTTGCCGGCGCGGCCCTCGAGCTATTCCAGGCGGCCGCCCTGGCGCACGACGACCTAATGGATGACTCGCACACGCGCCGCTCCCACCCCACCACGCACGTGCAGGCCGCCGCCGACCACGGCGCGCGGGGCTGGGTGGGCAGCTCCACGCAGTTTGGGCTGAGCGCCGCAGTGCTGTTGGGAGACCTGCTGCTGGCGCAGTCTCACCGCACTTTCACCCGCGCCGCCCGCCGGGCCGCCCCCGCCGCTGGGGAGCGCGCGCAGGACGCGTTTGAGTCGATGAGCGTGGAGTTGCAGGCCGGCCAGTACTTGGACACGCGCGCGCAGACGCAGCCGCTGGGCGCCTCCGACGCGCTGGCGAGCCTGGAGCGTTCCCTAACCTTCAAGTCCGCCCGCTACTCCGTGGAGCACCCCCTGCGGATTGGCGCCGCCCTGGCCGGGGCCAGCGCGGAGGAGATTGAGGCCCTCGCCGCAGTGGGCCTGCCGCTGGGGATCGCCTTCCAGTTGCGCGACGACCTCTTGGGCGCGTTCGGGGACCCGCGTGTGACGGGCAAGCCCGCCGGGGACGACGTGCGGGTTGGCAAGCGCACCGTGCTCAGCGAGCTGGCGCACGCGAACCTGAGCGCCGAGCTTGGCAGCGAGCTGGCCAAGCTGATGGCGCGCGCCCCGCTGGATGCGGCGCAGACCGAGCGAGCAATCGAGCTGGTGCGCCGCTCCGGCGCGGCCGGTTTGGTGGAAGAGCGCATCGCCGAGCTGCGCGCCGCCTACGAGGAGGCCATCTTGGCACTGCCCGCCAAGCCCGTGCGCGCCGCCCTGACCGGCCTAGCCCACGAGTTGGTGGAGCGAGACGCCTAGCTGGCCGACGCTGCCCCCGGCTAGAAAGCCAGCGCGGCCGCTACTCGCCGCACCTCGTGGATCCGGCCGGCGGCCAGCGCTTGGGCGGGGGCGGCGCGCAGGGTCTCGTCCTCGGCCAGCAGCCAGGTGACGGCCTCTTCGTCGCTCATCCCGCCGTCGAGCAGGAGCATGAGGGTGCCGCGCAGGCCCTTGTGGGGCACCGGCGGGGTGACGGTTTCGTCCAGGAAAATGCGGGGGATCCGCTTCACCTTGTCTTCGCCCACCACCACGGCAAGGCTGCGGTCGCGCAGAGCGGAGTGGACGTCACGGAGGCGAACCTCGCAGAGTTCGGCAACCTCGGGCACGGTCAAGAGAGCAAAATCCATGCCGTAACGGTAGCGCCTCCCGCGATTTTCTCCCACTGCTAGGTACAGTGCCCTCGTGGTTTCTTCCCCTGACAACACCCCTGCTAACCCGCCGCAGAACGACGCCGGGGCTAGCAGCGTACCCGCGACCGCTCGCAGTGGGGAAACGAAGAAACTCAGCGACCTGGCCGGCCAGGCCCAGGCGGGCGACGCCCAGCAGGCACCGGCCGACCCACTGATCGGGCAGGTGATCGATGGGCGCTACGTCATTCAGCGCCGCATTGACCGGGGCGGCATGGCCACCGTCTACCAGGCGCTGGACCAGCGCCTGGACCGGATCGTGGCGTTGAAGGTAATGCACCCGCACCTGGCCGAGCAGGGCGATTTCTTGGCTCGCTTCCGACGGGAGGCGCGCGCCGCCGCCAAGCTCACCCACTCTGGGATCGTGGCGGTCTACGACCAGGGCGGCACTTCCGAGCTCTCCTACCTGGCCATGGAGTACATCCACGGCCCGAATCTGCGCACGCACCTGCGCCAGCGTGGTTCCCTGACGGTCTCGCAGGCCCTCATCATCACCGAGCACATCCTGGCCGCGCTCTCCGCTGCCCACCGAGTTGGGCTGGTGCACCGGGACATGAAACCGGAGAACGTGCTGCTGCCGCGCGAGGGCGGCGTGAAGGTGGCCGACTTTGGCCTGGCCCGCGCGGTGACGGAGGCTACCGGGGCCACGACCGGGTCGATCTTTGGCACGGTTGCTTACCTGGCTCCCGAGCTGATTACTAACAGTTTTGCCGACGCCCGCGCGGACATCTACGCGGTGGGCGTCATGCTCTACGAGCTGCTGGTGGGGCGTCAGCCACTGCAGGCGGAGACGCCGGTGGCGGTGGCCTATCAGCACGTCAACGCCGGGATACCCGCCCCGTCCGAGGTGGTGGATTGGATCCCGGCCGAGGTTGACCAGCTCGTGGCCAGCTTTACGGCCCGCGCGGTGGACCAGCGGCCCGCCGATGCCGCCGCCGCCCTGGAGATGGTGCGCGCGGTGCGCAACGAGTTGCCCGCCGACGTTCTCTCCCGGCGTGCCACCGTGGTGGCCCCCGCCAATGGCGCCGCCTCCCCTGGTGAGGTCAATGCCGGCCGCTCTGGCGCGATCACCGTTCACATCTCCTCCCCCAGCCCGGCCGTGATTGCGGCCAACACCGGCAAGGTGAAGAAGAAGCGCGGGCGCAGCCTACTGGTCTCCCTGCTACTGGTGGTTTTGCTGGCGGCGGGCGGGGTGCTGGGCTGGAACTGGTACGTGAAGGTGGGGCCAGGTTCGTTCTCCGTGGTGCCGCGCGTGGCCAACCTGCCCGTCGCGGACGCGAAGAGCGCGCTGGAGTTCGAGGGCTTCGAGGTGAAGGTGACGGAGACGTTCGACGACGACGTCACCGCCCAGCACGTCATCTCCTCTACCCCGGCCGCCGGGCAGCGCATCAAGCGGGGAACCACGATTTCCGTGGTGGTGTCGTTGGGCATCGAGCAGGTGGCTGTGCCCAAGGTGACCGGGCTGACCAAGGACGGGGCCCTGGCGGCCCTCCAGCAGGGGCGCCTGGAGGCGGGCAACGTGGCGGAGGAGTTCTCCGAATCCGTTGACGCCGGCCTGGTGATCTCCTGCTCCCCCAATGTGGGAACCAAGGTCAACCACAGCACCAAGGTGGATCTGGTGGTCTCCAAGGGTCCCGAGCCGGTTCCGGTGCCCGCCGTGACGGGCGCCGCCCAGGAGGCCGCCGTGGAGGCACTGACCACCGCGCGCCTGCAGGCGGAGGTCACCGAGGAGTTCTCCAGCGAGGTGGCCGCAGGCGTGGTGATCTCCCAGTCCGTGGAGGCGGGGTCCCGCGTGGTTCCGGGCTCTAGCGTGACACTCGTGGTCTCCAAGGGGCCGCAGATGGTGAGTGTGCCGGACCTGACCGGCAAGCAGTACGAGGAAGCGGCCGCCGTGTTGTCCAACCTGGGCCTGGTTCCTGCGCGGGAGAACGTGCTGGGTGGCTTCTTCGGGACCGTGCGCTCCTCCAATCCGGGCGCCGGCACCGAGATCCCGATTGGCTCCACGGTCACCCTGACCGTCGTCTAATCCCCTGCTTACTCAGCGCTATCCCTTGCGTACTCCTATTGGGGGTGCAGCCAGAACCTGGCCGTGCCTCGCCCGGGGCACTATCGCGTTCGATTCCTAGTGGGCATAACGCCGCCCGCAGGCAGGGGGTCAGCACCCCCGTACTTCTCCCGCCCAGTAGGCGCACGAGACCCTGGCCCCAACCTGAAAGAGCTCGGTATAAAGAGCGGACCGCGACGCCGGATCAAGGTGCCAGAGGAACGATTCAGCCTCGGGAGCAACTGCCTTTGCCCGGCGCTCGTCGCTGTTTGCCGCCTCAGTCGCTTCCTGCGCCACCCGCTTGAATTCCCTGTCTGCTTCCTGCTCGGCAGCCACCCGCTCGAACAGTGGTAGGTGTTTGCTGCTGCTTTCCCTGCCGGTGGAGGCAAGGGTTATCACCACCGTGAACGGCGTGTCCCCACTGTCAATGGAGTCCCAACACGGCACCGCGCAGATGGAACGCCACCGGGAGGCGCCTTCATCGTCAAAGCCGAGGTCGGAAAGGGAGAAGACGTTGGGGCGGCCATCGCGCAGCGCACGGACGGCCGCCACCGCGTCCTGCGTGTCGGTGACTGGCTCTATCCGTCTGTACTCCGGCTCTACCACTCCCGTGATGGTGTCTAGCACCCGTTCCAACGCGGGCTCGCCTTGGAAGCGCCGTAGCACCCAGCACTCCAGCTTCAACAGCTCATGCCCAATCTGCCCGGAGGCGCGCGTCTTTGCCAGCACGCTCCGCATGGTCGCGACTATCTGGTCTAGTTGGGCCGGGGCGGGGTCTTTTAGGGCGTACCACCGCTCTAGCTGGACTTCGGAGTTAGCCTCTTGCTCCCCGTTTGCCGTGGCCACGGCAAACTCGGCGTCGCGCAGGAACCGAGCGACGTCTGCGTAGCTGCCCACCTCGATAAGGGAGATGCCCAGGTGCCGGGCGCGGGCGCGGGCAAGCTGCTGGACGCCTGTGTGGAGTGCGCGCCGCATGACCGCATATCGCCTGCTCGTTTCCTGTCCTCCACTGGCACACAGGGATCGCAGCAGCGGGGCGTCGGTTAGGGAGGAGCCGATTATCAGCGAGGTGGTGCTCGCGAAGGCCTCGGTAAGCAGTTCGAGTGTCTGGTGCTGGCTGGTCTGGTAGGAGCGTTCGGAGAGTACAAGGCCGCCGACGACGGCGCCCCGATTGTCCACTCTGCCGTGAAGGTATTCGACGACGATTGGCGGCACCGACCGATCAACTTCGATCCCCTGCGGAGCTGCAGTGGGCAGGTCGATCGCGCCCGTTTCAGCGGTCTCCGAGCCGTAGACGCGTGCCCGCAGCGGCGGCAACGCCACGTCGCTCAACGTGGGGAGCTCGCTGCCCATCTCCACCAGGCGGTCCTCGATGAAGGTATCGAAGTTTGTGGTGATGAGCCGGACGGATTTACCTAGCTGCTGCAGGGTCAAGGCGAGCAGGCACACGTCTTCCACCAGCCGGCCCACCCGCCAACCGGTAGAAGAGTAAAGCGCGCTGGACACGACCGGACCGAGGGACTTCTCATCTGCCTGGGTCAGCTCGATGATTGCGGAGGCGGAAGCCTCCGCGCTGTTGGTGCTGCTGTATACGAAGGCCTCCAGGCCCTCCCCCAGCTCGCGCAGGCATTCCGCGTCTGCGACAGGGCAGGTTTCCTCAGCGATGTGATTGCGCGAGTTCTGGGCCACCTGTAAGAGCAGGTCGTTCCAGCTCACCCCGGTGTGGGAGAGCGTTACTCCCGCGCCGCAGTAGATAACCACCTCATCTGTGGAGCGCAGTTCGCTTGCGAACTCAGACAGCGCACTCCCGTAAGAAGCGGACATGAGGCTGCCTAGCTGGCGGCTTGCTCTGGCGCAGGACGCAGTGACGCGATCCGCTCCAGGCGCCGGCGCAAGAACCGCTCGCGGGCCTCAGATTTCTTGGCAAAGCCGACGTTCAGCGCGATCGCGTTCTCGGTGTTGCGCAGCAGGTAGGCAGAGGAGGGAGCGTCGTTGCGAGCAGTCATGGCATACCTCCTTGATTCGTCTTCCACTCTATCCGGGCCGGCCGGAAACGGGAAGGTGGGCGCGCGGGAGACCCCTCCCGCGCGCCCACCTCAGCCCAGCTGGCGCTAGGCGCTACGCAGCATCTGCGCCACGCTGAACGCCATCTCCAGGCTCTGCTGGTGGTTCAGGCGCGGATCCACCAGGGTCTCGTAGCGCCGCGCCAAAGCGGAGTCATCGATCTCTTCGGCACCTCCGATTACCTCGGTCACGTCGTCGCCGGTGAGCTCCACGTGGATACCTCCAGGGATGGTGCCCACGGCGCGGTGGGCCTCGAAGAAACCGGAGACCTCATCCAGGATCGTGTCAAAGTTGCGGGTCTTGTAGCCGGAAGCAGAGTTAATGGTGTTGCCGTGCATCGGATCGGTCACCCACACCACGGGGCGCCCGTCCGTCTTGACTCCTTCCAGCAGCGGCGGCAACGCCTCCCGGATCTTGCCAGCCCCCATGCGGGTGATGAAGGTCAGGCGGCCCTCCTCGCCCTGCGGGTTGAGCTTGTCCATCAGGGTGAACAGCTCGTCGGCTCTAGCGGTGGGGCCGATCTTCACGCCCACCGGGTTGCGGACGTGGGAGAGCATCTCCACGTGGGCGTCGTTGACGCCGCGCGTGCGCTCCCCGATCCATAGGAAGTGCGCGGAGGTGTTGTAGGGCTCCCCGGAGCGCGAGTCGATTCGCGTCATGGCCGCCTCGTACTCCAGCAGCAGGGCCTCGTGCGAGGAGTAGAAGTCCACGGTGCGCATGGCGTCGAAGTCGACCCCGGCGGCCTCCATGAAGCGGATGGCGCGGTCGATCTCCGCCGCCAGCTCCTCGTAGCGCTTGTAGGCGGGGTTCTCCATGAATCCCCGGTTCCACTGGTGCACGTGACGCATGTCCGCGTAACCACCCATGGTGAAGGCGCGGATCAGGTTGAAGCTCGTGGCAGAGCGCTGGTAGGCCTCCAGCAGGCGGGCCGGGTCAGGTACGCGTGCCGCAGCGGTGAAGGGGTGACCGTTGACGGCGTCGCCGCGGTAGGAGGGCAGGGTCAGGCCGTCGCGCGTCTCGTCGTCAGCGCTGCGGGGCTTGGCGTACTGCCCGGCCACGCGCCCCATCTTCACCACCGGCACGGAGGCGCCGTAGGTGAGCACCACGGCCATCTGCAAGATGGTCTGGATCTTCAGGCGCAGGTGGTCGGCAGTGGACTCTGCGAAGGTCTCCGCGCAGTCCCCACCGGTGAGCACGAACGCCTCACCGCGCCCGGCGGCGGCCAAGCGCTTTTGCAGCATGTCCACCTCACCGGCAAACACCAGCGGCGGGCGCGAACGCAAGTCTGCGGTCACCTGGGCCAGGTGCTCGGGGTCCGGGTAGTTGGGCTGCTGTGCCGCGGGCAGGGAGCGCCAGGTTTCCGGAATCGGGGTCAGTGCTTCTTCAGTCACCTGTTCAATCGTAGTGAAGTGCCCGGGTGAGCGCGATACCGTCCACGTTTCGATAAGAAAAGGGCGGGAGGGCACCCCAAAAGGGGTGCCCTCCCGCGCCTCAATCCGCTTCCGTCCCGCCTGGCCGGGAATCCCCGGGGCGGGCGTCCAGCGGCGGCCGTCAGGCTCAGTGACCGGCGGGCTCGTCGGCCGGCTCGAGCGGCTGACCGATCTCAGCCATCATGGCCTTGAACCAGTCCTGCTCGATGTCGAAGGGCTTGCCGCCCGCGATGCGCGGGAACGGGATGGCCTTCAGACGGTCGCCGTCTTCCTCGTCGTGGCCGATCACGCCGGGGACGCCCTCGAAGGCGCACTGCACGGCCAGGTCACACATGGACTTGATCAGCAGGCGGTCGCGCACGTTCGCGGCGGCGGAGCGGGAGAAGTAGCCGGACTTCTGCACCATGACCTTCTCGGCGCCGATGCGGGCAGCGAACTGCTTGGCGAACCACTGGCCGGGGTTGATGGTGTCGAGCTTCACGTGGCCGAACGGGTCGCGCTGGACCTCCTCGCCAGCGGCCTCCATCTCAGCGATGATCTCGCGGACGCCAGCGCCCTCGGACAGGAAGATGTTGACGTTGCCCTTGGCGTCCATGGCGGCCTTGAGGCGGGTGGCCTCTTCCTCCAGGTCGATCTTCATCTCGGGGACGAAGACGGCGTCGATGTCCCAGCGCTCACGAGACAGGCCCAGGGAGGGGGCCCACTCGACGGTGTCGAGCCAGCGGCGATACTCGGCGGAGGCAGCGGCGGTCAGCCAACCGCAGTTGCGACCCATGACCTCGTGCACGATCAGCATGCGCGGGTTGGAGCGGTGCTCACCGATGACGTTCTTGGCGTAGTCGGCGGCCTCCTCGGCGGCGGTCCAGGCGCCGAGGGACTGGCGGATCGGCACCACGTCGTTGTCGATGGTCTTGGGCAGGCCAACGACGGTGAGCTTGTAGTCGTTCTCGGCCAGGTAGGCGGCCAGGTCCGCAGCGGTGGTGTTGGTGTCGTCACCACCGATGGTGTGCAGGACGTCAACGCCGTCGCGACGCAGCTGCTCGGCTGCGACCTCGAGCGGGTTCTCGCCTTCCTTGACCAGGCCGCGCTCGACGAGGTTCTTGGCGTTGGTGAGCTTCACGCGGGAGTTACCGATGGGGGAACCACCGAATTCCTGCAGCACGCGGGCGTTCTTGCGGCCCTCCTCGTCGATGACGATCTTGGTGCCGGTGAGCAGGCCGTGGTAGCCGTACTCGTAGGCGATGATCTCTACCTCCGGGGCGATCTCGTTGTAGCGCTCGATGAGGGAGCCAACGGCGGAGGACAAGCACGGGGCAAAGCCACCAGCGGTGAGCAGGGCAACGCGACGAACCGTCATGGTTAACCTTCCAATGGTTGGGTTGAGGCCTTCTGGGTCGAAGGCACACATACTCGGCCTAGTTTAGTGGGTGGCTGGCGCGGTGTGGGCGGGACGTTCGGGAATCTGGGCCGCTGCTCGCGGTGGCGGGATTTTGGTGGCCGACGCTCCCCCGACCGCTCCGCAATCCCGCCGCCGCTTTCTGCACGCGCAGTTGACCGACGCTCCCCCGACCGCCCGTTTTCGGGGCCGCCCTCTGCGCCTCCAAGCCGCCCGCCGCTGCTCTAACTGCCGCCGCTCATCCCGCCCTCTGCACCCCAGCTGGCCGACGTTGCCGCCGTCTACCGGATACAGCACCCCCTCTACCGCGCCCTGCCGGAAGCGAGGCCCACAGCAAAAGGCAAGGGGCCGACTCAGCAGCCGGCCCCTTGCCTTGCAACGCGCGGGCTTTGCCACCGCCCCACTGCATTCTTGCGCTAAGCCTCGGCGCCCTCGCCCTTGGCCTCATCACCCGCAGCTGCCTCGCCCTGCGCGGCAGCCCCCTGTGCGGCAGCGCCCTCTGCCTCATCTGCCCGCGCGTCATCTGCCTGTGCGGCCTCGCCTGCGGAGGAGGGCGCGGGCTCGGCGGCGTCGGCGGGAGCAGGGGCGCCGGCGGCGGCAACGTCGGCCACCGAAACCACCGGCTCGCCGGCGGCCAGCTTGGTCTTGGCCACAGAGGCGTAGATGTCCACGTACTCCTGGCCGGAGAGCTCCTGGATGGCGGCGACGATCTGATCGGTAACCGCGCGCAGCGTGTCGCGGTCGTTGACCTTGTCCCGCAGGTGCGAGAAGTCCATCGGCTGGCCAAACTTCACCCCGATGTGGGCACCCAGCTTGGGGATGATCTTGCCCTTGGGCTGGGCCAGGTGTGTGTCGATCACGGCCATAGGCACCAGCGGCGCGCCGGAGACGATCGCCAACCGCGCCACGCCGGTGCGGCCCTTGTAGAGGCGGCCGTCGGGGCTGCGCGTGCCCTCCGGGTAGATGCCAAAGATCCTGCCGTCCTCCAGTACCTGCAGGCCGGCCTCCAGCGCGGCCTCTGCGGCCCGCCCGCCACTGCGGTTGACCGGGACCGTGCCCACGCCCTTCATGAACCAGCGCACCAGCGCGCCCTTGACGCCCTTGCCCGTGAAGTACTCCGCCTTGCCCAGGAAGTGGACGTTGCGGGGCAGCACCAGCGGCGTGAAGAACGAATCCACCACGGCCAGGTGGTTGGAGGCCAGGATCACCGCCCCCTGGCGGGGAACGTGGTTCGCCCCCTCGGAGCGCACGCGGTAGAAGACCCGCAGAATCGGGCCCAGCGTGTAACGCATGATGCGGTAGAACACGGGCGCACACCTCCCAGCTTTAGCAAATGATCGTGCCCAAGTCTAAGGTGCATATATGGCTAAGCAGGGACCCGACTTCGACTTTGAGGACATCGTTTCCCAACTCCAAGACGATCCCGCCTTCAAGGTGGGCACGTTCCGGGCCGGCGCGGTCGGCTCCGGGGTTGGCCCTGCCGCCGGGCCGCGCGATTACGCGCTTGCCGAGCCCCAGGAGGAGGACTTCAACCCCTCCACCTACGATCCCTCCCAGGGCAGCCTGGTGGACGCCTTCAACGGCGAGCTTGCCCCGCCGGGCGGCGACGAGCGCGGCGGGTGGGGCGGTGGCGTCGGCCCCGCAAACGGCGCCGGGCGCGGCGGCAAGAAGCCGGCCTGGTGGCGGCGCCTCCTGGGCGGCAAGGGCGCGGGAGCGGACGGAGCCAGCGGTGCCGGCGGGTTTGGGCCGGGCGGCCAGCCGGACTCCCCGTTCGGTTCCCACGGGCGCCCGCGCGGGCTGAACGACCCAGACAACGACGGCGCCGTGGTCTAGCCGGTGCGCGACCCCTTCGAGCTCTCCCACTCCCCCGGCTCGCCCGAGGTGCAGCTCTCCCTGGCGGACCTGGACACCCCGCTAGCGGAGGTGACGTTCGTGGTGGTGGACCTGGAGACCACCGGCACCTCCCCGACCAAGGCCGGGATCACCGAGATCGGCGCGGTCAAGGTACGCGGCGGGCAGGTGATTGGCGAATTCGGCACACTGGTCAACCCGGGCGTGGCGATCCCGCCGCAGATCACCGTGCTCACCGGCATCACCACCGCAATGGTGGTTGGCGCGCCCCGGATCGAGTCGGTGCTGCCGGCATTCTTCGAGTTCGCCGGCTTTGGGGCCCGGGACACGGTGTTCGTGGCCCACAACGCCAGCTTTGACGCCGGTTTCCTGCGCGCGGCGGCCGCCGCCCACGGCTACGACTGGCCCGCCCCGCTGATCGTGGACACGCTAGCCCTCTCCCGGCGCGCCTTCACCCCCGGCGAGGTGCCTAACCACCGCCTGGCCTCCCTGGCCCGCTTCTTCTCCACGCAGGTGGAGCCCACCCACCGGGCGTTGGACGACGCTCGCGCCACCGTGGACGTCCTGCACGGCCTGTTGGAGCGCCTGGCGCCGCTGGGGGTGACGCACCTGTGCGACCTGTCCACCGCCGCCGACCGCGTGACCCCGCGCAGGCACCGCAAGGCCTCACTCGCCGCCGGCCTGCCCCACGCGCCCGGGGTCTACATCTTCCGCGACGCCGCCGACTCACCCCTCTACGTAGGCGTGGCCACCGACCTGGCCCGCCGCGTGCGCTCCTACTTCACCGCCGCCGAGGGCCGGGCCCGCATGGACGAGATGCTGGCGCTGGCCAGCCGCGTGGAAGCCGTGGAGTGCGCCAGCGGCCTGGAGGCGCAAGTGCGCGAGCTGCGCCTGATCAAGGAGCTGGACCCGCCCTACAACCGCCGCTCCAAGCGCCCCACGTCCCGCCCGTGGCTCACGCTCACCGAGGAGGCCCACCCACGCTTGAAGGTGACCACCGTGGTGGCGCCGGAGCGCGCGGGCGTGAGCATTGGCCCGTTCTCGTCGCGGTCAGCCGCCACGCGGGCTGCCGAGGCCATGCACGATGTTCTGCCCCTGCGCCGCTGCACCACGGTGCTGCCCCTCCACCCGGCCGCCAGGGCCGCCCCCTGCCCGCTCCACGAGTTGGGCCGCTGCGCCGCCCCCTGCGCGCACGAACCCGCCGCTGACGCCGGTGCGGCCGGGGAACGCGGGGAGCGCGGGGAAGGCCGGGCACAAGCGGTACGCGGACATGACGGTGCGCGCGAGCATCGCGGAGAGAACGAGGCGAACGCCGGCGACGGCGAGCGCGGCGCACAACCGCAGCGCGGGGCCGTGGAGGAGGCGGCCGCGGCGCTGGGGGCCGAGATGGACCTGATCGTGGCGCCGCTGCAGGCGCGCATCGAAGCCCTCAGCCAGGCGCTGCGCTACGAGGAGGCCGGCCTGGTGACCACCCGCCTGGCGGCTTTCGTGCGCGGCGCGGACAAGGCGCAGCGGATCGGGCCCCTGCTGGCCAGCGCCCAGATCGTGGCCGGGGCGCGCCGCCCAGGGGGCGGCTGGGAGCTGGTGGCGGTGCGCTACGGGCGCCTGGCCGGGGTGGCCATCAGCAAGCCGGGGGCCGACCCGCGCCCGGTAGTTAGCGAGCTGCTCGCCCGCGCCGAGTACGTGCCCGCCCCGGTGAAGCTGGGGCAGGCGGCCACGGACGAGGAGAGCGTGCTACTGGCCAACTGGCTCTACTCCCCCGGCACGCGCCTGTTCGAGGTTGACCCTGAGGTGGCGCTGGCCTTCCCGCTGCAGGCGGCGGCCCGCTACCCGGAGCTGGTCAGCTACCGCCGGGCGTGACCCGGCGGGCGCGCCACGCGCGCCGGCACGGCCCCCAGGTGTATCCGTGCCCAGCCGGCGCGGCGGGCCCGTCAAGGCCACCAACTGGACGCGCGCTCAGCCGCTGCTGCAGACGCCCCTTTTACCGACGCAGCCTAGGACGCGCCACTGCCCTCGCCTAGCTTGCGCCCGCAAAGGTCGCCCAGAGACGCCAACCGCCCGCTGCACCTGGTGCAGCGGGCGGGAACGTGGGCGCTGGTTACTGGCCCAGGCGCTCGCGCAGCAGACGCGCCACGGTCTCCTGCAGCTCGATGCCGTCGAAGGGCTCGGACAGGATGGCGGCGGCACCGGACCACTGGCCGAGCCACTCGTCCTGCTGGCGGGCCACCAGCAGCAGCACCGGCGGGCAGTTGTCGACTTCCTGGCTCAGCTCCTTGGCCAGACCCATGCCGCCGAGCTTGGGGGACTCGGCGTCGAAGACCAAGACCGAGTAGTCCTTCTCAGCCAAAGCCAGGCGCACGCCCTCGGCGGTGGCGGCCTCGGTCCACTCCAGGGTGGGCAGGTCCTTGCCTGCGCGGCGGCCCACGGAAGTCATGATCGCGTTGCGAACGGTGACATCGTCGCTAAAGATCAGCACGTTAACGGACTCGTTCTGCACGGCCATTGCCTTCCTTCCGATCGGCGCCCGGGTGGCGCACCGGCACCATCCTAGTTGTCCTGGGGCTTTCCAGCGCGCAAGCCCCACAGTTGAACAAGGGTGACCTTAGTTGCCCGGCGGAGCGGGCGGGTTTGACTCACCTATAGCGAAACTCCCCCGCTGGGGTGCCGCGCGCTCGCCAGGCTTGCTAACTTGGCAGGCATAGGACGAACGTCCGCCTCACTACTGACAAGGATTGGCATGTCTGTTTACACCCTGCCTGCACTGCCGTACGCCTATGACGCGTTGGAGCCCCACATTTCCGCCACCATCATGGAGCTCCACCACACCAAGCACCACCAGGCTTACGTGGATGGCGCCAACGCTGCCCTGGCCAAGCTGGAGGAGGCTCGCGCCGCCGGTGACTTCGCGGCCGTGAACCTGCACTCCAAGAACCTGGCCTTCCACCTGGGTGGCCACACCAACCACTCCATCTTCTGGCAGAACCTGACCCCGAACTCCTCCGGTGCCCCGGCGGGCGCGCTGGCTGACCAGATCGTGGCCGACTTCGGTTCCTTCGAGGCCTTCAAGAAGCACTTCGCCGCCGCCGCACTGGGGCTGCAGGGCTCCGGCTGGGGCGTGCTGGCCCTGGACGCGGTCTCCGGCAAGCTGGTGGTCTTCCAGCTCACCGACCAACAGGGCAACGTCCCGGTGGCCACCCAGCCGCTGCTGATGCTGGACATGTGGGAGCACGCCTTCTACCTGGACTACCGCAACGTGAAGGCGGACTACGTGGCCGCCTTCTGGAACATCGTTAACTGGGACGACGTTGCCGCCCGCTACGAGCGCGCCAAGAGCGCCCGCCTCGTGGTGGCCTGAGCTAGGTAACAAGAAACGGCTTGGGGCCGAGCTTTTCAGCTCGGCCCCAAGCCGTTTTTGCTGCCCGCCCCGCCTTTTGTGCAGGCGGTGGCGTGGGTGGGTCAGCGGTCCAGCTTGACCAGGGCAGCGATCTCGATGACGGCAGCGGACGGGCCGTTCACGCCGTCGTCCGGCTGCAGCAGCAGGGCGCGGGTGCCCACCTTGTGGCCCACCAGGTCGGCCAGGAACTGGGTCTGGCCCAGCGGGACGGTGCTGCTCAGGTCTGCGCTCTCCCAGGAGTTGTGCACGACGTTGCCGTCGTAGGTGGCCTGCAGGATGGAGAGCACTGCGGTGGAGTCGGCGGTGACCTCCTCTCCGGTGCCCTCGGAGAGGATGCGCAGCTGCACCTCGCCCGGGGCGGTGGCGCCCTCGTCGAACTTCAGGGAGGGGGCAGCGCCCAGGTCACCCTCGACGTGCACCGGCAGGTCGTCGGTGTTGCCAACCTCGTTGCCGTCCTTGGAGGCGGCCAGCAGCTCGGCGGGGTTCTGCGTCTGCACCACGTCGACCACGAACACCAGGGTGGAGTTCGGGGCGATGAGCTGGCTGGGGCTGTTCTCGCCGTAAGCCAGGTCGGCCGGGATGGACAGGACCACGCGGTCACCGACGTGGGTGCCGGCCAGACCCTTGGTCCAGCCCTTGATGACGCCGCGGTTCTCGGTGCTCACCAGCTCGAAGCGAGAGGGACCGGGGCGGTCAAAGGAGGTGTCGAAGACGGCACCGTTCCAGACCTGGCCGTAGTAGTCGGCGGTAACCCAGTCGCCTTCCTTGACCTCCGGGCCGTCGCCCTTGGCGATCACGTCAACCTTGAGCTCGGCGGGCGGCTCTTCCTGGTTGTACTTGATGACCGGGCACTGGCCGGAGCCACCGGAGACGGTGGCGGCGCCGCCGGCAACCTTGGCGTCGGCCACGGTGGGCTCTGCCTTCTCCTTGGTCTTCAGGTCGAAGACCTCGGTGGAGGTGGAGCACATGGTGGCGTCGGTGGGCATGCTCGGGTTGGCGTCAGCCGCGGGCTTGTCCGAGGAGCAGGCACTGAGCGCCAGGGCGCCAGCGGCCGCGATCACGAGTGCAATGCGAGAACGCAAGTTCTTCTCCGTTCCAGAATGCGCCGCTAGGCGCAGCTAGCAGTGGTCTCCCGCTTTGGCCGGGTTCAGTTAAAGGAGTCGCCGCAGGCGCAGGAGCCCTTAGCGTTCGGGTTGTCGATCGTGAAGCCCTGCTTCTCGATGGTGTCCGCGAAGTCGATGGTGGCGCCAGCCAAGTAGGGCACGCTCATGCGGTCCACGATCACCTCAACGCCGTCGAAGTCCACGATCGCGTCGCCGTCCTGGACGCGCTCGTCAAAGTAAAGCTGGTAGATGAGGCCAGAGCAGCCGCCCGGCTGCACGGCAACGCGCAGGCGCAGGTCGTCACGGCCCTCCTGCTCCAGCAAAGAACGAACCTTCTCTGCGGCAACGGGGGTCAGCGTCACGTCGTGCGCGGGTGCGTCGGTGTTAGTCATCTTCTCTCCTGAAATGTCAGTAGGGCATGAAGCCCGCAGCAATCCTACGCGCAACCAAAGTCGGGGGCATCTGCTGGGCCGGGGCTCCAGGTAGTGGCCTGCCCCACCGTCCGGGCGGTCTCTCGCGGGGCGGCGGGAGGGGCGTCGGCCAACCGCTTGCCTAGCGGCGCGGCCCCGTGGACCAGGTGCGGGCGATGCGCGCGGCGGCCTCCCGCGCGGCGGCGGGAGAGACGTCGGTCTCCACTCCGTCGGCGGGGCGAACGTCGTCCACCGAAAGCGAGAGCACGTGCTGGATCGGCACCGAGGCGTACTCGCGACGGGCCGCCTCGCAGCGGCCGGCGATCACTACCAGGGGGACGGCCAGCTCGGCCACGTCGGCGGCCAGCGCCGTCAAGTTGCTGGGGTCCAGGGGGCCGCCCGTGTTGTGGTCCACCAGGGTGGTCACGGCCACCACCAGCTCCACCTCCGGGGCCAGGGGCGGTGCCGCCAGCGGGGCGCGCCGCGAGAGGGGCACGAACTCCGCCCGGGCAGCAGCGCCGGCGGTGGGCACTTGGGAGGCGACCGGCCACTGGGCGGCGGAGAAGCTAGAGCTCAGCTCGTCTTGCGCCACCGTCTGCCAGCCCTGGCAGGCGGCGGCCACCAGCTCGGCGGCCGCCGCCTCACTGCCCGCAATCGCGTGCAGGTGGACTCGCATCAGAGCAGGCTACCCAAGCGGGCCAGGAACAGCGCCTCGGCGCCGATCACCTTGCGCAGGGACTCGATGTCAACGGACTCGTCCTCGCTGTGCGCCTTGGAGTACGGGTCCTCCACGCCCGTCACCAGGATCTCGGCATCCGGGTAGACCTCCGCGAAGGTGGAGATGAACGGGATGGAACCGCCGATGCCGGTGTCCACCGGGGCGTGGCCAAACGCCTGCTCCAGCGCCCAGCGCTTAACTTCGCCGGCCTTGCCCGCGCACGCGGAGGCGTCGAAGGCCGGGCCCTGGTCACCGGGCTTGACGGTCACCTGCGCGCCGAACGGGGCGTTGTCGATCAGGTGCGTGGTCAGCGCGTCCATCGCGGCCTGCGTGTCCTGGCCCGGGGCCACGCGCATGGAGATCACCGCGCGGCACACCGGGGCGATCGTGTTGGAGGCGTTGGCAACGCTGGTGGCGTCCAGGCCGATCACGGAGATGGCGGGCTTGGTCCAGATGCGGGCCGCCAGCGTGCCCGTGCCGGCCAGCTGGTAGCTGTCCACCACGCCGGTGGCCTCACGCAGGTCCGCCTCCACGTAGTCGACGTCCGACTCGTTCTTAACCACCAGGCCCGGCACCGCCACGTCGCCCTTCTCGTCGTGCAGGGTGGCGATCAGGCGAGCCATGAGGGTCACCGCGTCCAGGATCGGGCCGCCGTACATACCCGAGTGCATGGCGCCACTGGCCACGCGCAGCTCCACCTCGCAGTCCACCACGCCACGCAGCGACGTCGTCAGGGACGGGATCTCGGTGGTCCAGTTGGAGGAGTCCGCCACCACGATCACGTCCGCGCTCAGCTCCTCGCGGTGCGTGGCCAGGAAGTCCTCGAACGACGGCGAACCGGACTCCTCCTCGCCCTCAAAGAAAATGCGGATGCCGATGCCGTGCGCGCCGTAGACGTCGCGCAGAGCCTTCAGCGCGCCGACGTGGGCCAGCAGGCCCGCGCCGTCGTCCGCGCTGCCGCGCCCAAACAAGCGGCCATCGCGGCGGTGCGGCTCAAACGGGCCGCCCGGCGTGGTCCACGTGGCCGGGTCGCCGCCCGGCTGCACATCGTGGTGCGCGTAAAGCAGCACCGTCGGTTTGCCCGGCGCCGCCGGCAGGCTCGCCGTCACCGCGGGGCGGCCCGGCGTGCCGTCCGGGTTCTTCCCCCGGGAAACCGTGGGCTCCAGTCCCGCCTCGGCCAGCTGCGCCGCCACCCACGCCGCAGAGTCCTCCAGCGTCGACTGATCAAAACTGGGGGAAGAAACCGAAGGAATACGGATAAAAGCCTCAAGGGCCTGCAGGTTTTCTTCAAAACGCGCATCAACAGCGGAGAGCAACTTGTCCATGCCCTCCAGCGTAGCCCCGCCCGGCCCTTCCACCCGCACCGCCGCCGGCAGCCGCCAAGTAACTCCCCGCCCCCCGGCGCGGGAAGAAATCGGCGCGCGGCAACGTCGTCCACCACAAGTCCACCAAACGACCGGCCGGTAAACCAGGTGGGCCACAACAATGCTCATCCATTAATCTGTGGGCGTGGCAAAGAGCAAGAACGCACCAGAGCCCTCGGCCGAGCACGCGCCGGAGGGAGCACAGCAAGAGGCCAAGAAGGCCGGCGGCAAGGGACGCCCCACCCCCAAGCGGCGCGAGCAGGAAGCCAAGAACCGGCGTCCGCTGGTCCCCAAGGACCGCAAGGCCGCCAAGGCCGCCAGCCGGGAGGCCCGCCGCGAGCTCTACGCCAAGCAGCAGCAAGCCCTCTTGAGCGGAGACGAGCGCTACCTGCCCATCCGCGACAAGGGCCCCGTCAAGCGGTACGTGCGTGACTTCGTCGACGCCCGCTGGTGCCTCGGTGAGTTCTCCCTGCCCTTCATGCTGATCCTCATGGTCGGTATGCTGGTCATCGGCAACTCCAACCCGCAGCTGGCCGTTACGCTCCTGGGTGCCATCTACGCCCTGTTCCTGTTCGGCCTGCTGGACTCCGTGATCGTGGGCTTCCAGTCCAAGCGCCGCGTCATCAAGAAGTTCGGCGACGGCAAGCAGAAGGGCGTGTTCTTCTACGCCTTCGCCCGCTCCTTCCTGCTGCGTCCCCTGCGCTCCCCGCGCCCCCAGGTGGGACGCGGCGAGTTCCCCGAGTAAAACGCGGCACGGCGCGCTGCGGACCTGGCGTTCGGCGTCAGTGCAGCGCGCGGCGTGATGAGGGACGCGGGCCCCGGTTGTGGTCCGCGTCCCTCTCCTCCGCGCACGAACATGCTCAAACCCGCACAAACATGCTCTTGCAAGGCCCCGTAGGGCTAAGTTCGAACGCCTAACCCCACAACCGTGCGCAAAGAGGACGGGGCCCGTCGGGCCGGACCTACGTCGCCGCACCTGCGTGGCCGGCCTTGGGAGCACGGCCCGCAGTGCGAGACTGCCGAGCGCCCACCGAACCACGCCCAGCACGGCTCCCCACATTCGCTGCACAAGCGTCAGAAACATAAGTGAGGTTTACCTCGCCACCGAGCCGCGCTTAAGCCCCGCCCCATGCTGCCTGCCCGCTCCGCCACGCTTCACCTTGGACGACGTTTCGCCCACTATTCCGCCCCAAACCGCCACTCAGCTCGGGCCTGAACTCCCGCCTCAGCCTTCGACTTTGGCACCCCGGGACGCCCGGCGCGGCCTCATCCCACGATTGCGCCAGCGATTTTGCAAGGTTAGCCTCATCTATTTGTTGGGACCTAGTGCTCAACAGCTGCGCGTACTTTGCCAGTCCTGGCTCCTCACTGACGCGCTTCTACCCGGGTCTTTACCCACACAACAAGGAGTTAATCCATGCGAATCCGCAAGCTAGCCACCGCAGCCTTCGCTGCTGCCGCCGTCTTCGGTCTGAGCGCCTGCAGCTCCAGCCAGACCGCTCAGCCGGAAGAGACCGCCGCTCCGAGCGCTGCCGAGAGCACCGCCGAGGCCACCGCTGAGGCTGCCCCGGAGGCTACCGGCCCGCTGGTGGTTTACTCCGGCCGTAACGAGAAGCTGGTTGCCCCGCTGCTGGAGCAGTTCACCGCTGACACCGGCATCGAGGTCGACGTTCGCTACGCCGGCACCCCCGAGCTGGCTGCCCAGCTCCTGGAGGAGGGTGACAAGACCCCGGCTCAGGTGTTCCTGTCTCAGGACGCTGGCGCCCTGGGCCTGGTTGCCGGCGCCAACCTGTTTGCCCCGCTGCCCGCTGACGTGACCTCCAAGGTTGCCCCGGAGTACACCTCCAAGGACGGCTCCTGGGTTGGTCTGACCGGCCGCGCCCGCGTCATCGCTTACGACTCTGAGGCCCTGAAGGCTGAGGAGGTCCCGGCTGACGTCTTCGAGCTGACCGACCCGAAGTGGAAGGGCAAGGTTGCCATTGCTCCGACCAACGCTTCCTTCCAGTCCTTCGTGACCGCCATGCGCGTGAAGGAGGGCGAGGAGAAGACGGAGAAGTGGCTGACCGACCTGCTGGCCAACGAGCCGCAGATCTTCGCCAAGAACGGTGAGATCCTGGACGCCGTTAACGCCGGCACCGCCACCCTGGGTCTGATCAACCACTACTACTGGGCTCGTTCCGAGCAGGACCCGACCACCCTGCGTGCGCAGCTGAAGTTCGGTGCCCCGGGCTCCGTTTCCGCTCTGGTCAACGTCACCGGTGTGGGCATCCTGAAGGGCGCTGAGGCGAACCCGGCCGCCATGGAGTTCGTGAACTACCTGCTCTCTGACAAGGGCCAGGAGTACTTCCTGACCAAGACCTTCGAGTACCCGCTGGTGGCGGGCATGGAGGGCCCGAAGAACGTCCCGGCGCTGAAGGACCTGGGCCAGCCGGACGTCTCCCTGGCTGACCTGGCTTCCCTGGACAAGACCGTCGAGCTGCTGACCAAGGTTGGGCTACTCTGATTAGCTGCTAGCTAGCTCAATGCAGGGGGTGTCGTGGGTTCCTCAAGTACCCACGACACCCCCGCAAACATGAGGCCAGGATGACTTCAGTTTCCACCAGTTCGCCACGCCTGCGGCGCCTGCGGGATTTACCTGCTGGGTTGGTCGCGGCGTGCGTTCTTGTAGCTGGGGCTGCGCTCCTCCCCTTGGTTTATTTGGTGGGCCGGGCACTCTCCGGTGGACTGGACGCGGCGTGGGCCGCGCTGTTCCGTCCGCGCATGTGGATGCTCTTTACGAACACGGTCTGGCTGGTGATGTCCGTGTGCGCCGGGGCTTTTGTGTTGGGCGTTTTTTCCGCGTGGGCGGTGACGCGGCTGCGGCTGCCTACGCCGCGTCTGTGGGTGGTGCTGGCTTGTCTGCCGCTGTCGGTGCCGAGTTTTGTGGGCGCGTTCGCGTGGCGCTCGGCTTTCCCGGGGACGCCCGGTTTTTGGCCGCTGGTGGCGGTGATGGTGGCGGCCTCGACGCCTTTCGTGACGGTGCCGACTATGGCGGCCTTTGTGCAGGCTGACCACGGTTTGGCCGACGTTGCCCGTTCGCTGGGCAGATCGCGCGCCTTTGCGTTTCTTACCGTGACTTTGCCGCAGGTGCTCCCGGCGGCGGGGGCGGGCACCGTGATCGTGGCGCTCTACACGTTGGCGGACTTTGGGGCGCCGGCGATGCTGCGCTACGACACGCTGACCACGGGCGTGTTTGCGCTGATTTCTGCCGGGGCGTCGCGCTCTGCCCCGGCGGTGATGGGCGTGGTGATTACTTTCTTGGCTGCGGTGCTGGTGCTGGGTGAGAACTTGCTGCGCAGCCGCCACCACCGGGCAACTAGTTCCAGCTACCAGAGTTCTTTGGTGCGCACCTCTGCCCTAGTGAAGTGGCTGGCGGGCGGCGCCTTGGCGGCGATCGCGGCGCTGTCCGTGGCCGCCCCGATCGTGGCGTTGCTGGTGCGCTCGGTGCTGAATACGCGCTACGAGACGGATTGGGCGCGCATTTTCCAGGCGGCGGGGACGACGCTCCTCCTGGGCTTCGTGGCGGCGACGGTGGCCGCCCTGGTGGCCCTGCCGCTCAGCTACATCTCCTCCCGGGTGCGCTCGCCCCTGGTAACGCTGCTGGAGATCAGCACTTTTGCCTCCCACGCGCTGCCCGGCGTGGTGCTGGCGCTCGCGATGGTTTCGCTGACGCTGCAGGCCGCCCCGTGGGCCTACCAGACCGCCGGGGCGCTGATTGTTACTTATGTGCTGCTCTACCTGCCCAAGGGCGTGGGCGCCATCAGGGCCGGGTTCCAGCAGGTGCCCGTGGGGGTGGAGGAGACCGCGCGCACGCTGGGCGATAGTCGCCTGCGCGTTTGGTGGCGGGTGAGCTTGCCGCAGGCGCTGCCTGCTATCGGGGCCGGCTGGCTGCTGATTGCCACGGCGGTGATGAAGGAGCTGCCGGTCACCCTCATGCTGCGGCCCACCAAGCTGAGCACCCTGGCCACGGAGCTGTGGAACTCTAGCTCGCTGGGGGCTTTTGGCGCGGCCGCTCCGGTCGGTTTGGCTTTGGTTTTGGTGGGGATCATTCCCGCGTTGATGCTGGCTCGGAGGATTGAGATTTCATGAGCGTTTCGATTCGCGGGGTGTGCGCGCACTACGTGGCGGGCAAGGACGTGCTGCACAACCTGAGCCTGGAGATCCCGGCCGGTAAGGTCACCACGGTCTTGGGGGCCTCCGGCAGCGGCAAGACCACGCTGCTGCGGGTGCTGGCCGGCCTGCACTCGCCCTCCCAGGGGCGGGTGTTTGTGGACGGGGCGGATATCACCGACGTGCCGGTGGAGCGGCGCCGCGTGGGCCTGGTACCCCAGGAGGGCGCGCTCTTCCAGCACCTGACGGTGGCCGGCAACATCGCTTACGGTCTGCGCGGGGTGAGCCGCAGGCGCGCGGCCTCCCATCCGCGCGTGCAGGAGATGCTGGCCCTGGTCGGGCTGGAGGGGCTGGAAGATCGCTTGCCTTCCCAGTTGTCGGGTGGGCAGCAGCAGCGCGTGGCTTTGGCTCGGGCGCTGGCGCCCGAGCCAAAGCTGGTGCTGCTGGATGAGCCCTTCAGCGCCCTGGACCCCTCGCTCCGCATGCGGGTGCGAGACGAGGTCTTTGCGATTTTGCGCCAGCAAAACCTGCCCACCCTCCTGATTACGCACGACCAGCAGGAGGCCCTGTCCTGCTCCGATCTGGTGGCGGTGCTGCGCGACGGCCACCTGGTGCAGGTCGGTACTCCCCGCGAGCTCTACTCCTCCCCAGTCGATGAGTGGGTGGCCGGATTTGTGGGAGATGCGTGCATCCTGCCCGCCGGCGTGGTCGGGGACCGGCTGGGTCACCTGGTGGTGGCCCGCCCCGAGCAGCTCCAGATCTCCCGCGTGGAGGACCTGGAGAACGTGCTGCCGAGCGGGCAGGTCTACGCCACCGTGCAGGGCACTCGCTACCTGGGCCACAGCCTGCTCGTAGACCTGCTCGTAGA
>JAUMWR010000015.1:23206-23428 GCA_030529545.1 Buchananella hordeovulneris
CGCACCCGGCGGCGTGAGCTACCCCCTCCACCTCACTGCCCGCATGGACGGCGAGCACGCGGTGGTGCCTGCGGGGACCAAGGTGTGCGTCAGTGCCCGTCGCCCGCTCTACAAGCTCTCCTAGCAGCTCACCCGGGCAGCAAAATGGGGGTTGGCCCCGGGGGCCCACCCCCCGGGCCACCCCCCCACGTGGGGGGAACCACGCCCCCGGTGCCCCCGCCC
>JAUMWR010000015.1:23438-24569 GCA_030529545.1 Buchananella hordeovulneris
GGCGCATCGCCCGGGGCCAACCCCCATTCTTGGGGCTACCTCAGCCCTGGTAGCCGCGCCGCGCCAGCGCGCGGTTGAGGCGGCCGGGCCACGCCGGGCCCTCGTAGATGAAGGCGCTGTAGGCCTGCAGGTAGTTGGCGCCCGCGTCCAGCATGCGCTCGGCCTGTGCCACGGTGGTGATGCCGCCGACGCCGATGATGGTCTTCTCCTCCCCCAGCGCGGCGCGCAGTGCGCGCACCACGGCCAGGGACTTCTCCGTCAACGGCGCACCGGACAGGCCGCCGGGCCCGAACTCCTGGGGGTGGTCGATAGTCGTGTTGGTGGCCACCACTCCGGCCAGGTCCAACTCGTTGACCAGCTTGGCCACGGCCACCAGGTCTTCCGGAGCCAGGTCGGGAGCGATCTTGACAAATAGAGGGACGTGGCGGCCGGCAGCGTCGTTAGCAGACTCCTGCACGGCGGCCAGAATCGGGCGCAGCGACTCGACGTTCTGCAGGTCGCGCAGGCCCGGGGTGTTGGGCGAGGACACGTTGACCACCAGGTAGTCGGCCCAACGCGCCACGTGGCGGGCGGAGGTGACGTAGTCGGCCACCGCGTCCTCCAGCGGGGTCACCTTGGACTTGCCGATGTTCGCGCCCACAAAGACCGCGCGGCCCACCTTGGTCTGGCGCAGGCGGCGCAGCCGCTCGCCTGCCGCTGCGGCGCCGTGATTGTTGAAGCCCATCCGGTTGATGATGCCCCGCTCCTCCACCAGGCGGAACAGGCGCGGCTTTTCGTTACCGGGCTGGGCCAGCGCGGTGAAAGTGCCCACTTCCACGAAGCCAAAGCCTAGCGCGTCCATGCCGAGCACCGCAGTGGCGTCCTTGTCCATGCCCGCCGCCAGGCCCAAGATGCCGGGCACCGGGCGCGCAAAGGGGCTGCGGTGGTTCAGGTGGTCGCGGGTGAGGGGCGGCTCCACGCGGCGCCCGAAGGCCAAACGCATGGCGCACCTGGTCAGGGCACAGTTGCCTGCCAGGGAGAGCGCGCGCACCGCGCGGACGTGCACCTCCTCCGGGTCCAGCTTGGAAAAGACGAGGTTGAAGAGCGCCCGGTAGATCATGGTTCCTAAGCCTAGTGGGCAGATTGGGTTGC
>JAUMWR010000015.1:24669-35871 GCA_030529545.1 Buchananella hordeovulneris
TTGAAGAGCGCCCGGTAGATCATGGTTCCTAAGCCTAGTGGGCAGATTGGGTTGCTTTGCACTCACAGTCTCGGTCGCTTCACTCGCCCAGCTGAGGGGCGCGCTCCCTGTGCACAGTCAGGTGCCCGCTGCCGGCCAGCCCCATACTTCCCGCCGCCCTCACCCGGGCGCGAGCGTGGTGGGGACGAAAGGAGCCACCATGTCCGTTTCCCTGACAGCCACCACCTTCCCCTCCCAGCACAGCAGGCCACCCGCGCCGGTGCACCTAGCGGCCGTCCCGCCCAGCTTCCCGGAGGGGCCGTACGGGCCGCCCGGCTGGTCGGTGCGCGCAGGCCTCTGGGAGGTCCTGGCCGACTACACGCCCCAGCCACACCTAGACAGCGCCGCCGACGAGTGGGTGCGCGACGGCGCGCCCGTGAAGGACTTTGTCCCCCTCCTGGGGCTGGGCAAGGGCGCGGCCGAGTTCCTCCTGGCCAACCTGCCTCCCGCCCAGCTGGCAGACCGCCAGAACCTCGCCCCCACCCTGGGCGCCCTACTGCGGGCGGCAGCGCGCGTGGAGGGGGTGACGCTGTGCGGCTATGGCATCGGCCCGCAGCGCAGCGACGAGCGCGTGAGCATCGACGCGATTCTGGTGCCCGGCCACGCTAACGCCACCGTGCACCGAGACCACCGTGCCCCGTGCGATTGCAACGAGCTCTGGCAACGCCTCAGCGCCGAGCTGGAGCTGGACGCGCTCGCCCCGCCCGACGAGATCGCGCGCGTCATGCCTCCCTGGCCGCCCTACGGTAGCGCCTGGCGTCTGTGGTGGGACTAGTTGGCGGCCGACGTTCCGCCCGCCACCCCCAGCTAGCCGCGCCGCCCTGGGCGGCTGGAAGTGCCCGCTGGCGCGCCTACACGCTGGCACCGCCTGCCAGCAACTCTCGCCGCCTGAACGTCCCCATTTCCGCCACCTGGCCTCCGGCGAGGTTTGCCGGGCGAACGTCTAAACGCCCACGGAAACCGGCAGTTCCTATGCGGCGCCTACCCGCCTCGTGCCGGCTACGCCCGGGTGGCCCAGAAGGCCACGGCCGCTGCCGCCGCCACGTTGAGGGAGTCCACGCCACCGGCCATGGGGATGCGTACCACGCGGTCGCAGGCGGCAATCGTCTTGGGGGCCAACCCGTCGCCCTCTGCACCGAGCACCAGGGCGACATTGCCCTCGGCACACTCGGGGGTTTGCACAAACTCGTCCAGGCTGACGGAGTCGTCGCTGAGGGCCAGCCCGGCCACGGTGAAGCCGCGCTCGTGCAGCACGCTCAGGTCCGGCCAGTTGGGGATGCGCGTCCAGGGCACCTGGAACACAGTGCCCATCGAGACCCGCACGCTGCGGCGGTAGAGCGGGTCGGCGCAGGTGGGCGTCACCAGCACGGCGTCCACCCCGAGCGCGGCGGCGGAGCGGAAGGCCGCGCCCACGTTCGTGTGGTCTACCAGCGCCTCCAGGATCGCCACGCGCAGCGGCTTGCCGCCGGTCCCCTGGGCGGGCGCCGGGATCGCCCCGCTCTCCCCCGCGTCCTGCGCGCCAACCGGGCTCGCATCCGGGCGGTCGGTCAGGGTGTCTAGGAGGGCGGCAACGTCGGGCAACTCGGGCCGGTGCATGGCCGCGAGGGCGCCGCGGTGGAGGTGGAAGCCAGTGATCTCCCGCAGCAGGTCTTCGTCGGCCAGGAAGACGGGCACGTCGCCGCCGTCCGAGTCGCCGCCGCCCACCTTTTCCAGGGTCGGGCGCATGGTCTCCAGCCAGCGCGGGGCCATGAGGATGGAGCGGGGGCGGTGGCCGGCGTTAACGGCCCGCTGGATCACGTTGGTGGATTCGGCCATGTAGAGGCCGGCCGGTTCTTCCGTTTTGGTGCGCAGGGCTACGTCGGTGAGGCTGACGTAGTCGGTTAGGCGCGGGTCTGCGGCGTCGGTCAACGTGATGAGCATTGCTCTAGTCTCCCACCTTCGCGCGCCCGCCCGACAGGCTGCGCGCGGGAGGCGCGGCGGGCGGTGGCTGGTTTTCGTAGACTCTGCGGCGTGACCTCCGCCTGCCCCAAGCCTTTTGCCGCCGACGTTCCCGCCGACCAGCCGATGCAACCGGCCGACGCTACTCGGGCCGCTACTTCCGTCCCCGCCGAGGGTTCCGCCGGTGGGATGGAGGGTAATCCCGCTGCTCTCGCGGGGTCCCGCAGGGAGGGCGAGGGCGTCCCCGCCGCCCCCGGCCTGCCCGCCGCTCCCCCGCGCGGGGGAGACAAGCTGGAGCCCGGCTGGCTGGGCGTGGACGGCGTCTGGCCCGCGCACGGCGCGGCGGTGGTCTTCACCTCCCCGGTGTGCGCCCCGTGCCGCGCGGTGAAGATCCGGCTGAACCTGGCCACCTCTCGCCTGGCGAAGGCCGGGCCGGCGCCGCAAGTGGTGGAGGTGGATGTCTCCCGGCAGCTCGCGGTTGGCGAGGCCTTTGGCGTGACGCGCACGCCAACCGTGCTCCTGGTAAACGCGCAGGGGGTCGTGGTGGCGCGCCTGGCGGAGGTGGTGCCTCCGCAGGCGTGGTGGGTCCAGGCGCTCGGCGCCCTGGCGACGACTAGCGAGTAGCGCTCACCGCGCCAACTTTGAGTTAGGTGTGCCGGACGCACCCGACTGCAAAACCCGAGTCCTGCCAAGAGCGGTTTCGCGCCCGCCTGCTGACTCCGCGCGCCAGACCCGCTAACTGCACGTTAGGCGCGCTAGGCGCTCCCGGCTGTTGACACCCGGCTGCGTACAAGAGCGCTGCCCGCGCCGCCTAGTGGCTAGACACGCTCGGAGACGAAGGCGTTGACGACCTCGACGGTCTCTTCCCAGCCCTCGACCGCCACGCAGTCGACGCCCAGGACCTTCACGGGGTAGTCGTTGCCGCCCTCGTCCAGGCGGTCGCCCACGAACAGCATGGAGTCCAGGTCAATGCCGGTCTCCTGGGCCAGCCGCTTCATGCCGTAGGCCTTGTCCACGCCCTTCTTGGTGATGTCCACGCTGGTGGAGCCACCGGAGCGGACCTCCAGGCTGGGCAGGAGCTCGGCCACGGCAGCGCGCAGCTTCTCCTTCTTCTCCCCCGTCGGGTCCCAGGTCTTCTTGGCCTCCAGCGGGGCCTCTTGCCCCAGGGCGGAGAAGGTGATCTGGGAACCGCGGTCCTCCAGGATGTCACCCCACGGTTTTTCTTCCCACAGGCCCAGGCGGCGGGCCTGCTCCTCCACGGTGCGGCGGGCCTCCTGAGATTCCTCCGCCGTGAGGTCGTGGGCGTAGCGCAGGCCAAAGCCAGCGCCGTCCCAGGTGTAGTAGCGGGTGCCGCAGGTGGGCATCAGGTGCAGGCGCTTAGCCTGGTCCTCGGTGAGCTCGAGGTTGGAGAGCACCTGGGCCTCGAACTGGCCTATCTGACCGCCGGAGATGATGCACACCTCCACCACGTCCAACAGGCGCTGCAATGCTGCGCCCATGGGGGCGGGCAGGGCCTGCTTGGAAGGCGCCAACGTGTCATCGAGATCGAAAGCAACAAGCTTGGTCACGGTATCTCCTCTGAAAACCTCGCAACCACTCTAGCCACCTAGCTTTGCGGCGCCAAAAAGCGCCCTCTACTGAAACAAGCAGTCAGCAAACTCGCTGCTACCGGGGCCTGGTGGGCCCGCCACGGGCCCGCCCAGCGCCAGGCACCTGGTTTAGTCCCCCATCGCACCGCTTCCCGCCCCAGGGCTCCACCGCCCCGCGCCGACCTGGCCCTCAGCAGGCCTGGTCCTCCAGTCCCCTACCCGGAGCATCAGCAGCCCTGGCCACCCAGTCCACCTCAGGGGCAGAAAAAGGGGCGGGGCGGGGTGCCCTCGGCACCCAGCCCCGCCCGCCTAGCGTCCGCTACCGGCTCAGTAGCCAGGCAGCAGGTGAGCCTGCTCGCCGTCTTCCTTGTAGACGTCGATCGGCTGGGGCTTGTAGAGCAGCACCACGACGGAAGCCACCAGGCCGCCCCACACCACCGCGAAAGCGGCCAGCATCAACAGGATCGCGTTAATGGGCATTTTCAGTTCTCCTTTGCGGTAGAAGCGGCGGCCTTAGCGCCAGCGGCGCGGCCGTTGCCATTTCCGTTGCCGTTGCGGTCGGGGCGCGGCGGCACGTTGGCGGGCAGCTTGATGGGCTTGTAGTTGTCTACGTTATTGCGCCACGGCAGCCAAGAGAAGAAGGCGGTCACGGCGCCCGCCAGGCCGACGCTGCCGAAGCCCAGGACGATCAGCATCCACCACGGGTAGCCCTCGTACGGCTCGTTGATGAGGCTCCACAGGGTGGTGCCCAGCATGTAGGCCAGCGCGGCGGGGATCAGGCCACCCACGAACCACTGCCACCAGCGGCCCACGTACAGGGAGGAGACCACGTTGATGGACATGCGCAGCTCCGGCAGGCGCTTCTGGAACAGGCTCATGTAGACCAGGGCCACCACGGCGATGAACACGATGCCGATCTCGTTGATGTGCTTGTCCACGATGTCCAACGAGTAGAGGCCGGTGGTGGTGGAGAAGAGCACGACGGACACCACGGCGGCGGGGATACCAGCGGCCAGGGCGGCGCGGGTGTTGGTCAGGCCAAACTTCTCCTGCAGCGCGGCGGCCACCACCTGGATCAGCGAGACCAGGGAGGTAAGGCCGGCCAGGAACAGGGAAGAGAAGAACAGCACACCGAACAGGGCGCCGGCGGGCATCATGCCGATGATGGTCGGGAAGGTGATGAAGGACAGGCCCACACCCGTGATGCCCTGCAGGTCACCAACTCCGACGTTCTGCTGGTGGGCCATGAAGCCCAGGGCGGCAAACACGCCCACACCGGCCAGGATCTCAAAGGAGGAGTTGGCGAACGCGGCCACCAGACCCGTGGCGCCCAGGTTGGAGCGGCGCTTGAGGTAGGAGGCGTAGGTGAGCATGATGCCAAAGCCGATGGACAGCGAGTAGAAGATCTGCGCAAAAGCGGCCATCCACACGGACGGGTCGGCCAGCGCGGACCACTTAGGCGTGAAGAACGCGGTCAGGCCCTCCAGGGCGCCGGGCAGGAAGAGCGAGCGCACCACCAGGGCGCCAAAGAGCACCACGAGGAGCGGCAGGAAGATCTTGTTGGCCTTCTCCAGACCACCGGCCACGCCGCGCGCGATGATGAAGAGGGCGATCGCCCAGACGCCAACCAGCGGGACAAGGACCTGCCAAACCGGGGAGGCAGAGACGCCGGGAGCGTCGGCCAACTGCAGGTAGTCACCGAAGAAGAAGGCCTTGGCGTCCTGTCCCCACGCGAGCTTGGCGGAGAACCAGGCGTAGGAGCCAGCCCAGCCAATCACCACGGCGTAGTAGCTCATGATGACGAAGCAGACCAGCACCTGGAACCAGCCGATCCACTCGCTAATGGGCTTGATGCGGCGGTAGATGGTGGGGGCGGAGCCGCGGTAGCGGTGGCCCATGGCGTAGTCGAACAGGAGGACGGGGATGCCCACCAGGACTAGCGCAAACAGGTAGGGCAGCAGGAACGCGCCACCACCGTTGGAGTACGCCACGCCGGGGAAACGCCAAATGTTGCCCAGGCCCACTGCGGAACCAATCGCGGCTAGCAGGAAGCCGAACTGGCCACTCCATTGCTCGCGCTTGGCAGGTTGCTTACTCATTGCTCCCCTTTCGCGGGTCCACCGTTTGTGAGTTAGACGTTAAGGGTTCTCTCAGATGTTGACTATGGACTTTTTTTCTCTCACCTTTTGGACATGCTGTTGCCGGATCCGCACAACCGCCCCGATTTCGTGCGATTGCGCCAGATTCCCCAGCTCCACTTGAGGCCCATAAACGCGGAAAGAGGGCCATATCACTGCCCAAAATGTGGTCTCATGGTGGTGATCCACGTTTCGACTTAGGAGTTTTCTATGGCTACGCCCCACATCAACGCCGAGCGCGGCGACTTTGCCCCCGCCGTCCTCATGCCCGGCGACCCGCGCCGCGCCAAGGCGATCGCCGAGCTGCTCATGCCCGATGCCCGCCTGGTCAACGACGTGCGCGGCATGCTCGGATTCACCGGCACCGTCAACGGCAAGCCACTGTCCGTGATGGGATCCGGCATGGGCCAGGCCAGCGCCACCATCTACGCCACCGAGCTATACGAGCAGTTCGGTGTCGAGCGCATCATCCGCGTGGGCACCGCCGGCGGTATCGCCCCGCAGGTCAAGGTCGGCGACGTGATCGTGGCCGTCGGCGCGCACACCGACTCCGCCATGAACTCCCTGCGTATCCCCGGCATCCACTACTCCGCCGTGGCCTCCTTCAACCTGACTCGCGCCGCCGTGGAGGCCTTCGAGGCCAACGAGAAGCTTGCTACCGCCGCGAAGGTGCACGTGGGCACGATCATTTCCCGCGACCACTTCTACTTCACCCCCGAGGGCCAGACCGAGCGCCTGGCCGCCTACGGCACCCTGGGCGTGGAGATGGAGGCCGCCTCCCTGTACGCCACTGCCGCTCAGTTTGGCCGCGAGGCCCTGGCCGTCCTCACCGTCAGCGACCACCTGCTGGACCACTCCGGTGACATGACCGCCGAGGAGCGCCAGACCCGCTTCCAGGACGCCCTGGCCCTGGCCGTGGCCGCCGCGCACTGCTGATTTAAGGGACGACGCTCCCGCCAGCCGCGCCGATTCGGGTGGCCGACGCTCCGCCGGCCAGCTGGTGCCACGGGGCCTCCGCGCGCCCCGGCCCGGTCATAAAACTGCCGCGCCCACTGCTCTGAACTGCGAGCAGTGGGCGCGGTGGTTTTTGTGCTGCTTTAGAAGGCGCGCAGGGTCTTGGGGTGCCAGCCGGCGCGGCGGGCCAGGTAGACGCCCAGGGTGGCGCTGGCGATGACCATCATGATGGAGGTGGCGGTCAGCACGCCGCTCTCGTGGGCCAGCCAGCCCCAGGAGAACCAGAACATCTGGAGCACCAGGTTGATGATGAGGTAGCCCAGGGAGACGCCGGCCAGGTTGCGACGGGTGACCATGTCCCTGATCTGGCCGCCCAGGCCGATAGCCTGGGGCACCACCACGGCGATGCCGAAGGCAACGGGCCCCAAGAACAGGCGGATGCCGACCAGCACGGCCGCAGTGGCCAGCGCGGGCCAGGCCACCTGGATGGGACCCAGGCGACGGTCGGCGGCAATGAGCCACACGATGTAGACGGAGGTCACCAGCAGGAGGACGTTGGCGGCGATCAGGTTGGGGGCGCCCACGATGAAGCTGTGCAGCACCCAGCCAACGAAGCAGGCGGCGGTGAGCTGCCAGTTCAGCAGCGAGATCCCGGCCGCGGTGCCTGCCCTCCGAATGCGAGAGATCTGGGGGAAGGTGGGCAGCGAGCCGACGATGGCGCACACCCAGCCCCAAACGACCAAAAACTCCAAGGCGCTTCCTTTCGTGACCGGCCAAGCATAGAACCCGACCCCCGCCGGGGCCAGGCGGCCCGCAACGGGGGTCGGGGGTCTTGCCCCGGCTACCTAGCGCGGGGCCGGGAGGCGGCGGCTACTTGGAGTCGCCCTGCACCCCACCGGTGTGGCGCGAGCGCTTGGTGGGAGCCACCATGTCTCCCACGATCGTGGCGGCGGAAGCCGGCCACTCGAAGAAGCGGAAGGCCATGTTCACCATGGTCTGCAGGCGGTTGCGACCGCCCAGCAGGGTAATCAGGTGCAGGCCCACCCAGGCGGCCCAGGCGGGATAACCCCGGAAGGTCGGGCCCTGGGAGAGCTCCACCACGGCGGCGCCGCGGCCAATCGTGGCCATGATGCCCTTGTCCTTGTACTCGAAGCGCTGCGGGGCGCGGCCGCGAAGCTCGGCCACGATCTGGTCAACGGCGTGGCGGCCCATCTGCTGGGCCGGGGAGGCGAGCTGGGGCAGCGGAGCGTCGTCACAAATGCAGCAGTCGCCGGCGGCGTAGATGTCGTCCTGGCCAATCACCTTCAGGGTGGGGTCCACCTGGATGCGGCCGCCGCGGCCCAGCGGCATGCCCCACTCACGCACGGCGCGGTGGGCGCCAACGCCGGAGGCCCACACGACGACGTCTGCGTCCAGCGAGGAGCCGTCCCCGAACTCGATGTGGTGCGGGGAGACCGAGGCGACCGAGGTGCGCAGGCGCACGTCCACGCCGCGCTTGCGCAGCTGGCGCAGGGTGTAGAGGCGCTGGCGGTACTGAAAGGGGGCCAGCAGGCGGTCGCTCATCTCGATCAGGACCACGCGGAAGTTGTCGGTGGCCAGCTCGGGGTAGATGGTGGGCAGGGCCTCGCTCTTGAGCTCGGCCAGGGAGCCGGCCAGCTCCACGCCGGTGGCACCGCCACCAACGACCGCAACGGTGAAGCGACGCTCCGGGTCGCCGGCCTGCGTGAGCTGCTCCAGGCCGGAGAAGATCGCGTCGCGAGCGGCCAGCGCGCGGGCACGCGTGTAGATGGAGTGGGTGTTCTCCGCCGCGCCGGTGACGCCAAAGTAGTTGGGGCCAACGCCGGCGGTGAGGATCAGCTTGTCGTAGGAGAGCTCGTCCCCCTGGTCCAGGAAGACGGTCTTGGCCACGGGGTCGATCCAGCTGACCTGCCCCTGGCGGAAGGCGGCGCCGTGGTTGGAGGCCAAGCGGCGCAGCGAGTAGGTGATGTCGCCGGGGTTCAGACCGCCGGTTGCCACCTGGTAGAGCAGCGGCTGGAACGTGGTGTAGGGGTGGCGGTCAATGAGCGTGACGTGCAGGCCCGCCTTGCGCGCCTGTGCGAGCGCGGACAGGCCCGCAAAGCCGCCACCAACGATCACAACGTGCGGCGCGTCCTGGCGCGCTCTAAAGGAAGTGCTCATGCCTCCACGGTACGGAAAAGGGCGGCGCTGCGGGGGCCAAAGTGGGAAAGTCCACACATGAACTTAGGCCCACCTTACTAGCTGGCTTTAGCGGTGCTCCCCCGGCCGTCCACGGCGCCCAACGGCCGCTCCTCCCGCCGCACGTCTCGGGCCCGGCCACCGTCCTCTCCTCCCCGCACGAACATGCTCATACCCGCACAAACTTGGCCCTATAAGGCCCCGTGCCGCCAAGTTCGAACGCCTAACCACACAGCCGTGCGAGAGGGAGGCGAGCCCGCGCACCAGCCGTGCGGAAAGGGAGGGGGCAGCCGACGCTCCGCCGGCCCGCGTCGCTTGACCCGCCCGCTGCTCCTAACCGGCCTGGAGTTCCTTCTTACGGTCCCAGATCGCGCGCAGCAGCGCTCCGCCGCTCAGGGCGGCACTAAGGGAGAAGAAGACCAGCCAGTCCCCCACCAGGCGCAGCAGGTTGAAACCGGGCGCGCCGCGCAACACAAAGAGGCTGGACAGGAGCGCCACGCCGCCCACCACCAGCGACAGGGCGAGCAGCGTGGGCCGCCGCAGGTCCTGCGCCGCGCTGATCCTCGCCTTGTGTTCCTCATTGATCTTGAAGAGCTGCTTCATGGACAGCAAAAACAGGGTGCCGCCCAGGATCGCCGCGAGCGCCTTGAGCAGGCCGTGTTCCGCGAGGAAGTTGGCGTGCCGCAGTCGGAGGGATAGAACGCCCAGGACGCCCCAGAGGGCGAACATGAGGTAGTTACGAGCGCGATTCACGCCACGATTCTAGGCGGGTGGTTTGCCGGATTGGCCGACGTTCCTCCCGCCGCGCCGAGGACCGCGCGCCGCATTTTGGTGGCGGGACGGAGCGTCGTGCACCTAGGGGGCGAAGGAGGGACGCCGCGCACCAAGAGGCGCAAAGAGGGCGCTACTCGCTGGGGGTTTGCGGGGACGAAGAGCTCGCTTTCTTACCCAGGGCACTCGCAAAGAGACGCACAGCGCCGGCCAGGAGGGCAATGGAGACGATGGTGCCGGCGCCACCCAGCCAGAAGTTATTGACCAGCACGCTGCGGTAGGGATCGGTGAAGCGGACAAACTGGTAGGCAACCACTACGACGACCAGAACAACCCCAAGTACACCAGAAAGAGTGCGATTCATGGCAGGCAGCATAGTCGAGGGCATCGGCGGGCCCGCGACCGGTCCGGGCGGCCCTCGGAAAGGAAAGCAGGGCAGCGCCGGTGGCCGGAGTAGCAACCGACACGGAGGATATCGTCCCACTTGGCTAGGCGCTCACCGAACTGCAAGGGCTAGTCGAGCTCGGAGCCGCCCCACTCCACGGCAGTAAATCCCGTGCGGACGGGCGCGGGGGCAAAGCTCTGGGCGGGCACGGACGTGGACGGCGATGCCTTGGAGAACACCATGTAGACGCGAATGAACGTATCCGGCGCCAGCGCCTCCCCTGCGGGATCCGTGAAGGAGTAGCGCGCCATCGGGGCGTACTGGTCCGTGACGAAGGAGATCAGCGAGTAGTCGTTGGCCTGGAGGCGCGGGGCCCAGAAGGTGATGAAGTCGGCGGCCTCGAGATCGTTTAGGCCCTGCGCGGCCAGCGCCTGTTCCAGGAAGGGCACCACGTCTTCCTTGGCGACCACCGTCCCCTCCGGCTGGGTGAAGGCCGTCTCCGGGACGCCCTCCCAGAAGAGATACGGGTAGGACCGACCGCGCTCGTCCGTCAACACTCCATCAGCACCGGCCTCTACCTGCCAGTGCCCGTCGGTACCGGGTGCGGCTGCTAGCTGGGGGTAGGACGACGTTACCGTCCCGGCGAAGTCGAAGCCGATGTCCAGGCGCTGCGCCTGAGTCGGATACAGGTAAAGCACCGGCTTGTAGACAACCTCCGGCTCCTGCCTGGCGCAGCCGCTTAGGGTCGTGGCGCCCAAGGCCACGACCGCAGCCATGGCGAGGAATTTCATTTGGAGTCGCCCCACGCTGCGCCGCCCTCTCATTTGCAGCGGGCCGCCCTGCCCGCCTGCGCACTCCGGCTAGAACCCTTGAAATGTAACCCATATTCGCCAACTGCGGGACAGAATGCACAGGGGCAGCTTTCAAGCGAAGCGAAGAGTCCGGCCTGACCCCGACGCGCCGGGGCGGGCCCGTAAAGTGATGGCATCGTCCGGGCAGGCCCCTCGCCACGCCAGGTGCCCCAATATCCGCCGCTGGCCCCGCGCCTGGGACTGCGCGCCCGAGCCTGTGCCCAGGCGTAAACCCTCAGGCCAGCGGCAGGCTGATCTCCACCTCGCAGCCGCCACCGTGATTACGCATCTCCACACTGCCGCCGTGCGCGTTGACAATCGTGCGCACGATCGGCAGGCCC
>JAUMWR010000015.1:35971-42782 GCA_030529545.1 Buchananella hordeovulneris
CATCTCCACACTGCCGCCGTGCGCGTTGACAATCGTGCGCACGATCGGCAGGCCCAGCCCGTTGCCGCCGCCGCTGCCCGGGGTGCGGGCCCGGTCTGCCCGCCACCCGGCAGAGAACGCCTGCTCCAGGTCTGCCTCGCTCAGCCCGCCGCAGCCGTCACTCACGCGCACCCGCACCGCGTCGCTGCTCTCCACCTCCACCAGCACGCGCGTGCCGGGCTTGGTGTAGGCGATCGCGTTGCCCACCACGTTTTGCAACGCCCGGGCCAGCAAGCCCGGATCGCCCACCACGTCACTGCATCCACCGCTCACCTTGCCGCTCAGCTCCACCTCACGCTGCAAAGCCAGCGGGGCGAGCTGACTGACCAGGTCGGAGGCCAGGTCGCTGACGGACACCGTCTCCGTCCCCAATTCAACGGCCTGCGCGTGCAGACCGGCCAGGGCCAGCACGTCGTCCACCATGGCGGCAGTGCGCTCGGCCTGCGCCACAATGTTGCGGTAGTAGAGGGAGGGGTCAGGCGCAATGCCGTCTTCCAGGGCCTCCCCCATCGCGCGGATGCCGGCCAAGGGCGTGCGCAGGTCGTGGGAGATCCAGGTGATCAGCTCGCGCCTACCGGCCTCCACCTCCCGCTGCCGGTTGGCCCTCTCCACCTCCGCCGCCGCCGCCATGATGACGCGCTGACTGCGTACGGAAACCAGGATGCCTGCCAGCAGAGCCACCGGGATGGTGGTGGCCAGCAGCAGCAACGGCACGCGAATCGACTCGATCAGCATGAGCCGCGCCCCCACCAAAAGGCCCGCGCCCACGGTGAGCACCACCGTAATGGGGCTGAGCAGCACCGCCCACCGCACCGAGCGGGCCGCCACGATAGAGGTGAGCCAGGCACACACCAACCCCACGCCCAACGTGGCGACCGCGACAATCAACAAGTGCTCAGTCATGGGACTCCCAGCGGTAGCCCCGCCCCCACACCGTCACCAGCCGGGTGGGGTTTTGCGGATCGGACTCGATCTTGCCGCGCAGGCGCCGCACGTGCACCGTCACGGTGGAGGCGTCCCCCACCTCCCAGCCCCACACGGCGCGCATCAACTCCTCGCGAGAGAACAGATGATCGGGGTGGGTGACCAGGTGGGCAAGCAGATCGAACTCGCGGAAAGTAAGGGCAAGCGGAACGTCAGCCAACGTGGCCCTCTGCGCCGTCAGGTCCAGCGTCAAATCCCCGTCGGTGACGACGTCGCGCTCGGGGGCCGGCGGCTGGGACCGGCGCAACAGCGAAGCCACGCGCAAAACCAGCTCGCGCGGGCTGAACGGCTTGGCCAGATAGTCATCGGCACCTAGCTCCAGCCCCAAGACCCGGTCGGCCTCAGAGCCCTTCGCGGTGAGCATGATGACCGGGGCTCCCACTCCGCCCGCGCGCAGGCGGCGAAAGACCTCGTGTCCGTCGATGCCCGGCAGCATCAGGTCCAGGATGATCAGATCACACTCGCCAGCCCGCGCTAGCGCCGCGTGCCCGTCCTCGACTTCGGTCACTTGATGCCCGGCGGCGCGCAGGTAGTCGCAAACTACACCGCGCACCGTCGGGTCATCGTCCACAAGAAGCACACTTGCCACTTGTTCAGCATAGGGCTCAGCCAAAGGTGAAGGCATTTGCCCTGATGTCCTTGTCGAACGTCAGCGTCACCGTGGTACCGGCCGTGGCCTGCGGTAGGCGCACCAGGCGGTACATGCGCGCCCCGTCGATCGTGACGACGTCGTCCACCACGTCCGCCCCGCCCGGCTGGCTGCCCCCCTCAACCTGGACGCGGATCTGGGCGCCAAGCGGGCCGTCGGCCACCAGGTACATTTCCTTACCGGTAAAGCGGTAGCGCAGCTGGGCGCCGTCGCTGCCGGCCAGGATGGATTCCTGGTCAGCACTCCACTTGCCCGCCAGCGTCCATTGGTTGGTGTCGGGAGGATCCTGGGCGGCGCCGTAGTCGTGTTCGCCAGTCACCAGTGCCTGGGCGTTGCCTGCCGCGCGGGCGGTACCCAGGTAGGTCTCCGGCGACTGCCCACGAGTGTGGGTGAGCACGTCGGTGGGCTGGCTCGCCGCCTCACCGCCCTCGCCCAGCAGGGCGCGGATCTGGGCCTCGGCCTCCTCGTAGTCGCCCTCGCCAAAGTGCGTCCAACGCACCTTGCCCTCAGCGTCAATGAGGTACTTGGCCGGCCAGTACTGGTTGCGGTAGGCCCGCCAGGTGGCGAAGTCGTTGTCCAACGCCACCGGGTATTTGATCTGGGCCTCTTCCACGGCCTTGCGCACGTTCTCCGGCAGCTTCTCAAAGGCGAACTCCGGGGCGTGCACGCCCACGATCTCCAGCCCGGCGTCGTGGTAGCGCTCGTACCAGGCATTCAGGTAGGGCTGGGTGCGCACGCAATTGATGCAGCTGTAGGTCCAGAAGTCCACCAGCACCACCTTGCCGCGCAGGCCCTCCAGGGTGAGGGGCTCGCTGTTGATCCACTCGGTGATCCCAGTGAACTCCGGGGCCGGGGCGGCGTTGTCGCTGCTCTCTGAGGCGGGGGCGGAGCCGGGCTCGGAGCCGCCCGGGATCAGCTTTTCCTCAAAGGAGACCAGCGAGGGGAACTTGTCCACCGCCCAGGTTTGGATGCTCTTGTCCAAGCCCGTGGCCACCAGCAGACCCACCGCGATGAACAGGACCGCAATTACCCGCTGGAACCAGCCGCGCGGATTGGCCGCCCAGCCCAGTTTCTTGATGAGACGACGTCCCACCAGCGAGATCGCTAGGAGCGCGCCCGCCATGCCGACGCAGTAGATGGCCAGGTAGAACATGCCCGCTGCGGGGCTAGCCGGCAAGACGGTGGCGATCACCCAGGCGTAGGTGGGTGAGCAGCTACTAAAGACCGGGCCAAGGGCGGCGCCGGTGAGCACCGCACTCCACAGGTCGCTGCGCTGCGAGCGGGCCTTGTCCAGCAGGTGGTGGGCGCGATCAAAGCGGGCCGCCCCGGACAGGCGCGCCCACATGCCCGGGAAGAGCATGGCCAGACCCAGCAAGACCACCAGCGTGCCAGAACCGATGGCCCACACGCGCGGGTCGATGCTGAGGAAGGCCGTGGTGACCTTGAGCAGCAGGGTGAACAGCAGCAGGGAGCCGACCAGGGAGGCCGCGATCACGTAGGGCCGCGCCTTAGAGCCGTGCCCCACGCTGCCGCCCACGATCACGGGCAGAAACGGCAGCACGCAAGGGGCCAGGACCGTCAGTACGCCCGCGATCAGGGAAAGAAAGGCAGTTACCAACATGGATCAGCCCTTAAGCTCCTTCACCAGGCCGTCCACGGAGGTGGTGGCCCACTGGCGCACCTGCTTGTCCTGCGCATCCAGCTCCACGAAGGTGTGCTGCATGGTCACGCCATACTGCTGGCGCAAGTCGGAGTGCTGGTCGTAGTCCACGCTCACCACCGTGGTGCCAGCTGGCAGCACGGAGGGATCTGCGCTCAGAGCGTCGGCAATGGCGCGGCAGGCCGGGCACCAGGAGGCATTGAAGAACAGGACGACCTTTTGGCCGGCAAACTTGTCCTTGGCGGCCTGATAGTCCGCATAGGTGACGTAGCTGGCCGGGGCCATCGCGTCATTGCTCATAGAGCCGGACATGGAATCGGCGGAGGGGGACATGGCGTCGCTCGGGGCCATGTGGTCGCCGTCCATCGCGCCGTCCGCAGTCATCGCGTCCGTGGGCTCCATCGTGGCCGGGGCGGTCATCATCTTGTCGCCGGTCATGGCCGGGCGCATGGAATCAGAGGGCTTGTCGGTGCTGCAGCCAGCCAGCGCGATAGAAGCAATAAGGGCCAGGGGAATGAGTGTCTTCTTCATGCCCACTAGCCTGCCGCTCCAGACATGACGGCCCCTAGAGGCAAGTCCTTACAGAATTCTTACGGGCGACTCTCCCCCTCCCCGCACAACCATGGTCAACCCCGCACAAACATGTCCGCGCGGAGCGTCGTACGCACAAGGCCAAACACCTAAGACCAAGGCCGAATGCTGCGGGGCCCGACGACGTCGGCGGGCCTGCGCTCGACCCGGGCGGCGCCACTCACCCCGCACTAGCATGGTCACGCCCGCACAAACATGTCCGCGCGGAGCGTCGTAGCGACAAGGCCGAACGCCTAAGACCAACACCGAATGCTGCGGGGGCCGACGTCGTCGGGCCTGCGCTCGAGCCGGGCGGCGCCTAGATGTGCGTTCATTTCAGATGAGATTGCATACTGGTCGGCGCTCGAGCCGGGCGGCGCCTAGGCTAAACGGCGGTAGTCCCCGGAGAGGTTGAGAAATGCGACCAGGCGCGGCAACACTCTGCGCGGCTGGGTTTCGATCGGCAGCGCGGGCTGGGCAGAGACGAATTGTTCTCTTCCCCACGAGCTGCCAGGAAACCGCCAACCGCGTCCCCGGCGCGCGCTCGCGCTGCCTAAGCCCTTGGGGCGGAGATCGCTAACGCGGTCTTCCCGTCTCCTAGTTGCCGTGGCGCAGGCAGTCCACCAGGAAGCAGCCGTACTCGGGGTACAGGTTTAGTTCCACCTCGGGCCGGTAATCACCGGCCTCGATGCGGGAGGCGACGCAGCGAACGTCGTCCAGGCTCTTTTGGCAGGCGGCGATCCACTCCTCGCGCTCGGATTCGTCCTCAAAGTCGGGGCTGGTGCGCGATTGGGCGATCTCCTGCTCTTCCTCCTCGATAAGGCGCGCCACGGTGGCGGCGTAGCGCTCGCGCTGCCCGGTGGCCCACAGCGCATAGAGGTAGTGGTCCCAGGTGAAGAGGGAGTACTCGCTGAGCACCTTGTCGTAGCCCGCCAAGAAGCGGGCGTAGTCGCCAAGGGCGTAGTAGGCGTCGTAGATTTCCAGCGGATCGACCTCGTCGCAGTTGAGCGAGTACGCCTGGGCCGGGGCGGCCTCGACGCGGGCCAGCAGTTCCAGCGCGCTTTCGCGCTCGCCCGCGCCCACGCGGCAGTACGCCAGGGCGAGCAGCAGGCGGGGGCGGTCGGGGAAGTCGGCCAGCAGGGCCTGAAAGACCTCGGCGGCCTCGGCAAAGCGCTTGGCGGCGTACAGCGCGACGCCCTGGTCAAAAGCGAACTCGTACTCGCCGGTCATGGCGTGGGCGCGGGCGAACGCCTCAACGCTGGCCTCCAAGTTGGACGCCGCGTCCAGGGAGCCGGCGAAGTTCACCAGGCCCAGTCCCTTAAAGGTTTGGGGGTAGGGGGAATCGAGCTGCGCCGCTAGCTGCAGGTAGTGGGCGCGCTTGGGCTCGTCGCCCTCGTGGTAGAAGCCCAAATTGGTGAAAATGCGGGCCTTTTCCTGTGCCGACAGTGTGGATTCGTTGGCGGCCAAGAAGTCCTCCAGTAGGCGGGCGCAGTCCTCCTCGGGTTCGCGGCACTCCATACGAGCCGCAGCCAACATGCAGACCACGTCCGCATTGGCCGGGTGCTGGGCGTAAAGGTCGGCAAGGTGCACCTCGAGCTTCTTCAGGTAGGGAGCGGAGGCGTCGTAGTCAGTCAGGAAGGTCTTATCAGGGTTTGCGGCGGCGAACTCGGCGGTGAGTTGCTGGAGGAAGTCAGTGTTCAAAGCTGTCTCCAAATGCGGTTTCTCTGGCATGGGACGGTCGCTCTCGCGGCGCCGCTGGGAGTTGCGGCAGGCGAAGAGCACGTGCCGGTTTGGCACAGCGTGGCGAGTCATTTGAGGCCGTGAGCGCGGAAGGTGGAATGCGTAAATCCGCGCCGACTAGCAATGAATTGCACCCAGATTAACCGTTTTTTGGCCGACGTCCAGTGCCCGCCGCGTTTGAGATACCGGCCGCGCGGTCGCCGGCGAGTTGTTCTAGCTCGTAGCGGCGGGCGCGCAGCTCGCGCAGGCAGCCGTTGCGTACCGATCCCTCAAACGGAAGGGAATCCCAGTCCACCGCGCTGGCGGCCGACAGCACCACGCCGGCGATACCGGCCAGTGCACGCTCGGGAATGCCCACCTCTGCGGCCAGCTCCCGCCAATGCTTGGCCTTCAGGTTCTTCTTGCGGCCGCCAATGGACAGGGCCATCTCGGCATCGCCGTAAATGAGGGTGCAGGGCACGTCGTACATGGGGGCAAGGTCAAACTCGCCCTCGCGTGCGGGGCGGCCAAGGAGGGCGATGTTCTTCGCGTGCAGGTCACCGTTGCCGCTCGCCCAGGCGAAGATGAAGTGCGTCAGCGCCTTTTGTGCCGTCACGAGAGGGGCGCTGGCTCGGGCGGCCAGGGTGGTTAGGACGGTCTCGGTGGGGACGTCGTACTTGGTAGCCGGCATCAAATCGAGCAACTGGGTGGCGTCCTCGAAGGCGAGGCGGCGCACATGCCCGCCCGGGCACACACGGTCAAAGCGTTCGACGAACAGGCCGCTCTCCCCCGCCGCGTCGGAGACCAGCTGCGCCTTTACGACCGCCAGGCCGAGGTTGGCCGCCGCCTGCAAGTGCGCCATCTCGTTCTCGACAAGGTGCGGGTAGGCGCGCGGGGTTAGCTTCACGATGTCCTAGACGTCGCAGGCCTCCTTCTTGCGGCACACGCGCGTGGGCAGCGAGGGTGTCAGCGGCGATCACGGCGCCTCCACCTCTACGCGCACGCCAACCGCGTAGGCCGCGCGCATTACAGAGTCGAACGACAGGCCGGGAACGCCGTTCTCGATCTGACGCAAAGTGCGGTCGGACAGCTCGATCAGGTCCGCCAACTGGCGCTGTGTCAGGCCGTGGTGCTTGCGGGCGGCACGGATAGCCGCGCCGATCTGCTTGGTGAAGTTAGGGACGCCCGCG
>JAUMWR010000072.1 GCA_030529545.1 Buchananella hordeovulneris
GCAGTAGCCCAGCGCCTCCTCGTAGCCGAACACCAGCCCCGGCACGCGGGAGATCCACTTGAATCCGGTCAGGGTGGTGGCGTGGCCCAGGCCATGGGAGGCGGCGATCTTGCCCAGCAGGCGGGAGCTCACCACGGAGTTGGCCAGCACGTGGCGGGCGGGGGCGGGCCCCACCTCGCCGCCGGCGGCGCTGGCCTTGGCCACGTCCCCGGCGCCCATGGAGCGGGCGGTGGCCACCAGGCGGGCCATCTGCTCACCCAGCAGGCAGCCCACCTCGTCGCCGGTGAGCTGCACCCAGCCTCCGTCGGGGCCGGGGATGGCGGCGCTGCAACGGTCCGCGTCCGGGTCGTTGGCCAGGATCAGGTCCGCGCCCACCTCGCTGGCAAGCTCGTAGGCCAGGTCCAGGGCGCCGGGCTCCTCCGGGTTGGGGAACTGTACGGTGGGGAAGTCGGGGTCCGGTTCGGCCTGGGCAGCCACCTCGTGGACGTCGGTGAACCCGCAGACGGCCAGCGCCTGGCGGGCGGTCCAGGAACCCACCCCGTGCATGGAAGTGAGCACGATACGCAGCGCCCCCGCCTGGGAGGGGTTCACGCGGGTGGTGGGCAGGGCGGCCACGCGCGCCAGGTAGCGGGTGACGACGGCCTCGTCCACCTCCTGCCAGCCGCTCTCGGCGCGGGGCACGTCGGCGGCGGCCGGGGCGGCCTCGATCTGCGCGGCGATCAGGGCGTCGTGGGGCGGCACGATCTGGGCGCCCTGTCCGGCGTCGGTGACGGCGCGGCCGCCCAGGTAGACCTTGTAGCCGTTGTCCTGGGGCGGGTTATGGGAGGCGGTGACCATCACGCCCGCGTCGGCGTCCAGCGCGGCGGTGGCGAAGGCCAGGACGGGGGTGGGCAGGGTGCGCGGCATCATCCAGGCCTTGCCGCCGGCGGCGGTGACCACGGCAGCGGTGTCGCGCGCAAAATCGGCAGAGCCGTGGCGAGCGTCGTACCCCACCACGACCACGGGCTCCTCGCCCACGACCTCGCGTAGGTAGGCCATCAGACCGGCGGCGGCGCGAATCACGACCGCGCGGTTCATGCGGTTGGGCCCGCCGCCAATCGCGCCGCGCAGACCGGCAGTGCCGAACTGGAGGGTGCCGTCAAAGCGGTCGGCCAGGTCCGCGCTCGCGGCGGCGTCACCGGACTCGGCGGCGGCCAGCAGAGCCCGCAGCTCCTCTTGCGTGGCTGGGTCAACGTCGGCGGTGATCCAGTCCTTTACAGCCTGAAAATCCATTGGTCTTCCTTTCTTAAACTCTGGCGATTCTAGGCCGAAGCGCGCGACGGGCGTGAGTGGAATGGCTTGGTTTCTCCAAAAATGGCCACGCGAGGTGGGCCGCCCAGGCACAATCCCCCTATGAGCAGCGTCGCTTCCACTCCAGAGACCCCTCGCCCCTCCGCCACCCGTCAGGGATCCAGGGTGGTGATTGTGGGCGGCGGCCCGGGCGGATACGAGGCCGCCATCACCGCCGCCCGGTTGGGGGCGAGCGTGACCCTGATCGAGGACCGCGGCCTGGGCGGCGCGGCCGTACTGACGGACGTGGTGCCCTCCAAGAGCCTGATCGCCACCGCCGAGTGGCTCACCATCGCCGAGCGCGCCCCCCTGCTAGGCCTGCGGTTTGGGCAGAGGCCGCTTAAGAAGGCGATGGTGGACGACGTTGCCGCCGGCGCCCCGCCCCAGCCTCCCGCCGGCGCGGAAGCCGGCACGGCGGGGGAAGCGGACGCCGGGGCTGGCCGCTCCCAGCGCGAGCGCTACGTCCAGGTGGACCTGGCGGCGGTGAACGAGCGCGTGCGGCGCCTGGCCTTTGAACAGTCGGTGGACATCGAGGCCACGCTGCAGCGCGCCGGGGTGCGGGTGCTGCACGGGCGCGGCACGCTGCTGCCCACCCTGACCGGCCCGGGCGTGCGCACGGTGCGCGCCACCTTCCCCGACGGCAGGTATGAGGACTGCGAGGCAGAGTTTGTGCTGCTCGCCGTGGGCGCGCACCCGCGCGAGCTGCCCGCAGGGCGCCCAGATGGCGAGCGCATCCTGACCTGGGCGCAGCTCTACAACCTCAAGGAGCTGCCCGAGCACCTGATCGTGATTGGTTCCGGCGTGACCGGCGTGGAGCTGGCCAACGCCTACCTGCTGCTGGGGGTGCGCGTGACGCTGGTCAGCTCCCGCCCCGGCGTGTTGCCGGGTCACGAGCCGGAGGCGGCCGAGCTGATCGAGGAGACGCTGCGCGCTCGCGGCATGGAGATCGTGACCTCGGCGCGGGCCGTGGCGGTGGAGCGAAACGAGGAGGCCCCGGAGGGCGGCGCGGTGACCGTGACCCTGGAGGACGGGCGCACGCTGGCTGGCTCGCACTGCCTGGTGGCGGTGGGGGCCAGCCCTAACACGGCCCGGTTGGGGTTGGAGAACGCCGGCGTGGAGCTCTCCGCCTCCGGCCACATCCAGGTGGATAGGGTCTCGCGGACCACGGCCTTTCGCGTCTACGCGGCGGGGGACTGCACTGGCGTGCTACCGCTGGCGTCGGTGGCGGCCATGCAGGGGCGGGTCGCCATGTGGCACGCGCTGGGCGACTCGGTGACCCCGCTGGACACGGGGGACGTGGCGGCCACGATCTTCACTTCCCCGGAGATCGCCACTGTGGGCGTGCAGCCCCATCACGTGGAAGAGCGCGGCCTGGACTGCTTTGTGCCGCGCCTGCCGCTGCCGCGCAACCCGCGCGCCAAGATGCTGGGCATCCACTCCGGGTTCATCAAGCTGGTGATCTCGCGCCGCGACGGGCTGATCCTGGGCGGCGTGGTGGTCGGCCCGCGGGCCAGCGAGCTGATCCTGCCCGTGGCCCTGGCGGTCCAGCAGCACCTGACTGCGGCGGACTTGGCGGGGATGATCACCGTCTACCCCTCGCTCTCGGGCTCAATCGTGGAGGCCGCCCGGGCGGTGGAGGACTAGCCGCAGGCTGGCCCGCCTGGCCAGGGCGTGGCAAACGAATGTGGGAGCAGTTCAAATCTCCCGGCCCCCACGCTTCAGTTTGGGACCCTAGGGGTCGGGGTCTCCCCGGCATCCCCGTTGGCCATGTCCTCCACGCGGGAGCACACAAAGTCCACCGCGTCCTCCGGGGTGTCTACCAGCTTGATGAGGTCCATGTCGGAGGGGGAGATGGTCCCGTGCGCCACCATCGTCTGGCGTATCCAGTCCACCAGGCCGCCCCAGTAGGTGGAGTCCACCAGCGCGATTGGGAAGGAGCGCACCTTCTTGGTCTGCACCAGCGTGAGGGCCTCGAAGAGCTCATCCAGGGTGCCAAACCCGCCGGGCAGACAGATGAAGCCCTGGGAGTACTTGACGAACATCGTCTTGCGGGCAAAGAAGTAACGGAAGTTAATGCCCAGGTTCACGTAGTGGTTGATGCCCTGCTCGAACGGTAGCTCGATGCCCAGGCCCACGGAGGTGCCGCCGGCCTCGGCGGCGCCCTTGTTGCCCGCCTCCATCACGCCAGGGCCGCCGCCGGTGATGACGGCAAAGCCACGCTGCACGAGCAGAGAGGCGGTCTCCTCGGCCATCTGGTACTCCGGGCTGCCCTCGCCAGTGCGGGCGGAGCCAAAGATGGAGATCGCGGGACCGAGCTCGGCTAGCGCGCCAAAACCTTCCACGAATTCCGCCTGGATGCGCATGACGCGCCAGGGGTCGGTGTGGAGCCAGTCGGCGTCGTCGGCGGTGGCCAGCAGGCGCGCGTCCGTGGTCTCGGCTGGGATGTTGCGGCCGCGCAGCAGCGTGGGGCCCTTGTGGTAGGTGCTGGGCTTGGGGAATTTCATGTTTTGACCTTCTTTCGACTTGCCATCCTAGAGGGCTCCAAGGTGAGAGCCACTAGAAAGCGGCGCCGTTCGCGTTCAACCACTAGAATGTCTACAGCGTTGATGTAGCGCGCTAGCGAACGCAAGGAGAACCCATGGCAGCGATGAAGCCACGCACCGGTGACGGACCGCTTGAGGTAACCAAGGAAGGCCGCAGCATGGTCATGCGTGTTCCGCTGGAAGGCGGCGGCCGCCTGGTAGTTGAACTCACCGCAGAAGAAGCCAGCGAACTGGCCACGTGTCTCCAGGGTTGCCTGGGCGGCAACTGAACCGCACACAGGCCCAAAAGTTTGGCGGCTACCACCTGGTAGCCGCCAAACTCTTTTACCGCCGCACCGCCGCCAGCAGGCCGTCGCCCACTGGGAGCAGCGTGGTGAGGAAGTCTTCGTCGTCCCGCAGGTGCCTGCCGAGCTCGCGCGCCGCCACCGTTTGGGCGTCGCGGCGGGCCGGGTCGGCCACCGTGTCTCCCGCCAGGGCGTGCACAAAGCAGACCAGGCCGCCCGGGCGCAGCAGGCGGCGGGCGTGGTCCAGGTGCTCGGCGTGGTCGCCGGCCGTAGCGTCGATGATCACCGCGTCGTAGGCGCGAGAGGCCATGCGCGGCAGCACGTCCAGCGGCTGGCCGCAGATCAGGCGGTGGCGCGTGGCCGGGTAGCCCGCCGCAGCCAGCACCTTCTTGGCGGCCTTGTGGAACTCCGCCTCCGGGTCGATGGAGGTGAGCACACCGTCTGCGGCCATGCCGGCCAGCAGCCACAGGGAACCAACCCCGGTGCCGGTGCCGATCTCCAGGACGTTGCGGGCGGCGGAGGCCGCCACCAGCAGGCGCAGCGCGGCGCCGGTGCCTGCAGAGATAGTGGGCGCGCCCAGCTCGTGGGCGCTGGCGCGGCCGGCGGCGATCGCCTCGTCCTCGCCGATGAACTCCTCGGTGTAGATCCAGGTTTGGGACTTATCCACTTCGTTGCCCTGCCTTTCTCGCTTAACTCACCTTAGCGGGGTCACGCCCAGCGGACGGCCAGACAGCCCGCGGGCCCGCTTGCCCAACGTGGCGGCCACGCCGCGCAGGGCGGCGGCGGCAGCGTCGTCCGCCTCCTGGCCCGCCAGGGGGTCACCCAGGTCGCCGGAGCGGCGCAAATCAACGGACAAAGGTACCTGCGCCAGCAGCGGCACCTCGTAGCCAAGCTGCTCGCTCAGATGCTCGGAGACGGCCTGGCCGCCGCCGGCACCGAAGATCTCCAGTCGGGTGCCGTCCTCCTGCTCCAGGTAGCTCATGTTCTCCACGACGCCCACCACGCGCTGGCGGGTCTGGGCGGCAATCGAGCCGGCCCGCTCGGCTACCTCGGCCGCCGCAAGCTGCGGGGTGGTCACCACCAGGATCTCCGCGTTGGGCAGGTATTGGGCAATCGAGATGGCCACATCGCCGGTCCCCGGGGGCAGGTCCAGCAGCAGCACGTCTAGGTCGCCCCAGTGCACGTCGCCCAGGAACTGCCCGATTGCACGGTGCAGCATGGGGCCGCGCCACACGACCGGCTGACCGTCGGGCACGAACATGCCGATCGAGATGACCTTCACGTCCTTGGCCACCGGCGGGATGATCGCGGTGTCAACCTTGGTGGGGGCGGTCTCCACGCCGAGCATACGGGGGATGGAGAAGCCGTAGATGTCAGCGTCCACGACGCCCACCTTCAGGCCCTGCTTGGCCATGGCGGCGGCCAGGTTGGAGGTGACGGTGGACTTGCCGACGCCGCCCTTACCGGAGGTGACGGCGTAGATGCGGGTCAGGTTGCCGGGCTTGGTGAATGGGATCTCCGGCTCGGGCGCGCCGCCGGTCAGTTTGGAACGCAGCTCGCTTTTCTGTTCGTCGTTCATGACGCCCATGCGGACGTCAACGGCCTCGACGCCCTCCACCGCGCCGACCGCGGCGGCGGTGTCCTTGCTGATCTTGTCGCGCAGCGGGCAGCCGGCGGTGGTCAGCAGGATGCGGACGGTGGCCACGCCAGCGGCGTCCACCTCCACGCCTTCCACCATGCCCAGTTCGGTGATGGGGCGGCGGATTTCGGGGTCGATGACCGTGGCTAGGGCGGCGTGGATTGCCTCCAGCAGGGCGTTTTCACTCATGGAAGGCGATTTTACCCGGGTAGGTGGCCGACGTCGCCGCCAGCCGCCCGGCGCAAATCCGGCCTGCGAGAACAGTGGCGCCACTGGGGCGGGGCGCGCATGAGCGGTGGTGCTATCGGGGTGGGGTGTGCGCGAGCGGCGGCCCAGCCGGGGCGGGGGCGTGAGCGGCGGCCCAGCTGGGGCGGGGTGTGAGGAAAGGGCACACCGGCGCACCCGCGCCGGTGCCGGACTCCAGCGACGCGCGCCGGTGCCCAACTCAGGTGTGCGCGCAGGGTCCACGATGGGGGCTAAACCGGTCGACCTAGACCTTGTGCATTCGACCTAGACCATGCGTAGCGCCCTAAGGCATAGGTCGAGTGGACAAGATTCAGGTCGAATGCACAAGGTCTAGGCCGTTCAAACCTGAAACATTGCGGGTTGTGGGCGCGTCGGTGGGGGCGGGTGGTCGCTCGCGAGGGTGTTTGTGGTTAAGCTGGCGCTAATGCACCTGACTTTGACAAGACAGAGCGCCAAATCCCGCAGTCGCTGCAGCAGCGCTTTGATTGGTATCCGGGTGGTCAGCCTGGTGCGGAGGAGATTGAGTTTGCGGTGCACGATGCGCAGTGCCGTGCCTCTTCTGGCTGGGACCAGACCCTTTATGAGGCTGAGTGGGCCCAGCAGGAAGCGTTTGTCAACGCCCACCGCGCCGAACTGGACGCCGCAGC
>JAUMWR010000016.1:0-24670 GCA_030529545.1 Buchananella hordeovulneris
CGTGCGGAGGTCGTGCGCCAGTGTCCCGGTTAACTAACCTCCCCGGTCAGTACAGGTTAGCCCCGCCCGCTAGGCAGCGCCCACCACCAGGGACTCCCCGTCAGAGGCCAGGTCCACGGCCACGGTCTGGCCGTCCTCGACTTGCCCGGCCAGGAGCTGGCGGGCCAGCACATCGCCGATCTCCCGCTGCACCAGGCGACGCAGCGGACGCGCCCCGTAGGCCGGGTCGTAGCCGCGCTGGGCCAGGAATTCGCGCGCCGCCTGGCTCACCTGCAGGGTGATGCGACGCTCCCCCAGCCGCTTCTCCAGCCTGGCAAGCTGGATCGAGACGATGCGGCCCAGCTCCTCCTGGCTCAGCGGGTCAAAGACCAAGACCTCGTCCAGGCGGTTGAGGAACTCCGGCTTGAAGGCGCGACGAACGGTGGTGAGCACGGCCTCGCGCTTGTCCTCCTGGCTCAGCTCCGGGTCCACCAGGAACTGGGAGCCCAGGTTGGAGGTGAGCACCAGGATGACGTTGCGGAAGTCCACGGTGCGGCCTTGGCCGTCGGTCAGGCGGCCGTCGTCGAGCACCTGCAGCAGCACGTCGAACACCTCGGGGTGAGCCTTCTCTACCTCGTCCAGCAGGACCACGCTGTAGGGGCGGCGACGCACGGCCTCGGTGAGCTGACCACCCTCGTCGTAGCCGACGTAGCCCGGAGGGGCACCGACCAGGCGGGAGACGGAGTGTTTCTCGCCGTACTCGGACATGTCGATGCGCACCATGGCGCGCTCGTCGTCAAAGAGGAAGTCGGCCAGGGACTTGGCCAGCTCCGTCTTCCCCACACCGGTGGGGCCCAGGAACAGGAACGAACCGGTGGGTCGATCCGGGTCGGCGACGCCCGCGCGGGCGCGGCGCACAGCGTCGGACACTGCGGCAACTGCCACGCGCTGCCCAATCAGGCGCTTGCCGATCTCCTCCTCCATGGCCAGCAGCTTGGCGGTCTCGCCCTGCAGCAGGCGCCCGGTGGGGATACCGGTCCAGGCGGCCACGACCTCGGCGATCTCGGCCGGGCCCACCTTCTCCGCCACCAGGGGCTCCACCTGCTCGCTGGCGGAGTCGGCCTCGCGGGCCTCGGCCTGGACCAGCTCAGCCTCTAGGGCCGGGATCTCGCCGTAGAGCAGGCGCGAGGCTACCTCGTAGTTGGACTCGCGCTGGGCGGTCTCCGCCGCCGTGCGCAGCTCGTCCAGCTTCTGGCGCAGCGCACCCACGCGGTTGTGGGCGCTCTTCTCAGCCTCCCAGCGGGCGGTCAGGCCCGCCAGCTCCTCGGCGCGGTCGGCCAGGTCCTCGCGCAGTCGCGCCAGGCGCTCGCGCGAGGCGTCGTCGTCGCTCTCCGCCAGGTAGGCCTCCTCCATGCGCAGGCGGTCCACCTGGCGGCGCAGGGCGTCGATCTCCACCGGCGAGGAGTCCAGCTCCATGCGCAGGCGAGAGGAGGCCTCGTCGATCAGGTCGATGGCCTTATCCGGCAACTGGCGACCGGTGATGTAGCGGTTGGACAGCGTCGCGGCGGCCACCAGGGCGCCGTCGCTGATCGTCACCTGGTGGTGCGCCTCGTACTTGGGGGCGATGCCGCGCAGGATCGCTACCGTGTCCTCCACGCTGGGCTCGCCCACGAACACCTGTTGGAAGCGGCGCTCCAGCGCGGGGTCCTTCTCGATGTACTCGCGGTACTCGTCCAGGGTGGTGGCGCCCACCATGCGCAGCTCGCCGCGCGCCAGCATGGGCTTGAGCATGTTGCCGGCGTCCATCGAGCCCTCGCCCTTGCCGGCGCCCACCACGGTGTGCAGCTCGTCAATGAAGGTCACCACCTGGCCGTCACTGGACTTGATCTCCTCCAGCACGGCCTTCAGGCGCTCCTCGAACTCGCCGCGGTACTTGGCGCCCGCCACGAGGGCGCCCATGTCCAGAGCAATCAGGCGCTTCCCGCGCAGCGACTCCGGCACGTCGCCGTCCACGATGCGCTGGGCCAGACCCTCCACCACGGCGGTCTTACCGACGCCGGGCTCACCGATCAGCACCGGGTTGTTCTTGGTGCGGCGCGAGAGCACCTGCACCACGCGGCGGATCTCAGAGTCGCGGCCGATCACGGGGTCCAACTTGCCCTCGGCAGCAGCGGCGGTTAGGTCACGGCCGTACTTGCTCAGCGCCTGGTAGGTGCCCTCCGGGTTGGGGGAGGTCACGCGCGCGTTGCCGCGCACCTGGGGCAGCGCCTCCAGGATGCGCTCGCGGTACGCCCCGGCCTGCCCCAGTGCCTTGGCGGCGGGGTCGGCCGGCGTCTCCCCCTCGGCGGGAGCCAGCCCGAGCAGCAGGTGCTCGGTGGAGACGTACTCGTCCTGCAGGGACTTGGCCTGCTGCCCAGCGCGCTCCAGGACTGCGCCCAGGGCCGGGGAGGCCTTGGCCTCGCTCACCGAGCCGCCGGTGGCCGACGGCAGGGCTGTCAGGGCCGCGCGCACGGCGCGACCGATGGCGCTGCGGTCCGCGCCGATGGCCTCCAGCAGCCCAACTGCCACACCCCCCACCTGCTCCAGCAGAGCCGAAAGGAGGTGGACAGGCTCAATGCGCGGGTTGCCAGCCGCCTGGCTGTGCGCGATCGCGTTGGAGAGGGCCTCCTGCGCCTTGGTAGTGAAGTTATCCATTGGGTTCCTCCTGAGTGGTCAGTGTCTACCCGGTACAACTCCGGCGAAGTTGAGTCTATTCCACTCAACTTTGTAATGTGGCGCAGATTGCTCCAGGCGTAAGCGAAAGGGCCGGCGGCATCTGCCGCCGGCCCCGCTCAGCTTTGGAACAGCCCTAGAGTGCCCTGCGCCCGTGCCCCTTGCGAACCGGACGCGCGGTGATCTCCGCGCGGGCATCGGTCAGGCTGGGTCCACGCTGGTTGCCGATTCGCCAGCAGTCCCAGGCGTCGAGCTCTGCCCCGACCTCCGGGGCCGCCAGCACCGGGGTGGGCCACACGGTGCCCTCCACGTCGATTCCGCCGGGCACTAGCACGCCGGCGGGGGCCGAGGGCAGGTCCCGGGCCGGCACCACCCAGTAGAGCGAGACGCCGGCGCCAGCCTCCTTCACGATCGCCTCCAGGATCGCCGCCTCCGCCAGCTCCTGCGGGGTCAGCTCCGCCAACGCGGCGGCCGGGACGCCCGCCTGCTCGGCGCTGCCAGCCGCGGGCGCGCTCGCTCGGCGGCCGCGCCGCCCCAGCGAATCCCCGCCGGGCACCCCCTCCGGGCCGGCTAGTCCCGCCGGGCCAGGCACAGTCTCTTCCACAACAGCCCCCTTGAAGCCTTGCATAAACGCCGGCAAAGCCGCCGCCTCCGAACCAGGCACCCCACCTGCCGCCTGCGGCGCGGGCGCTGCTTCTACCACCTCGATCGGTGCGAAGGTCGCCGTGTCGGCCTCCGCGAAAGCCTGCGCGGCACTCACGTTGCCGAGTGCCTCATCGCCCCTCCAGGCATTGTCGATCCGCTCCTCGGCGCCGTCCTGGAACCCGCCCTCGACCGGCTCGCTCTGCGGCGCAACGCTGCCGCCCTCCGCCACCGGGACCGCCGCCTCCGTTGCCCACTGGGCAGCCCGCTGGGTTCCCCACTCGGCAACCTGCGGCGCGGTCTCCTCCACTTCGCCCTCCAGCGACGCCTCCCCAAACGCGGGTGCCGCCTCCTCGCCGGAGAAGGGCACCTCCTCGGAGACGGGCTCGGCCTCCTCGCGGACGGGCGCGCCCTCCGGGGCACCGGCGGCAACGTCGGGCATCAACAGGCGGTCGGAGAAATCGGGCTCCTCGGCGCCCCGCTCAACGCCGTTGGCGAGCTGGGCCGCGCGGCGGCCGCCCAGGATCAGGTTGGCCCCCAGCGGGAAGGCCGGGTCCAGCGGACGCACCTCCACAAAGCGGCGGCCGCTGCTCATCTCCCGCACTTCCAGCTTCAGCACCTCGATGCCCACGCGCCCCAGAAAATCGAGCGACGGGCGCACCCCGCCGTCCACGGAGGCGGCGACGATCGTGAGCTGCGGGCCGGTCTCGGGCTTGGGAGGCAGCCCGCCCCGGAACTCCGCCCAGCGGGTGCGGAACGCGGCCGGGCCCTCCGTGTACAGGGCGGCCAGGTCGTTCCAGCCCAGGCTGACCACCTCGGCCGAACGCGACAGCGCCGACACCAGGCCCTCTGCGGTAAGCCGGGAGCAAACCTCCACGTTGACCGCCATGCCAGAGGCGTCGAGCGCCAGCAACCACGGCACGGCCAGCCCGGCGGCGGTCACAGCGGTATCCCACACCACCGGGAACAGGGGGCGTTCCAGGACCTCGCTGATGTTGTCGCGGATGGATTGGAGAAGCTCGTCAGAGACATCGTCGGGCACTGCATGCCCGAACTGGGCTGGTAGCAGCCGGCCATCTTCGAACTCGAACAGCGTCATGTTCGTCCTTCCCCCAGACCAACCCGCTCATTGTCTCACGCAGGCCTGATTTAGAGGAGGGTGGAGCTAGTCCAAGGGAGCGTGCTCACCCAGCAGGAGCTGGGCCAGGTGGATACCACGCCGGCCTGCCAACTGCTCTGCCTGCGTGCGGCAGGAGAAGCCGTCGGCTAGGTAGACCGCGTCGGGAGCCTGAGCCAGCGCCGGCAGCAGCGCGTTGTTGGCCACGGCCACACTGACCTCGTAGTGGCCCTGCTCCATGCCGAAGTTGCCGGCCAGGCCGCAGCAGCCGGAGAGCTGCTTGATCTTGGCGCCGGTGCGGGCCAGCAGGGCCGCGTCGGTGCGCCACCCCATCACCGAATAGTGGTGGCAGTGCGGCTGGGCCACTACCTCCACTCCCTCCAGAGACGGCGGCTGCCAGGTGGGCGGGCCCAGCGGGGCGGGGGCGGAGAGCAGCTCGGCCAGCGTGAGGGTGGCGCGGGAGACGGCGCGGGCGCCGGCGTCGCCGGGCAGCAGGTCCAGCAGGTCATCGCGCAGGACAGCGGTGCAGGAGGGCTCCACGCCGATGATCGGAATGCCGTGCGCCGCGAAGGGGCTGAGCACCTTGACCAGCTCACGCATGCGACGGCGGGCGGCCGGGAGCTGACCGGTGGAGATCCAGGTCAGGCCGCAGCACACGTCCTGGTCCGGCACCAGCACCTCGTAGCCAGCCTCCTTCAGCAGGCGGTACATGGCGCGCGCGCCGGCGGTCTGCAGGTAGTTGCTGAACGAGTCCGACCACAGCACCACGAACCGGTGCCTGGTCTGCTCCACCATCTGCCCAAAGTGCTCGTTGAACGCGATTGGCCCGTGCGCCACCGGCCCGGTGGTGACCTTGGACGACGTCGCCGCCGGCCCCGCCCCCGCTGCGGCGCCGTCTGCGGGGCGGCCACCGCCCAGGCCCAGGGTGGCGCTGACGCTGGCGGTGGTGGTGGCCCCCTGCTGGCGGGCCCAGCGCGGGAAGGTCTTGGTGGCGAGCTGGGCCATCTGGCGGCGCGGGTCGATCCCGGCCAGGCGGAAGAAGGAGCGGCGCAGCGGGCCGATGCCTAGGGCGACGTTGCCGAGGCGAGCGCCGCCGGGGATGGTGCCGGCCAGCTTGAGCCACTGGGGCAGGCGGCCCAGCAGGTAATGCGGGCGCGGGCGCAGCTTGCCCAGGTAGGCGCGGTGCAGGGACTCGCTCTTGAGGCGGGCCAGGTCCATGCCGGTGGGGCAGTCTGCGGAGCAGGCCTTGCAGGACAGGCAGAGGTCGAGGGCGCTCATGAGCTCCGGGGAGCCAAACCCGGCCACCAGGTTGCCGTTTGAGAGCTCCTGGAGCACGCGGGCCCGCCCGCGGGTGACGTCCTTCTCGTCTTTGGTGGCCTGGTAGGAGGGGCACATGAAGCCGCCGGCGCCAGAGTTGTCGGCGCGGCACTTGCCCACGCCGGTGCAGCGGTGCATGGCGGCGGTGACGTCCCCGTGGTCGTGCTCGAAGGCGAAGCCGGCCTTCTTGCCGGTCAGGGCCGGGACGGGCCGGGCGCCCGGGAGGCGCAGGTTGACGTCCAGCGGGTCGGGGTCCACCAGCACGCCGGGGTTGAGGTGCCCGGCGGGGTCAAAGAGGTGTTTGACGCCCTTGAACAGGCCCAGCTCGGTCTCGTTGTACATGAGCGGCAGCAGCTCGGAGCGGGCGCGGCCATCTCCGTGCTCGCCGGAGAGGGAGCCGCCGTAGGAGGCCACCAGGCCGGCGGCCTCGGTGAGGAAGTCGCGCATGACGCGCTTGCCACCTTCCTCGCGCAGCGGGAAGTCCAGGCGCACGTGCAGGCAGCCGTCGCCAAAGTGGCCGTAGAGCAGGCCATCTATCTTGCAGCGCTGCATGAGCGCGGTGAAGTCGCGCAGGTAGTCGCCCAATCGCTGCGGCGGCACGGCGGCGTCCTCCCAGCCGGGCCAGGCCGGGTCCCCGGCGGGGGTGCGCCCGCCCAGGCCGGCACCGTCGGCGCGGATGCGCCATAGGGCGGCGGCCTCGCTGCCCGGCGGGTAGATGCGGGCGGCCAGCGCGCCGGCGTCGGCCACGATCGCCTCGGCGCGGGCCAGCGCGGCGGCCAGAAGGTCCTCACCGCCGGCGGCGGCGACGCCGGTCAGTTCGCTGGTGGGGGCGGCCGCGTCGACCTCCACCATCAGCCAGCCCTCGCCCTCCGGCAGGGCGGGCACGGCCCCCGGGCCCTTGTGGCGGCGCACTACCTCCACCAGGCGGGAGTCCATGCCCTCCACCGCGAGCGGCTTGTGGGCCAGGATGGCGGGGACGGCGTAGCCGGCCTCGATCATGTCTCGGTAACCCAGTACCACCAGCACGGGGGCGGCGGCCAGCGGCACCAAGCGCAGGCGGGCGGAGAGGGTGGTGGCGAGCGTGCCCTCGGTGCCGGTGAGGAAGCGGGCCAGGTGGCGGCCGTTCTCAGGCAGCAGGTGCTCCATCGAGTAGCCGGAGACCTGGCGGCCAAACTTGCCAAAGCCGGTGCGGATGGCAGCCAGGTTGGCAGCCACCAGCTCCTCCAAGCCCGGGATCTGGGCCAGGGATTCCTTGCCGGCGCTGGCCAGGATGCGCTTGCCGCTACCGGTGAGGGCGTCCAGCTCCAGCACGTTGTCTGCGGTGCGGCCGAAGGCGACGGCGTGCGGACCGCAGGCGTTGTTGCCGATCATGCCGCCCAGCGCGGCGCGGGTCCACGTGGAGGGGTCAGGGCCAAAGCGCAGCCCGTGGGGCGCGGCCTCCTGCTGGAGGGTGGCCATGACCGTGCCGGGCTCCACGAGCGCCCACCCCTCGGTGGGGTCCAGCTCCAGCACCTTGTTCATGTGGCGGGAAAAGTCCAGCACCAGGCCAGGGCCAATGGAGTTACCGGCGCAGGAGGTGCCTGCACCGCGAGAGGTCAGCGGCACGCCGTGCTCGCGGGCGATCTGGGCGGCGGTGATCACGTCCTCGACGGAGCGCGGGCAGGCCACCACCGCCGGGGGGATCCGGTAATTGGAGGCGTCCGTGGCGTACTCCGCGCGCCTGCGGGCGCCCGCGTCCACTTCTCCCTCCAGAGCCACGGACAACGCCTTGACGAAATCTGCCAAGGCGTTAGGGCTCAAAGTGCTGGTCATGGCGCCATGCTAGCGCCGCCCCTTCTCCCCCGGCCCCGCCTGCCTATCCCGCGAACAACCCTCCCTTTACTAAAACATGGTTTTTCTTGGGATTGCACGGATAGTGCGCCGCTGTGGCGTTGGCCAACTCCCGTCCACCCCGGAGCGCCGGGCGGCGACCCGCCCGGCGTTTAAGGCAACTCCGCGCACCGAAATAGGCGGCGGCACGCCACGGCCCGGGCGTGAAACAACGCGGTTTCACGCCCGGGCCACAGGGTTGTGCCCGGCTGAGCGGCCCGTCAGGGCCGCCTGGCGCTACGCGGTGGCGTCCGCGCCAGCCGTCACCGCTGCGCGGCCGGCCTCCAGGCGTGCCACCGGCACGCGGAACGGGGAGCAGGAGACGTAGGTAAGGCCCGCCCGGTGGAAGAACTCCACCGACTCCGGGTCACCGCCGTGCTCTCCGCACACGCCCATCTTCAAGCCCGGCTTGGTGGCCCGGCCGGCCTCAACGCCCATGCGCACCAGCTGGCCCACTCCCAGGGAGTCCAGCGTCTCGAAGGGGCTAACGCCCAACACGCCGTTCTCCACGTACTGCGGGAAGAAGGCGGACTCGACGTCGTCGCGGCTAAAGCCCCACGTGGTCTGAGTCAGGTCGTTAGTGCCGAAGGAGAAGAAGTCGGCCTCCTCCGCGATCCGGCTCGCCGTGAGGGCGGCACGCGGCAGCTCGATCATGCAGCCAATCGGGATGTTCAACTCCACGCGGGCGGCGGAGGCAACGTCGGCGATGATCTTCTCCGCCTCAGCGCGCACCAACTGCAGCTCGCGCACCGAGCCGATCAGCGGCACCATGATCTCCGGGCGCGGGTCGCCGCCGGCCTGGATGCGAGCCACGGCCGCCTGCGCCACGGCGCGGATCTGCAGGCCGAACAGGCCCTCCAGCGTCAGGCCCAGGCGCACGCCGCGCAGGCCCAGCATCGGGTTGGACTCGTGCATGCGCTGCACGGCCAGCAGCAGCTTCTCGTCGCGCTCGAACTCGGCCTCGTCCACGGCCTCGCCGCGAGCGGCCTTGTCGCGCAGCAGCGCCACCTTCACGCTGAGCTCGGTCAGGTCCGGCAGGAACTCGTGCAGCGGCGGGTCGATCAGCCGCACCGTCACCGGCAGGCCGTCCATGACCTCGAACATCTCCTCGAAGTCACCCTGCTGCAGCGGCAGCAGGGCCGCCAGGCTGCGCTCGCGCTCCTCCTTGCCCTCGGCCAGGATCACGGCCTCGACCAGCGGGCGGCGCTCGCCCAGGAACATGTGCTCGGTGCGGCACAGGCCAATGCCGGCAGCGCCACGGTTGCGGGCCCGGCGCGAGTCCTTCGGGGTGTCGGCGTTGGCCCGCACCTCCAGGCGGCGCACCTTGTCCGCGTGGCTCAGCAGCCGGTGCACGGCGGTGACCAGCTCGCGGGTGTCCTCATCCGGAGCCGCCTCCAGGCCGGCCTCCAGGCCCTTGGCGATGTAGGTCATCACCGGGGAGTCCACCACCGGTACCTCGCCCAGGAACACCTCACCGGTGGTGCCGTCGATGGCAATCACGTCGCCCTCGCTCAGCACCACGTCGCCAAAGTGGACCGTGCGCGTGGCCATGTCCACGTGCATGGCCTCCGCGCCCACCACGCAGCACTTGCCCATGCCGCGCGCCACCACGGCGGCGTGGCTGGTCTTGCCACCGCGGGCGGTCAGCACGCCGACGGCCGCCACCATGCCCGGCAGGTCGTCCGGGTTGGTCTCGCGGCGTACCAGCACACAAGCTACACCGTCGGCGGCGCGGGCCTCGGCCTGCGCGTTGTCCAGGACGATCTGGCCCACCGCAGCGCCCGGCGAGGCCGGCATGGCGCGGGTGAGCAGCTGCGGGGAGGCGGTGGCGTCAAACTGCGGGAAGAGCAGGTTGGTGAGTTGCTCGCCGGTGACGCGGCCCAGGGCCTCGTCCATCGTGATCAGGTGCTCGTCCACCAGCTGGCAGGCCACGCGGAATGCGGCGGCGGCGGTGCGCTTGCCCACGCGAGTCTGCAGCAGCCACAGCTTGCCGCGCTCGATTGTGAACTCGATGTCGCACAGGTCGCGGTAGTGGGTCTCCAGGCGGCGCATCGTGGCGCGCAGCTCCTTGTAGGACTCCGGGTCGATCTCCTTCAGGTCCGCCAGGGAGAGCGTGTTGCGGATACCCGCCACCACGTCCTCGCCCTGCGCGTTGACCAGGTAGTCGCCGTACACGCCGGCGGTGCCGGTGGAGGGGTCGCGGGTGAAGCAAACGCCGGTGCCGGAGGTGTCGCCCATGTTGCCGAACACCATGGTGCAGACGTTGACCGCCGTGCCCAGGTCGTGGGGAATGCGCTCCCGACGGCGGTAGATACGGGCACGCTCGGTGTTCCAGGAGCGGAACACGGCCTCGATTGCGGCATCCAGCTGGGCGCGCGGGTCCTGCGGGAAGTCCTTACCGGTGGCGCCGCGCACGATCCCTTTGTATATGTCCACCAGGGCGCGCAGGTCCTCGGCGGTCAGGTCCACGTCGGCGGTGATCCCGCGCTGGGCCTTCTTGGCCTCGAGGGCGTCGCTGAAGGCCTCGCCGTCGATGTCCAGCACGGTCTTGCCGAACATCTGGATCAGGCGGCGGTAGGAGTCCCACGCGAAGCGCTCGTTGCCACTCACGGCCGCCAGGCCCTGCACGGAGGAGTCGTTCAGGCCGATGTTCAGCACCGTCTCCATCATGCCGGGCATGGAGAACTTGGCGCCGGAGCGCACGGAGACCAGCAGCGGGTCCTCCGCCGCGCCAAGCTCGCGGCCCAGCTGCTCCTCGACCTCGCGCAGCGCCGTGGTGACCTGCACGCGCAGCACCGGGGGGACCTCGCCGCTTGCCAGGTACTCCCGGCAGGCGTCCGTGGTGATCGTGAATCCGGGCGGGACCGGGATCCCCAGGCGGGCCATTTCAGCCAGGTTGGCTCCCTTGCCGCCCAGTAGGTCCTTCTGGTCCTTGTTTCCTTCACTGAAGCGGTAAACAAACTTCTCCGCCACCGCGTACCTCCAAACGTGACTGCGCACACCCTCGTGCGACCAATGTCACGTTTATACACCGCCCGCCGCACATTTCTCACATCCGACCGGGGCGCCGCCACCCGCCGCCCACCTACCACCAAGGCAGCCTATTTTCAATGCAATTGCTGCCCCCTTGCCAGGTAAATCTACGGTCAAGCGAGCCTCGTTTGGGCAAAGGTGTCCGACGTTCCCGCCGGCCGCCCCAACCGGCGCCCACCACGCCTAGCGGCCCTCCCCGCTCCCGGGAACCTCAGCCCCGGCAAACCTAGTGGTTAGGTCCCTAGGCCCTGCCCTTGCGCAGAGCCGCATCCCCAACCAGGTGGGCGCTCACTCCCCCTCGCCGGGAGCAGCGGACGGCGCGGCAGCGTCGTCCCCCTCCCCGGCCAAATCGGCAGTGCTCTCCTCTACGGAGCTCTCCTCTACGGCGGGCGCGGCCTCCACGGCCGGGGCCTCGTCTGCGGCCGGCTCCTCCGCCGGGGCGACGTCCAACGCCTGCGGGCGCGGGGTGAACTTGAACGCTCCAAGCTCGCCCTCGCCCACCGCGTCGACCTCGACCACCTGGCCGGGCAGCACCTCGCCAAAGAGGATCTTCTCGCTGAGCACGTCCTCGATCTCGCGCTGGATGGCGCGGCGCAGCGGGCGCGCACCGAGCACCGGGTCGTAGCCCTTGTCCGCCAGCAGCGCGCGGGCGGCCGGCGTCAGCTCGATGGTCATGTCCTGCTCGCGCATGCGCTTGTCCAGGCGGGCCACCATCAGGTCCACGATCTGCGCGATCTCCGCCTTCTCCAGCTGCGGGAAGATCAGCACCTCGTCCACGCGGTTGAGGAACTCGGGGCGGAAGTGCTGACGCAGCTCCTCGCGCACCTTGCCCTGCATGCGCTCGTAGTCGGTGGCCAGCGCGCCGGTGGCCTGGAAGCCGGTGATGACGCCCTTGCCGATCTCTCGCGTACCGAGGTTGGTGGTCATGATGATGACGGTGTTCTTGAAGTCCACCACACGGCCCTGGGAGTCCGTCAGGCGGCCCTCCTCCAGGATCTGCAGCAGGGAGTTGAACACGTCGGCGTGCGCCTTCTCCACCTCGTCAAAGAGCACCACGGAGAACGGCTTGCGGCGCACCTTCTCGGTGAGCTGACCGCCCTCCTCGTGGCCCACGTAGCCCGGAGGGGCACCGAACAGGCGGGAGGCGGTGTGCTTCTCGCCGTACTCGGACATGTCCAGGGTGATCAGGGCGTCCTCGTCCCCGAACAGGAACTCGGCCAGCGCCTTGGCCAGCTCGGTCTTACCGACGCCCGTGGGGCCGGCAAAAATGAAGGAGCCACCGGGGCGGCGCGGGTCCTTCAGACCCGCGCGGGTGCGGCGGATCGCCTGGGACAGCGCCTTGATGGCGGCGTCCTGGCCGATCACGCGCTTGTGGAGCTCGTCCTCCATCTTCAGCAGCTTGGCGGACTCGGCCTCGGTCAGCTTGACCACCGGGATGCCGGTGGACATCGCCAAGACCTCAGCGATCAGGTCCTCGTCCACCTCGGCGATGTCGGCCTGCTCGGTGCCGCGCCACTTCTCCTCGCGCTCGGCGCGGGCCTCGATCAGGCGCTTCTCCTTGTCGCGCAGGCTGGCGGCGCGCTCGAAGTCCTGGTCGTCGATCGCGCTCTCCTTCAGGCGCTGCACCTCGGCGATGCGCTCGTCCATCTCGCGCAGCTCCGGCGGGGCGGTCATGCGGCGGATGCGCAGGCGCGCGCCGGCCTCGTCCACCAGGTCAATCGCCTTGTCCGGGAGGAAGCGGTCGTTGATGTAACGCTCAGAGAGGTTGGCTGCCGCCTCGATCGCGGAGTCCGTGATCATGACGCGGTGGTGCGCCTCGTAGCGGTCGCGCAGGCCCTTGAGGATGGCCACGGTCTCGGCAACGTCGGGCTGCTCCACGCGCACCGGCTGGAAGCGGCGCTCCAGCGCCGGGTCCTTCTCGATGTGCTTGCGGTACTCGTCCAGGGTAGTCGCACCGATGGTTTGCAGCTCGCCGCGCGCCAGCAGCGGCTTCAAGATGTTGGCGGCGTCCATGGCGCCCTCGGCACCGCCAGCGCCCACCAGGATGTGCACCTCGTCGATGAAGAGGATGATGTCGCCGCGCTGCCGGATCTCCTTGAGCACCTTCTTCAGGCGCTCCTCGAAGTCACCGCGGTAGCGGGAGCCGGCCACGAGCGCGCCCATGTCCAGCGAGTAGATCTGCTTGTCCTTCAGGGTCTCCGGCACGTCTCCGCGCACGATCGCCTGCGCCAGGCCCTCGACGACGGCGGTCTTGCCGACGCCCGGCTCGCCCACCAGCACCGGGTTGTTCTTGGTGCGACGGGAGAGGATCTGCATGACCCGCTCCATCTCATTCTTGCGCCCGATCACCGGGTCCAGCTTGCCCTCGCGGGCAGCCTGGGAGAGGTTGCGCCCGTACTGGTCCAGCACGGCGGAGCCGGAGGGGGTGGCCTCCTTGGGTCCGCCGGCGGTGACGGGGGCGCGGCCCTGGTGGTCGGAGACCATCTTCAGCACGGTCTCGCGGATCGCGGCGACGTCGGCGCCCAGGTTGTTGAGCACCTTGATCGCGGTGCCTTCGCCCTCCTTGAGCAGGCCCAGGAGGAGGTGCTCGGTGCCGATGTAGTTGTGGCCAAGCTGCAGCGCCTCGCGCAGCGCGAGCTGGAATACCGACTTCACGCGGGAGGTGAAGGGCAGGTTGTTGGTGGGGGCCTCCCCGGACTTCCCGATCAGCTCAACCACCTGGTCGCGCACGGCGTCCACTGTGATGTCGTGGGATTCGAGGGCCTTGGCGGCAACGCCTTCGCCCTCGCTGATGAGTCCTAGAAGTAGGTGCTCGGTGCCGATGTAGTTGTGCTCGAGCTTGCGGGCCGCGTCCTGCGAAAGGACGACGACGCGGCGAGCCCGGTCTGTAAACCGCTCGAACATGCTTTACCTCCTGCGGGCATACTGCGCCCCTAGTTCTCTCCCACAGTAACGAGGCCGCCCGCCCACCTATTGCTGGTTTCGCCTGCGGCGTGAGCTGGGCGCGCTATTTCACCCTCGGCGTGACCGCGGGGAGGCGAGTTGGAGGGACGACGCTCCGCCGGCCTGCTCTCCCGCCCGCGCAGCGAGTTGGCTAGTCCTCTTCCTAGTCGGGGAACCAATCCCCCAGACCGTCGTCGGCGCCCACCCACGCCAGGGCGTGGGGCATTTCTTCGGGGGACATGAGGATCCTGTGGAAGGCGTCGCGGATGGACTGGCGCACACTGGCGCTGCCCGTGCCGGTGACGACGATGTGAGTGAAGGCGTCCTCCCCGCCCCAGGTGCCGGCGGTGCCCACGGTGGTGGTGGCGCCACTGACCTCCCAGGTGCAGATCGCGCCGGGGCGGGAGGGCAGCCAGAAGCAACCGCAAGCGCAGGCGTCCTGGCCGGCCAGTTCGGCGGCCCACTGGCGCAGGCACTCGGGGTGGAAGGGCCGGTCGGAGTGCAGGTCGAGGGTCCACACGCCGCGCTCGGAGGGGCCGCCCCACGCTGCGGTCGTGGTGGGGTGCACGCGCTCAACGGCGTCGTCCACCGAGTGCTCGCCACCAAAGAGCAGCGCGCTCGTCAGGTGGGCCAAGTTGTAGATGCGCAGGGTCTCGAAGGCGCGCAGGTGCTCCACCAGGTCACCGCCCAGCTCGTCCTCGCCCACGGCCAGGATCACGTCGGCGTAGCCGAGGGAGGTCAGGAGGACTTCGCCCACACAGTGCTCGCCGGCGTCGGCCAGGTCCAGGCCGGCGTCCGTGAGGGAGATGTGGGAGAGCATGTCGCGGCGCACGGTGTCCTGATTGACGGCGTGCAGCGAGGAGGTGAGGCTCAGCCCCGCCAGCTAAGGCAAGCGCGGCTGAGCAGGAGAGGCAACAAATGAAGGTACGTGCATCCATCCGCTCGCTGGTCAAGGCCCCTGGCTCCAAGGTGGTGCGCCGCCGCGGCCACCTCTATGTCATCAACAAGCTCAACCCGCGCTTCAAGGCCCGGCAGGGCTGACTCGCAGGGGGCGGGGCCAGCCGTGAGGCCACCATCCCCCTCCGCCAGGTGAGGCGCCGCCTGCTGCGGCGCCACGTATCCCTCCACTGGCGGAACACGGCGTACTGATTGGACCCGGTACGCGCAGGGGCGGGCAGGAATCGGATTCCTGTCCGCCCTGTTGCCTTCCGCTGCGCCTTAGCCCTTCACCGGCACCCCGGTCAGGACCTGCTTGGACAGCGGCGTGGAGTTACCGAAGCGGTGGTTGGTGATGCTGACCGCCTGCTCCCGCACGAACGGGAGGATCTCCGCGCGGGCGTGCGCCGTGACCGGACCGTCCCACACCGCCAGGTCGATGCTGCCGCGCAGCTCCGCCTGCAGCTGGGCCGCGCCGGCGCCGCGTAGCCGCACGCGCACGTCCAGCCCCTCGGCGCTGCCGCTACCCGCCGGGGCGCCAGCCAGGGCCAGGCGGCCGCGCAGACGAGAAACGTAGGCGGAGTGCGGCTCCACGTGCACGGTGGCACCGTAGCGGGCCAGGAATGCGCGTAGCTCGCCGGGCACCTCCTGCGCCACGGAGACCTCCAGGAGCTGCTCGGCGTGCTCGCTGCCCGCCGCGCTGCGGGCGCGAGCGGAGGCGACGGTGGAGTGCTCCGGCATGTCGAAGTCGCCCACCGCGAGGCTGGCGGCCAGAACGGCCAACAGCTCGAAGTGGCTGACGCCCTCCTCTACGCGGATCGAGGCGGGAGCAGGCAGGTAGCGCAGGTAATTGCGCTCGGCGGCCAGGCCCGTGGGGTCGTGCAGCACGTCGAACTCCTGGGCGCAGGCCGCGCTTAGGCGCTCGCAGTGAGCGCCCAACGCCTCCACCTCGGCGGCTGGGAAGCCGGCGCGGGCGGCGGCATCCACCAGGGCGGCGAGCTGCGGTTTCAGGCCGGAAACCTCCGCCGGGGCCAGGCTGGCGGCGAGGTCCACCTCCACCGCACCGAAGCCGTAGAGGTAGTTGGGGCCACCGGCCTTGAAAGTGGTGCCCACCGTGGAGCGCTTCCAGCCGCCGAAGGGCTGGCGCTGCACGATCGCGCCGGTGATGCCGCGGTTGACGTAGAGGTTTCCAGCCTGGACGTGCTCCAGCCAGTAGTTGATCTCCTCGGCGTCCAGCGAGTGCAGGCCTGCGGTCAGGCCGTACTCGGTCCCGTTCTGGACCGCGATGGCCTCCTCGAGGGTCTCCACGGCAACCACGCCCAGGATGGGGCCGAAGTACTCCACCAGGTGGTACTCGCTGCCGGGGCGCACGCCGGAGCGCACGCCGGGGCTCCACAGGCGCCCGGTCTCATCCAGGGAGCGCGGCTCGATCACCCAGCGCTGCCCGCCGTCCAGGCGGGTCAGGCCCCAGCGCAGTTTGTCGGTCAGCGGCACGGAGAGCGGGCCCATCTGGGCCATCGGGTTGGCCGGCCAGTCGATGCGCAGGGAGGAGACGGCGTCCACGAGCTGGTCGCGGAAGCGCCGCGAGCGCGCCACGCTGCCCACCAGGATCACCAGGGAGGAGGCGGAGCACTTCTGCCCGGCGTGCCCAAAGGCGCTGTAGACGACGTCTTTCACGGCCAGGTCCAGGTCCGCCGCCGGGGTGACGATGATGGCGTTCTTACCGGAGGTCTCCGCCAGCAGGTCCAGGTCCGGGCGCCAGCTCTTGAAGAGGCGGGCGGTGTGGGCGGCGCCGGTGAGGACCACGCGCTCCACGCGCGGGTCGCGCACCAGCCACTCGCCACGCTCGGCGTCGGGCACCACGAGCTGGGCCACTTGGGCCGGCACGCCGGCGGCGTGCATGGCCTCGATCAGCACGGCGCCGCAGCGCACCGCAGACGGCGCGGGCTTCAGGATCGCCGGGCTGCCGGCGGCCAGGGCGGCGGCCACGCCACCGAAGGGGATGGCCAGCGGGAAGTTCCACGGCGGGGTGACAACGGTCAGGGCGGCCGGGTGGAAGCTGGCGCCGTCCTTCTCCATGCGTTCTGCCATCGCCACCGCCTGGGTGGCGTAGTAGTGGGCAAAGTCGATCGCCTCGCTGACCTCGACGTCGGTCTGGTCCAGGGCCTTGCCCAGCTCCGCTGCGGCGACCTCGATCATCTCGCCTCGGCGAGCGGCCAGCTCCACACCCACGCGGTGCAGGATCTCCGCGCGCTCCTTGGCGCTGCGCTGGGACCACTCGCGGCCGGCCTCGATCGCGGTGGAGATGACGTTCTCCAGGGCGTCGTTGGTCTCCACGCGGGCGGCCTCCACGCCGGCCACGCCCACCTGGGAGGTGGGCACGCGGGCCATGATCTCCTTAGCCCACTTGCGGTTGGCGGGCAGCGCGGGGTCGGTGTCTGCGGTGTTGGCGAAGGGCCAGCCATGCTCCGCACCGGCGGCTGCGGCCAGGGACTGACGGGTTTCGGCGCTGCGGTCCTGGGTGCGGGTGGGCACGCACTGCTCGTAGCCGCGTTCCTCGCCCTCGCCGGGGTAGCCGGGCAGGAAGAAGTGGGCGGCCTGCTTGAAGCGGTCGGCCTGGTCCCCAAAGGAGTGATCCTCGGAGATGGTGAAGGAGGAGCTCATGAAGTTCTCCGGGGCGGAGTTCTCCTCCAGCCGGCGCACCAGGTAGGCGATGGCGACGTCGTACTCCTGCGGGCGCACCACCGGCACGTAGAGCAGCAGGTTGCCAACCTCGGCGCGCACGGCCTCGGCCTGCTGGGTGGCCATGCCGGAGAGCATCTCCACCTCCATACCGTCGCGCACGCCACGCAAGCCGGCCAGCTCCCAGGCATAGGCCAGGGTGAAGAGGTTGTGCCCGGCCACGCCCAGGCGCACGTTCTTGGTGCGCTCAGGGGTCAGCGCCCAGTCCAGCACGCGCATGTAGTTGGCGTCGGTGTGGGCCTTCGACGGCCAGGTGGCCAGCTCCCAACCGTGAACGGCGGCCTCTACACGCTCCATTGCCAGGTTCGCGCCCTTGACGACGCGCACCTTGATGCCGGCGCCGCCGCGAGCGCGGCGGGCGGCGGCCCACTCCTGCAGGCGCTGCATGGCGGGCAGGGCGTCGGGCAGGTAGGTCTGGAGCACGATGCCGGCCTCCAGGTGGAGGTGCTCGGGACGGTCCAGCAGGCGGGTGAACACCTCGATGGTCAGGTCGAGGTCGCGGTACTCCTCCATGTCCAGGTTGATGAACTTGGGGCGGCCCGCAGCGCTCTCGTTGGCGGCGTAGCTGTAAAGGTGGGCCACGCGCTCCACGGCCTCCGCCACGACCTCGTCAAAGCCCCACGGGTTGTGGGGGCCGGAGATAGCGGAGACCTTGAGGGAGACGTAGTCGACGTCGGGACGGTGCAGCAGCTCCTCTACCGCCTTCAGGCGGCGCGCGGCCTCCTTCTCGCCCAGGACGGCCTCACCCAGCAGGTTGATGTTGAGGCGTGCCCCGCCGGCGCTCAGGCGCTGGATAGCCGCGCCGAGCTTGCGGTCGGTGACGTCCACGACCAGGTCTCCCACCATGGTCTGGAAGACGCGGCGGGCCATGGGGACCACCACGGAGGGGGCGAGCGTGGCCAGCTTGCCGCCGGCGCTGGCGGGCAGCCCCAGCCAGGCGGGTAGGAAGTCGGGGCGCTGGCGCATCAGGCGGGCCAGGTTGCGGCCGGCCACGCCCAGGTCCTCGGTGCGCACCACGCCGTCGACGAATCCGACGGTGAAATCCAAGCCGCCCTCGGAGGAGAGCGCGTCGGCCAGCAGGCGGGCGGCGCGGTCCTCTGGGTAGTTTGCGGAGGCCTTGGCCCACCGCCGGGCGGTCTGGACTGCCAGGTCGATAGCGGCGAGGTGGGCGGGGACGCTGGGGGCGCTCATGGTCTCCTCCGGGTTGGGCGGGCACCGCGCAGCACAGCCACCCGGCGATTGTTACGTGGCTCACACTACCGAGAGCGGGCACACTTTGCAGCCATTTAAGCACCCGCCCGGGCGGCTTTAGCGCCGCTTACTCCCCGTTGTAGTGCCCCACCCGGGCGGCTTTTAACACGCCACCCCACCGGCGGCCCGCCCGGCCCGCCCGGCTCGGCCGGTGGCCCGCCGACGCCTAGCGCCGCGGGTCGGTGGAGTCCAGGATGAGGGTGAAGGGCCCGTCGTTGACCGACTCCACCTGCATCATGGCGCCGAACACGCCGCTTTGCACCTGCAGCCCGTAGCCCGCCAGCAGCTCCTTGACGCGCTCCACCATCGGCTCAGCCACGTCCCCGCGCGCCGCCGCGCTCCAGGAGGGCCGCCTGCCCTTGCGCGTGGCCGCGTAAAGGGTGAACTGGGAGACCACGAGCACCGGCGCAGCCACGTCGAGGGCGCTGACGTCCTCTTCCGCGCCGGCCGGCGTCTTTTCTCCGCCGACGTTCCCACCAGCCCGCGCCTCTTCCAAGCCAGCGCCCGCAGCGGCCGGTTCCGACGCCGGCAGGCCGTAGTGCGGCGGCACAATGCGCAGCTCGGCGATCTTGCGAGCGATGTACGCGGCGTCAGCCTCTTGGTCGGTGCCGGCCACGCCCACCAAGGCCAGCAGCCCAGGGCGGGGTAGCTCCCCCACCACCTGGCCGTCCACCACCACGCGGGCGCTCAGCACCCGGGTCACCACGGCGCGCATCAGCGGCCCCGCAGTTCCGCGCCGGGGCGCTGCGCCGGAGAGACAGATGACTTGCCCGCAAGGTGCACGATTTCCTCCTGGGCTGCCGCCAGCTCCACGGCTTCCTCTCCCGCCTCCGTGGTCACCACGGCGCGCACGGTGAGGGCGCACTCCGCCTCCACCGATCGTTTGAGTAGTGCCAGGGCCACCGGGCCAAGCTCGGGGTGCAGCACCGCTGAGGTAACTACACCAACGGGGCGCCCCTGCGCGTCAGCGCCGGCGAACACCTGCGCGCCCAAGCCCGGCAGCACGTCCTGACTGCCGTCCAGGTGCAGGAACGCCAGGCGGCGCGGGGGCCGGCCCAGGTTCACGATGCGGGCCACGGCCTCCTGGCCCCGGTAGCAGCCCTTGTCCAGGTGCACGCTGCTGCGCAGCCAGTCCAGCTCGTGGGGAACGGCACGCTCGTCCACCTCGCGACCCAAGCGCGGGCGCCAACGCTCCACACGCAGCGCCTCCCAAGCCAGGAAGCCGGCGCAGCTCGCGCGCCCGGACTCGATGCCCGGCAGCGAGGCGGCGGCGGGCACCAGCGCGCAGCCCACCGCGCTGCGCAGCGCCGGGTGTCCCCCAAAGAAGTAGGTGGCGGAGCGCGCGTCGGGTCCCGGCCAGGGGTCCACCCACACCAGCTCGCTACCGGTCAGCTCCCCTAGGTACCGGCGCAGGGCAGCACGCAACGCCCCGTGTTCGTCCGTGGCCCCCGCGCCACCACTCTCCGCAGCGGCCACAGCGACGGCCTCACCGCCGGGCGGCGGCACTTGCTGGGCGGGGGCGGCAACGTCGGCCACGAAATCGGCGTGCAGGGCGGCGCCCACCACACGCAGATCGGGCCGGGGGGCCACCTCCACGCGCAGCATGAAGCGCATCGAGAGCAGGAAATCGATGCAGGGCTGCGCCCGCCCGGCATCCATCACCAGGTAGGTGCAGGCGCCATCGTCCAGCACAAAAGCGGCGTGCTCGATCCGCCCGTTCGGGTCCAGGATCAGCAGCTCGCGGCTCTCCCCCACGGCCAGGGCGCGCACGTCCTGCGTGGAGAGGGTGGTCAGCCAGCTCAAGCGGTCCGGCCCACAGACCGTCACCACCTCCATGTGGCCCAGGTCCACCAGCGCCTGCCCGGCGCACAGGGAGCGGTACTCGCCCGCCACGTTGCCGTAGTGGGCGATCGCGCCGCCCAGCTCCACCGAGCCGGGACCCAGCGCCCGCGCGCCCGCCGCGCCCACCGGCGCGGCCGCCGCTGCCAAGCTCACCGCCGCCCCCGCTTACTCGGCTACGCGCGCCAGGCGGCCGGAGAAATAGGGCTGCTCCTCCTGCCCAAAGGCGGCCAGGTAGCCCACCACCATCAGCTCGGAGTTCACCAGCCCGTAGTGGCGACGCATGGACTCCACCTTCGCGGCCTCCGGTGCGACGGAAACCTCCAGGGTGGCCGTCTCGATGCGCGGCCCCTGCACGGCGCCGCGCCAGGTGGCGGCGTGGCCGGCCGGGTCCGCGCCCACCAGTTCCAGGGCGGAGACCGGGGCGCTCACGTGCGCGCCGCCGCCCTCCGGGGCGGCAACGCTCTGCCCGGGCAGGCAGCGCCAGTAGGTGGTCTCGGTGGACCAGATCGTGTCCTTCTCCAGCTCCGCATAGCCCTGGGCGCCCGTGACGTCCACGCGCACCGCCCCAGAGGCACCGCACACGCGCTGCGCCCCCTCCTGCTTGGCGGTCCACACCGTCCAGGTCTGGCGCAGGTAGGGGCCGCCGTCGTGGTCAAAAGTCATTTCGTGAATAACCAGGCCGGAGTCGATGCCGGGGTAGTCGAGTTCACCAAATCCCTGCCAGGAACCCACCAGCCACGCCAGCGGGTAGACCTCGGGAGCAAGACCGTCGGGAAGAGAAAGCGTCATACCCCCAGCCTACAAGCGCCCCGCTCGCTCAGCCCTCCAGGAGGCGGGCCACCCCGTATACCACGATGCCGCTGCTCAAGAGCGGCACAGCGTAGGCAGCCAGCTCCGCGCGGTGCAGGCTCAGCCCCCCGCTGCGGTTGAGCAGGGCGGGCCAGGCGGCGATCCGCACGAAAGCGACGATGGAGCCGATCGCAGCCCCCAGCACCAGGGAGACAGTGACCTGCTGGGCCAGGGCCGGCTCCAGGTAGAAGTAGCTGGACAGGCCGGCGGCCACGATGGAGGCGCACACGCTGCTGGCCGAACGCACCGCCCAGTTGCCCGGCAGCGCCGTGGCCAGGCTCGCCGCCGCCAGGGCGATCCCGCCCACCAGAATGTAGGAGGGCGGCACGGGCGTGGTCATCGCCGCCAGCCAGCCGATGCCGGCCAGTGCGATCGAGGCGCCCGTGACAATCCCGGAGACGGACTCCACCAGGCCGGGCCGGCCGCCCTCACGCGCCATCTGGTGAATAAAGGCGGCGATCACCGCGAAGCCCATCACCACCGCAGCCCAGAGGAAGTTGTGGGTCAGCTGCACCAGCACCACCGCAGTGATCCCGGTGAAGGCGATCACCAGGGGCCCGCCGCGCCGCGACGGAATACCGATCAGGGACGGCCAGCCGTAGGCGAAAGCCGCCAGCGCCAGGAACGTGGGATACGCCTCCATCTGCGGCGGTAGGTGGAGGGAGATGTAGGCAAACGCGAGCGCCAGGAGCGTGGAGACGATGGCGATGATCCAGCCCGGCCGCACCCCGAAGTTCGCCTCTAGCCGTGTGGCGTCGCCCGCCAGCTGGCTGATGTTGGCCGCGCGTAGGCGTGGCCACTTTCCACTCCCGCCTTGGGGGGACGACGTTGCCGCGCCGCCACCCCGAGTGCCCGGCGCCGTCGCGGGGCGACTGGAGGCAGTGCGCGGGGCGGCTGCTTGAGCGGCGGGGCCGGCGGGAACGTCGGGCAAATTGGCGCCATTGCGGGAATTAGGCGTCGCCGGCTCGCCAGGCCGAGGCGCACTGGAGGGGGACGGAGCGGCGTTCACGCCCTCAATCGTCCCACAGACCCACCCCCAGCTACACAGCCAATGCGATCTGAATCACATTTGACGGCGCCAACTTCCCGAACATGCGGTACGCTTAAAGCGACGCCGGACCGCGAAAGCCCCGGGCTCCAACTAGAGCCGCTACGAGCGGCATACGCGCCGACAGGCGCCTTCCGGTCCGGCGTCCCCTAGTTTTCAATGAGAACGCCAGCTCCCCGAGCTGGTTTTTTCTTTGCCCCGGCGGTGGCCCGTGCGGTGCCAAAAGTCCCTGGCTATCGCGCACCCCCGGGCGGCGCAACTGCGACGCTCCGCACTTCTGGCCCTGTGAAGCCGGTAGCGACTCCCTGCCCACCCGGATAAGGGTGCATACTGAGGAGTGCGTACCTACCGTTCAAGGTCTGGCTATCGCTCGTTAACCCTCTGCCGCAATAAGGAGACTCCGGTGCGATTGCGCCCAACGCCCACCAATGGCCACCTTTTTGACCTCTATGCCCAGGTGGGAACTCACCTGACCGCCGCGGCAGCCGCGCTGTCGAAGCTGGTGTCGGCAGACATTCACGAGCGCGAAGCGCTCATGGACGCGATGCACGACGCTGAGCACGGTGCAGACGAGGTCATCCACGCCGTATTTGAGCGAATGAATTCCACGTTCGTCACCCCCCTGGACCGCGACGACCTCGCAGATCTGGCCACCCAGTTGGACGACTGCGTTGACCAGATCGACGAGGCCGGCGAGTTCATCCACCTCTACAAGGTCACGCGCGTCCCCGCCGAGGTGATCGAGCAGGTTGCGCTGGTGCAGAAGTGCGCGGAGATCACTGCGGACATGCTGCCCAAGATGCGCACCCCCTCCAACCTGCGTGACTACTGGATGGAGATCAACCGTCTCGAGAACGAGGGCGACCGCGTCTACCGCAAGTGCGTTGGCGCCCTTTTCGAGAACGAGAAGGACCCCATCGAGCTGATCAAGCTCAAGGAAGTCACTTGCGCACTGGAGTCCGCCATCGACTCGTTTGAGAAGTTCGCGCACGTGGTGGAGACCATCGCTCTGAAGGAAGCGTGATGTTCAGCCTAGCCTTGGTGCTGGTCGTAACCGTCATCGTGCTGGCGCTTGTCTTTGACTACACAAACGGATTCCACGACGCAGCTAACGCCATCGCAACCTCCGTTTCCACGCGGGCACTGACCCCGCGCGCGGCGCTGTTGATGGCCGCTGTGATGAACGTCATCGGCGCGCTTCTGGGCACCGAAGTGGCCAAGACCATCGGTGACGGAATCATCGACGTTAAACACTTCGCAGTTGATGCCGACCCGGCCATGCAGGTGCACGGCCTGGCGATCATCCTGGCCGCCCTGGTTGGCGCCATCGTGTGGAACATGATCACCTGGTGGTTTGGCCTGCCGTCCTCCTCCTCCCACGCTCTGATCGGTGGCCTGGTGGGTGCCGGTCTGGCTAGCTCCACCCAGGTGTTCTGGAACGGCATCTTCTGGAAGGTGGTCGTTCCGATGATCGCCTCCCCGCTGATCGGCTTCCTGCTGGCCTACTTCGCCATGGTTCTGGTGCTGTGGATCGTGCGCAACCTGCCCTACCACCGCACCAACAAGCGCTTCCGCATTCTGCAGACCATCTCCGCCGCCGCGATGGCGTTGGGGCATGGCCTGCAGGACGCCCAGAAGACTATGGGTGTGATCGTGATGGCCCTGATCGCAGGCGGTTACGGCCATAACCACCAGGTCTTTGACGCCTCTGGCGAGATCGTGGTGCCCCTGTGGGTGAAGATCGCCGCCGCCGTGGCCATCTCCCTGGGCACCTACGCCGGCGGTTGGCGCATCATGCGCACCCTGGGCCGCAAGATGATCGAGCTGGACCCGGCCCGCGGTTTCGTGGCCGAGGCCGTCGCCTCCGGTGTGCTCTACACCGCCGCCTACGTCTTCCACGCTCCTATCTCCACCACCCACACCATCACCTCCGGAATCATGGGCGTGGGCGCCACGCGCCGCCTCTCCGCAGTGCGTTGGGGCGTGGCCGGAAACATCGCGGTGGCCTGGGTGCTGACCATCCCCGCCGCGGCCGCCGTCGCAGCGGCTCTCTACTGGCTGCTGGCAGCCACCCTGCCGGTCTAGTCCGCTAGGGGTTGCCCAAGCCGAGGGGTGTGTCCCGCAGATTTTCCTGCGGGACACACCCTTCTCTCTTGCCCCTGGGCACTTCTCCCCCGTCTCCCAGACCTGCCCATCACCCCGCGCGCCGCTCGCGTATGGGGAGCACTCGGTCTTCACCGTGGGCAGGAAAGGGCTGGCGCACCGCCGTACACGTATGGGGAGCGCCCCACCCGGGCGACATGGACACAACCTCGGCGACAAGAAGCCCACCTGGGCGACAAGAAACCACCCAAACCCGTCGCCGAACATGCGTCCTTGTCGCCCAACAT
>JAUMWR010000016.1:24680-41782 GCA_030529545.1 Buchananella hordeovulneris
CCACCCACTCCCCTCCCGCCGCCCGCGCTGTCCCACTCTGCCCGGGCTATCCCCTACCGCCCGGGCGGCCCGACGCAAAGGGGTTTGGCCCGCAGGTTTTCCTGCGGGCCAAACCCCTTCTTTGCTGCGCCTGCGGCTTAGCCGAAACGCCCAGAGATGTAGTCCTCCGTGGCCTTGTTGGTGGGGTTGGAGAACATGACGTCGGTGGGCCCCACCTCCACCAGCTGGCCCGGCTTGCCGGTGGCCTCCAAGTTGAAGAACCCGGTGGTGCCGGAGACGCGCGCGGCCTGCTGCATGTTGTGGGTGACGATCACGATCGTGTAGTTCTCCTTCAGCTCATGGATCAGGTCCTCGATGGCCAGAGTGGAGATGGGGTCCAGGGCGGAGCAGGGCTCGTCCATGAGCAGCACCTCAGGCTTGACCGCGATGGCGCGGGCAATGCACAGGCGCTGCTGCTGGCCACCGGAAAGGGAGGAGCCCGGGCGCCCCAGCCGGTCCTTGACCTCGTTCCAGAGGTTCGCGCCGCGCAGGGAGCTCTCCACGAGCTCCTCCGCGTCGCTCTTACTCATACGCCGGTTGTTCAACTTGGCGCCAGCCAGCACGTTGTCCGCGATGGACATGCTGGGAAACGGGTTGGGGCGCTGGAACACCATGCCGATGGTGCGGCGCACCTGCACGGCGTCCACGGACGGGTCGTAGAGATTGATTCCGTCCACTATCACCTCGCCCTCCACGCGGGCGCCCGGGATGACCTCGTGCATGCGGTTCAAGGTGCGCAGGAAGGTGGACTTGCCGCAGCCGGAGGGGCCGATCAGGGCGGTGACGTGGCGCGGCTCAATAGAGATGTTCACGTCCTTCACGGCCAAGAAGTTGCCGTAGTAGATGTTCTCGTTCCGGACATCGATTCGCTTAGACATTTTCTTTCCTTGCCTTTCGGGCTAAACGACTTACTGGGCCGCGCGGTCAGCGGCTGCCCTTGGGGGAGAACACCTTGGAGATGAAGCGGGCGAACAGGTTGAGCAGCATGACGATGATGATCAGGGTGAGCGCGCCTCCCCAGGCGAGCTCCAGGTCGTCTGCCTGGCCCTTGCTGTAGCGGTCGTAGACGAACACCGGCAGCGTGGCCATGGCGCCGTCAAACGGGTTGGTGTTGTAGGCGGTGGCCAGCTTCACGGTGAGCAGCAGCGGCGCGGTCTCTCCGATCACGCGCGCGATGGCGATCATGACACCGGTGGTGATACCGGCGATGGCGGTGCGCAGCACCACCTTGATGACGGTGAGCCACTTGGGCACGCCCAGCGCGTAGGAGGCCTCGCGCAGCTCGTTGGGCACCAGTCGCAGCATCTCCTCAACGGACCGGATGACCACCGGGGTCATTAACAGGGAGAGCGCCACCGCGCCGATCGCGGCCGACTGGTAGCGGGGGCCCACCAGGATGGAGAGCAGGGTGAAGGCGAACAGACCGGCCACAATGGAGGGGATACCGGTCATGACATCGGTCAGGAAGGTGACGACGCGCGCCACCGGGCCACGCCCGTACTCCACCAGGTAGACGGCGGTGAGGATGCCCAGCGGCACAGAGATGATGGTGGCCATGAAGGTAACCCACAAGGTGCCCACGATCGCGTGGCCCACGCCGGGGGCCTGGCCGCCGCGCACGCCCTTCATGTCCTCGGTGAAGAACTCCCAGGAGAGCACCTTGATGCCGTCGGCGGCCACCGTCCACACCAGAGAGACCAGCGGGATCATCACGGCGATGAACGCGAACACCACCAGCGTGGTCATGAGCGTGTTGGTGCCCCAGCGCGGGCCCTCCACGATCCAGGAGGCGCTGGTCATCACCACCAGGTAGACCAGCCCGGTCAGGGCCAGCGCGCCCAGGGCGTTGAACCCGCCGGCAGCGAGCATGCCCAGCAGCACCAGGGCGGCGCTGCCCGCAGCCACTGCCGCCGGGGCCCACTTGGGCAGCCGCTTGGGCTTCATGGTCGATTCGGTCAGGACTGCGGCGCTCATGCGTTTGCTCCCGAGAACTCGGCGCGGCGCGCGATGATCCAGCGGGCCAGCATATTGACGGCAAAGGTGAGGACGAACAGGACCAGGCCGGAGGCGAACAGCACTGAACGGGAGAGCCCAAAGGCCTCGCGGAACTGCGCGGCGATGTTGGCCGCAATGGTCTGGTGCTGGCCGGCCTGGAGGATGTGGAAGTTAATGAAGGCACCCGGGGAGAGGATCATCAGGACGGCCATGGTCTCTCCCAGGGCCCGCCCCAATCCCAGCATGGCGGCGGAGATCATGCCGGAGCGCCCGAAGGGCAGCACGGTTTGGCGAATCATCTCGAAGCGAGTGGCGCCCAGGGCCAGCGAGGCCTCTTCCTGCAGGCGCGGGGTCTGCAGGAAGACCTCGCGCATGGTGGCGGTGATGATTGGCAGGATCATCACGGCGAGCACAAAACCGCCGGTGAGGATGTTCTTGCCGGGGGCCGAGTAGTTGGCAAACAGGGGGATGAACCCGAGGTTGTCGGTGAGCCACTGGTAGACGGGCTCCATGAGGGGGCGCAGCCACAGGAAGCCCCACAGGCCGTAGATGACGGAGGGAATGGCGGCCAGCAGATCCACCAGGTAGCCCAGCGCCTGGGCCAGGCGGCGCGGCGCGTAGTGGGAGATGAACAGCGCCACCCCGGTGGACAGCGGCACCGCGATCAGCAGGGCCAGCGCGGAGGCCAGCAGCGTGCCGAACACGAACGGAGCCACGTACGCCCAGAAGCTCTTGCCGCGCATGAAGCTGACTTCGCTGAGCTGTTCCCGGCTGGCGCTGAGCGCGTCCCAGGAGCTCCACAGCAGGAAGCCGGCCACAGCGGCCAGCACCACCATGATGATGATGCCCGCAGAGTACGAGATCCCCGCAAAGAGTTGATTGCCTACCCGCCCTGGGGCCTTCTTGCCTAGCTGGGATGCGGCGCTAGGTGCGCTGTGCCCTGCCATGTTTTCTCCTCAAATGAACTGGTCTTAACCGGTCGGTGCGGGGCGGCGCGAAACGCGCGCCGCCCCGCAGTCCCGGGCTAGGTCACTCGCTGGTGATCTGGGCGATCGCTGCCTCTACCTTGACGCGCAGGTCCGCAGAGATCGGGGCGGAACCGGCCACCTTGGGGTCGGCGGAGATCTCCTGGCCTTCCTCGGAGGCGATGAAGCGGAGGTAGGCGGCCACGGTGTCGGCCACGGCCGGGTCCTCGTACTTGGAGCAGGCGATCACGTAGGAGACCAGCACGATCGGGTAGGTGTCCGGGGCGTCGCGCTTGATCTTGTAGACCAGGCGCAGGTCGGTGGCGTCGTCGGCCAGCTCGGAGGCGTCGACGGTGGCCGCGGCGGCCTGCGCAGAGAACGGGGTGAAGTTCCCGTCAGTGCCCACGGCCACGGTCCCCAGGTCGGCGGTGACGCGGGAGGCGTCGGCGTAGCCGATGGCGCCCGGCGCGGCCGCGACGGTGGAGACCATGCCGGAGGTGCCGTCGCCGGACTGTCCGCCCTGGATGGGCCAGGTCTCCTCGGCTTTGTGCGGCCACTGGGCGGGGGCGACCTTGTTCAGATAGGCCTGGAAGTTCTTGGTGGTGCCGGACTCGTCGGAGCGGGAGACGGGCACGATAGCCAGGTCGGGCAGCGTGCCGCCCGGGTTGAGGGCGGCCAGGCGAGCGTCGTTCCACTTGGTGATGGTGCCGTTGAAGACGTCGGCCATCACGTCGGGGGTCATGTTGATGTGCTTGTCGCCCTCGAAGCCGGGAACGTTGTAGAAGATGGCGATCGGGGAGATGTAGACGGGCAGCTCCAGGGCCTCGCCGCCCAGGCAGCGCGCCTTGGCGCCGGCGAGCTCGCCTTCCTTCAGCGGGGAGTCGGAGCCGGCAAAGTCCACGGCGCCGGCGATGAACTGTTCGCGCCCGCCGCCGGAGCCGACGGGGTTGTAGGTGATGGTCACGTCATCGTTTTGCACCATGAAGGTGTCGAACCACGCCTCCTGGGCCTTGCCCTGGGAGGAAGCGCCTGCACCGGAGATCTCGCCTTGCAGGGAGGAGTTACCGTTCTCCCCAGCGGATTCCTGGGAGGTGCCGCAGGCGGCCAGGCTCAGTGCTACGGCAGACACGGCGGCCACCGTGGCCATGCGACGGGTGAGGGTCACGTTTTTTCCATCCTCTTGAGGAAGCCCGGCTCGTCTCTGGCCGGCCTGTCCCCAAGGTAGGAGGACTTTTTAACCGGCTACCTCCCGCCGGGTAAACATTTGGTTAACGCGCCGCCTAGCTGGTCACACTCGCCGCGAGCGCGCGCCCATGTGTCCCTCTTGTTTGGGATGGTGGCCGACGTTCCCGCCCACTCGCGCCGTTTCGTTGGCCTAATAGGTGCCCGACGTTGCCACCGGCGTCCCTCTCTCAGGATGGGTGGTTTAGCGGTCCTTTTTGCCCGCGCGCACGTACTCGGCGGCCACGACCACGGCTCCCCGGCGGCGGCGCGCCATGTGCAGCACTAGGCACTCGCCGGGGCGCAGGTAGGGGTCGGCCAGCTTGAGGGACTTGCGCACGCGCCCGGGGGCTTTTTCCAGTACCTCGTCGAGGACGGTGGGTAGGACCGGGCGGTGAGTGCACAGCACGAAGGGTTCGTCGCGGCGCAGGATCTGGGAGCGCACCAGGCGGGCCACAGGGGCGGGGCGCTCCTTGTGGGCGGCCTCGGTCAGCTCGGGTCGGTAGTCCACCTCGATGCAGGTGGCCTTGGCGTACGGGCGCACCGTGGCGGCGCAGCGCTCCCAGGGGGAGGAGATCAGATAGCGGATGCCGAAGGCGGAGAAGAGCCCCGCGAGCGCACCGGCCTGTACCTTGCCGGCCTTGGTCAGGGGGCGGTCGTGCTCGGTGCCGGGCTTGAACGCGTGCCGCTTGATGGCCCGCGCGTGGCGGGCGATCACCAGGGTCCACGTGTCCAGACGGTCATCGGCGTAGAGGTCGGCGACGTCGGCCACGCATTCGCGGTCGTGCTCGTAGGTAAGGCGGGCGCGGGCTTCCTTCACGGTGAGCCACTCCACCTTGTCGATCTCGCTCTTGGGGGCGCGCAGGGGCAGGGAGCGCCCCTGCAGGGCCGGGTGCCCGGCGCCGATCTCCTTGGCCACCCAGTAGGTGGTCTGCTTCCAGCGCCCGTCGTCCAGCTGGTAGCGCACGGGCTCCAACCGCTGCCCCAGTTGGACCAGGACGCCGGTCTCCTCCGCTATCTCCCTCACCGCGCACTCGGCCAGGCCCTCGCCGGGTTCCAGTTTGCCCTTGGGCAGCCCCCAGTCGTTCCACTTGGCGCGGTGGACCACCAGCACCTGGAGCTTGCCGCGCTCCACGCGCCAAACCACCGCCCCGGCGGCGTGCACATCTACGGGCTTTGCAGCCATTTGGCTCCAATCAGTACAGGGGAAGAGGGGCAGCGGCTAGTTCTTGGCGGCCACGCGCTTACGGGCGTTCTCCATCAGGAGGGCCTGGATGTCATCCAGCGGCTTGCCCTTGCTGTCGCGGGTGTGGCGCGTCCAGGAGCCGTCGGCTTCCAGGTGCCAGGAGGAGGTGGTCTCTGCGGCCTCCCGCTCCACCAGGCCGGCCAGGTACTTGATCTGGCGCGGCTCGGTGATCCGCACTAGGGCCTCCACGCGGCGGTCCAGGTTGCGGTGCATGAGGTCGGCGGACCCGATCCACACCTCTGGCTCTCCTCCGTTGGCAAACGCGTAGATCCGCGAGTGCTCCAGGTAGCGGCCCAGAATGGAGCGGGTGCGGATGTTTTCGCTCAGTCCCGGGATGCCGGCGCGGATGGCGCAGATGCCGCGCACGACCACGTCCACGGCTACCCCGGCTTGGGAGGCGCGGTAGAGGGCGTCGATCACGGTCTCGTCCACCACGGAGTTGACCTTGATGCGAATCCAGGCCTCGCGCCCGGCCTTCTTGTTCTCGATCTCCCGCTCGATGCGCTCCACTAGGCCGGGGCGCACGGTCAGGGGCGCCACCAGCAGGCGGTGGAACTTGGCGCGCGGCGCGTAGCCGGAGAGCTGGTTGAAGAGGCGGGTGAGGTCCTGGGCGACGTCGGTGTCGCAGGTGAGCAGGCCCAGGTCCTCGTATCCGCGCGCGGTCTTCGGGTGGTAGTTGCCGGTGCCCACGTGGCAGTAGCGGCGCAGCTCATCTCCCTCGGAGCGCACCACTAGGGAGAGCTTGCAGTGGGTCTTGAGGCCGATCATGCCGTAGACGACGTGCACGCCGGCCCGCTCCAGCTTGCGGGCCCAGGAGATGTTGGCTTCCTCGTCGAACCGGGCCTTGATCTCCACGATCGCCACCACCTGCTTGCCGGCGCGCGCCGCCTCGATCAGGGCGTCCACGATCGGCGAGTCGCCGGAGGTGCGGTAGAGCGTCTGCTTGATCGCCAGCACCTTGGGGTCGGCCGCTGCGGTGGCGATGAAGTGCTGCACGGACGTGGCGAACGAGTCGTAGGGGTGGTGGAGCAGGACGTCGGCCTCCCGAATGGCGGCAAAGATGTCGCGCGCGGTGGCGGATTCCACGGGCGCGATCCCCTTGGGGGTGACCGGCACGTACGGCTTGTACTTCAGGCGCGGGATGTCGAGGTCGTGGATCTGGTTCAGGCCGCGCAGGTCCAGCGGGGCGGGCAGCACAAAGGTGTCCTCGGGGCGGATCCCCAGGCGGGAGACCAGGAAGGAGCGCACGTACGGGGAGATGGTGTCCTCCACCTCCAGGCGCACAGCGGGGCCAAAGCGGCGCCGCATGAGCTCCTTCTCCATCGCGGTCAGGAGGTTCTCCGCGTCGTCCTCCTCAACTTCCAGGTCCTCGTTGCGGGTGACGCGGAAGGCGTGGTGCTCCACGATCTCCATGCCCGGGAACAGGTGGTCCAGGTGGGTGGCGATCAGTTGCTCGAGGGGCACGAACGCCAGCTGCTCCTCCACCGGCACGTGCGCCGACTCCGTCACCTCCCGGGCCGCCTCCTCGCCGCGCACCAGGTGGGCGGGATCCACCTGCACAAAGCGGGGCAGTGACGGCGGCACCTTGACGCGCGCAAAGTGCTCCTTGCCGCTGCGCGGGTTGCGCAGGATGACGGCCAGGTTCAGGGAGAGGCCGGAGATGTAGGGGAAGGGGTGGGAGGGGTCCACGGCCAGCGGCGTGAGGACCGGGAACACCTGGCGCCGGAAGTAGCGGTGCAGGCGGTCGGTCTCCTCCTTGTCCAGTTGGTCGATGCTGGTGACCACGATGCCCTCGCGGGCCAGCGCCGGTTTGATGTCGTCGTGGTAGAGCTCGGCCTGGCGGCGCGTCAGCTCCTGGGCGCGTTCGGTGATGGCGTCGAGCTGCTGGCGCGGCGAGACCCCGTGCGCCGAGGTGGCGATGTTGGTGGCGATGCGGCGCTTCAGGCCGGCCACGCGCACCATGTAGAACTCGTCCAGGTTGGAGGAGAAGATGGTGAGGAACCAGGCGCGCTCCAGCAGGGGCAGGTCCGAGTCCATCGCTTGCTCCAGCACGCGCTGGTTGAATGCCAGCCAGGACATCTCCCGGTTGGCGAAGCGGTCGGGGAAGTCCTTGGGTTTCTTGTCGCTGGTGGGCAGCGCGGAGATGTCGCGCTTAGCTGCCTTCTTGCTCTTCTTTTCCTTGGCCGACGCTGCGCCCGCGCCCCCCGCCGCTTCGCCGCCGCTCGGCTTGGCACCCGAGGCGCCCGCCGCCTGCGGGAGGGGCAGGTTAGCCGACGACGGCGTCTCCTGGGTGGCGCCGGGGGTGGGGGCGGCCGGCGGAACGTCGGCCACCGGCATCGGGCGGGTAGAGGCGAGGGTGGCCGGGGAGACCACGCCGCGCGGGAAGAGGTCGCGCGGGGTGGGTCGGCTTACGAAACTCGTGGCCGGAGCGAAGTCCTTGTCCTCGTAGTCCTGGACGTCCTCGCCGGTGAGGAAGTCCTTGGGGTCGGCAGGCTCGATCGTGTAGGTCGAGTCAGGTTGGGGGTCACGAGTTTCCATGGTCACATCGTTCCAGGCTCAGATTACGAAACAGTTAAGAGAATAGGCAGGTGCGTTCGGGGCAGCCCGAAACGAGCTGGCCCGAACGCTACGGGTGGAATTAGGCGGCTACTCCAGCTCCCCTTTGGAGAGCAGGGTGGCGGCCAGGGCAAGGTCCTGCGCTAGCTGCGGCAGGCTCACCAGGGACGGGGCGGCGCCGCCGAGCTCCTCCTTGGCGGCCAGTGCCTCGGCCAGATGGGCGCACTCGCGCAGCACCAGCGGGAAGCTGGGGGCGCCGGCGCTGAAGAGGGAGGTGAGCTGGACGAAAACGTTGGAAGGCTCTACGCCCACCGCGCGGGCGGCGCGGTTTACCTGTTCGGGCTCGGCTTGCCACCACTCGTGCAGCAGGTAGAGGCGCCACAGGGCGCCGGGGGTGGAGGCGGCCGGCGTCTGGGCCCACAGCGCCGCGAGTGCGTTCAGGCCACCGTCGCTGGCGCGGTCCAGCAGTTCGCGCACGTCGTCGGAGATGTCCGATGGCAGGTAGCAGGCGTGGATGGTGGCGGCGGCGGACAACGCAGCGGCTTCTAAGATGAGGGCCGGGTCTTCCTCGCCGCAGATTGCCTCCGCATCGGCAGGCTCAAGGATCGCAGGGCGGCGGGGCCGCTTGGTCTCGGTCATCGTTGGCCTCCTTCAAGTTGGCGAGTGCTCGGCGGAAGGGAAAGTGCCTTGACTCACTTCCAATTGTGGCCCTTCACCGCATAAATCGCAGCCCATCCGGCGCCGAAAGTGGCCTGAACCCGGTTTAGCGCGCGGGCGGCGGTGCGGGCGCGGCTTTTGCTTACGCGCCGGGTTTTCCTTGGTGCCCCCAGTAGGACTCGAACCTACGACCCACGACTTAAAAGGACGCTGCTCTACCGACTGAGCTATAGGGGCCTCGCCTCATTGGCCGATTGTTAATCCTACCGTCTTTTTTGCCAACCCGGGAAGCCGTCACACGCTATTGGCCACCAGGAATACGGCAAGGACTGCGCTGGCCACGGCCAGCGCCAACCAGAAGGCGGGCTTGTAGAGCAGGCCGCCGGATGTGCTCTCCTGGGAGGGATGGGGTTCTCCGGAGTTGGCTCGGAAGACGTCAGCGGGATCTGCGGCGGTGGACGAAGCTGCGGGGGCCGGGGAGGTGGGATGGGTGTGATCTTGGGGCAGCCCGTCGGTGGGGCGCGGCCGCTGTCCTGCCGTGTTTTCCAAGGCTTCCTCCCTGGCTAGTCGATTCATCCGGTGCTGGTAGCTTCGGGGCAACCCTAGCGGCAAGTGCTACGTTGAACCTATGCCGCTTTCGGATCTTTCTAGCAGTTTCCAGAACTACCTCAAGGCAATCTGGTCGCTTCAGGAGTGGACGGACGAGCCCGTCACCGCCTCCGCGATCGCCGCCAGGGTCCAGGTGCGGCTTTCCTCCACTTCCGACGCGGTGCGCAAGCTGGCCGCGTTGGGGCTGGTGCGCCACGCGCCGTACGGGGCCATCACGCTGACGCCGCTGGGGCGCCGCTACGCCATCGAGATGGTGCGCCGCCACCGCCTACTGGAGTCCTACCTGGTGTGGCAGCTCGGCTACACGTGGGACGAGGTGCACGACGAGGCCGAGGCCCTGGAGCACGCCGTCAGCGACCTGTTTATTGAGCGGATCGACGCCGCGCTGGGCCACCCGGTGCGCGATCCGCACGGGGACCCGATCCCCTCCCCGGACGGCACACTGCCGGACCTGGAGGCCGTGGCGCTCAGCGAGATTGCTTTTGACACGCCCGTGCGCGTGGAGCGCATTGCGGACGACGATGCCGCCGCCCTGCGCCACTTGGGAACCAACGGCGTGGGGGTGGGCACGGTGCTGACAGTGCAGCCCGGTCCGCCGTACTCCGGCTCTGTGCAGCTGCTGGTGGAGGGGCACGATCCCCTGCCGCTGGGCCAGCCGCTGCTGGAGTCGATCTTCGTCTCCCTCGCCCGCTAGGGCGCACCGGGCAGCCACGCGCTCGGAGTATGCACTCCCCTGGCCGGGGCGTCCACTTCCCGGTGTGCGCCGGCGGGCTGGACTGCCCAAATGCGAGTTTCCCGCCCGGCTGGCGCCGGGCGGGAAACTGTTTAGGCGGCCACCTGCGCGGCCTCGCCGCCAGCGTCCAGGCCGGCGTGCATGCGCTTGCGGCGCATCGCCTTGCGCACCTGTACCCACGCGAAGGCCACGGCGAAGATGAGGCCGTAGAACACGCTCATTCCGGCGGAGGTGGCCACGTCCAGGGCGTAGGCCATCTCGAAGCCGGCCACGGCTCCCACACCCGCCACCAGCAGGGTCACGCCGATCATGGTGCCTAGGTGCTTGGTGAGGAGCGCGGCCACGGCGGCCGGCACGATCACCAGGGCCAGGATCAAGATGGCTCCTGCGGCGTTGAACGCGGCGGTGACCGTGAGGGCCACCAGGAACATGAACACCGAACCCAGCGGGCCGGTGCGCAGGCCCGCCACCTGGGCGAACTCGCTGTCGAACGTCGCCACCTTAAGACGCGGATAGAGCGCCACGACCGCGAGCACGTTCAGGAGCAGCACGCTCAGCATCACGTAGAGGTACTCGGGACCGATGTTGACCCCGTTGACCTTCATGATTTTGAACGCCGCCAGGTTCAGGTCACCCACGAGCACCGCGTGCGTGTCCAAGTGGATGTGGGCAAAGTTGGCGGTGACCAGGATGACGCCACCGCTGAACAGGGCCGGGAAGATGAGACCCTGCGGGGCGTCTCCACCCACCAGGCGGGTGCGGCTGAGCCACTCGCTGCCCAGGACCACGGCCAGGCCTGCCAGGGCCGCACCGATTACCAGCAGCGGCGAGTCCAGGTCGTGGGTAAAGAAGAAGCCCACCACGATGCCGGGGAACACAGCGTGCGCGATTGCGTCCACCAGCATGGAGTCGCGGCGCAGCACCACGAATACGCCCGGGAGGGCGGCGGCCAGGGCCGTAACCACGGCCAGCAGCAAAACACCAGTCGTGTAGCTCATCACGCCTCCTTCACCTGGGCGTCCCCCAGCGCGGGGGCGCCGGCAGCAACGTCGTCCCACTCGCGGCGCATGCGCGAGCGGGCAATCCAGCGGGCCACCAGGCCACGGCGCGGCGCGGCCAGCAGCGAGAACAGGAAGAAGACGGAGAGCACCACCACGATCACGGGGCCGGTGGGAACGTTACCCACCGAGACGGAAACGTACGCGCCGATCGCGGAGCTGACCCCACCCAGCACGGCGGAGAGCGCCACCATCTTGGGCAGCGAGCTGGTCCATTGGCGGGCGGTGGCCGGCGGGGTGACCACGAAGGCCACCATGAGCACCAACCCCACCGCTTTCACGCCGATCACAGTGGCTGCCACGATTGCCGCGAACAGGGCCAGGTCCAGCCACTTGGCGTTGAAACCTGCCACCTGCGAGTGCGCGGGGTCAAAGGCCCGCAGCGCGAACTCCTTGAAGAAGGCCAACATAATGCCCAGCGCGATCGCACCGACCACCACGGAGGTCACCAGGTCCGCGTGCGTCAGGTGAGAGGCGTTGCCAAACAGGTAGTCCTGGATGCCACCCTTACCCGGGTAGTGACCGTTGGTGATGATCCGCATGAGCACCATGCCGCCACCGAAGAAGACGGTCAGGACCACCACCATGGCGGCGTCGATGTGCAGGTTGGAGTAGCTGCGGATGTAGTTGGTCAGGACGGCGGCTATCGTGCCGGCCACTACGGCCCCCACCGTGAGGGTGACCAGGTTGCGCCCGTCGAGCCCCAGGGAGACGGCCACCAGGAACGCGCCCAGTGTGCCGGGCAGCGCGGAGTGGCTGACCACGTCGGAGATCAAGGACTGCTTGCGCAGGTAGGCAAAGCAGCCCAGCGCGCCGGCCACGATGCCGATGACGCTGGTGCCCAGCAGCACCATGCGGAAGGTGTAGGAGGAGAGAAACTCGATGATGCTCATTTCTCCCCCACCGCGAATTCGAGGAAGGACTCATCCAGGGCCGGGACGTCGTAGGCGGCCTGGATGGCCTGGCGCGTGAATGCCTCCTCGGTAGCGCCAGCGGAGATCATGCGGCGGTTGAGCAGGGCCACGTGGTCGCAGTACTGGCCCACCGTGGCCAGGTCGTGGTGTACCAGGATGACGGTCTTGCCCTGGGCGCGCAGGGAGCGCAGCACGTCCAGGATGGCGCTCTGGCTCTTGGCGTCGATGCCGGAGAAGGGCTCGTCCATGCAGTAGAGGTCCGGCTGCTGGACCAGGGCGCGGGCCAGGAAGACGCGCTGGCGCTGGCCACCGGAGAGCTGGCCAATCTGGCGGTCGGCGAACTCGCTCATGCCCACCGTCTCCAGCACGGCACGGGCGGCTTCTTTCTGCTTGCGGCCGGGCCACTTGAGGAAGCCGAGGCTGGCGTAGGTGCCCATGGTCACCACGTCCAGCACGGTGGCCGGGAAGTCCCAGTCGATGGAGGCGGCCTGCGGCATGTAGGCCACGCGCGGGCGCACTGCAGCCAGGGGCTGGCCAAAGAACTTCACCTCCCCGCGCACGGGCGGCAGGAGGCCCAGCATGCACTTCAGGAGCGTGGACTTGCCGGCGCCGTTGGGGCCCACCACACCCAGGATCACCCCGGTGGGGACGTCCAGGTCGATGTCGGTGAGCACCGGGGCGCTGTGGTAGGCAGCGGTCAGCCCGCGCACGCTGCAAGCGAGCTCCGCGCCAGACCCGGTGCGGGCGGTGGCGCTTCCCGGGGAGTTTGCCGCCGGGAGGGTCGAGTTTGCAGTCGTGTCAGGCATTTGCTTACGCGTCGGGGGGCGCTGGGCGGTGGTGTAACGTGGGGGTTTACCACGCCGGACCGCGCGGTCGCCATCCACCACGGGGCCACCGCGCGGGGGCAAGAGTCGCTTACGGCTTCTGCTCACCCGGCACTAGGCGCCTCACTTTCCGCCCAGGGCCTCCACGATTGCGTCGACGTTGTGGTTGAAAACGCCGAGGTAGGTGTCGACGCCGGCCTCGGCGCCGAGGGAGTCAGCGAACAGCTCCTTGTCGCTGATCTCCACCTTCCAGTTCAGCTTGGTCACGGCCTCCTGCAGGTGCTGGATGGCCTGCGGGTTGGCCAGGTTGTCCTGGAAGATGACCGGAACCTTCTTCTCCGCGATCATCTTGGCCAGCTCGTCGATCTCAGCGGCGGAGAGCTGGGCCTCGGAGGAGACGAAGTCCGTGGCGTAGATGTCCAGGCCGAAGGAGGAGCCCAGGTAGTTGAAGGCGTCGTGACCGGTCACCAGGGTGCGGGTGGTCAGACCCTCGAACTTCTTGGTGGCCTCTTCCTTCATGGCCGCGATCTCGCCCTGGTACTTGGTGGCGTTGGCCTTGTAGGTCTCCGCGTTGTCCGGGTCAACCTCGGCCAGCTTGTCGGCGATGAAGCCGGTGACCAGGATCCAGTTGTCCGGAGAGTTCCAGATGTGCGGGTCGTGCAGCGGGTTGCCGGCGTCGTCGGTCTCAGGCCAGTCCAGCAGGTTCTCCTTGGGCAGCATCTCGCCGACGGCGATCTGCTTGTCGCCCAGGCCCTCGAGCTGGTCGAGCATCTGGGCCTCCATGTGCAGGCCGGTCCAGACGGTGAGGTCAGCAGCCTGCATGGTCTCCAGGTCCTTGGTGGACGGCTGGTAGGTGTGCGGGTCGCCACCCGGGCCAACCATGGTGGTGATGTGGGCGTCCGGGGCGATGTTCTTGACAGCGTCGGCGAGGTAGCCGGTGGTGGCAAAGACGTCCAAGTGGTCGTGGTCTCCACCAGCGTGGTCGTGGTTGTCGGCGGCCTGCGAGCAGCCGGCGAGCAAGAGAGCAGAGCTAGCAGCGAGCGCAACTGCACCGCGCATGAGCTTTGCGTACGACATGAATTCCCCTTTCGACAACACCGTAACGTAAATGTTCGGCGTGACGTAGTTGATGAGCGTAGCCTAACCTTTGACTACGCATCCGTAGGATAGCGCTCCTCCCCTTCGGCTTCCGGGTGCCGGAAGTCCCCCCAAGGGGCGGTTACGCCAGGAAGCAGTGCAGTGTTAGCAATACCGGCAAGCAGGCGAGCGTGGTAGCAATCACAACTCGACGCGCCAGGTCCGGCTGCACCGCAAAGCGGGTGGCGTGGATAAAAACGTTCTGCGCGGTGGGCAGGCTGGCCACGATTACCGCGACCGCCAACTCGGCTCTGCTCAGGCTGACCGCCAGGCCGAGCCCTGCGGCCACCAATGGAGAGACCAGGGGCTTTCCCACCGTCAAAACGGCGACTTTCTGCGCCTCCTACCCCCGCGCAGTTCGCCCTGGTGAGAGCATGGCCATGCCGAGCACCAGCAGCATGAGGGGGATGGCGGCGGCTGCGAGCATGTCGATTGGCCGCATTATCCAGGCGGGGATTTCCCAGCCGGCCAGGCTTACGCCGACGGCCACGAGTACTGCTATTACCGGCGGGTGTTTAAATGGCGCGACGTTCAGAAAACCGCGCATTATCCGGGCCGCCCGGCCGCTTTTCTCCGGGGGCGCCGCCCCCATTAGTGCCGCTTGGGTGGACGACGTTCCCGCCCACCCGGCCTGCTCAGGCCACCCTGACTTTGCGGCAAGCGGGTGAGTTTGCCCAGCCCCAGCGAACGAGCCCCCGTCCCGCCCTTCCCTGGGGACGGCGGGGACGGGGTGGGCGCCAGCGGGAACGGCGCAGGGGGCCGCGTGGGCTGCCGGTGGGGCGGCGGCACGAGCGGCGGGCGCACCTTCCGCCGGGTGGCTTGCGGGCGGCTCAGCGCAGGCGGCGGAGGCGGCGGAGGGGGCGGCACCGGGGCGAGACGGTGCCTCTGCGCGGGCAGCGGGCACATTGTCTGCGTTCCCGCCTGCGGGAGCGTCGGCCCGACCATTGGTGCTGCCATCGGCTCGGCCAGCCACAGTTTTGACGGAGGTGTTGGCGGCGCCGAGGACGGCCAGCGCGATCGGGGTAAGCAGGAGTTGCTGCACCAGCTGCACGGGGGCCACGAAGGAGGCAGAGCCCAGCAGCAGGTTGGGCACCGGGATGCCGATGTTGGCGGAGTTGGAGTAGCCCGCGCCCAGCGCCGCGATCATCGCGGGGGCGGCGGCCTGCCCGCGCCACCTGGCCAGCGCGAACGTGGCGGCGATGAACACCACGGGCACCGCCCTCGTCACCAGCGCCAGGCGCCCAAAGACCTCGCCATCGCTGTGCACGATCGAGGTGAACATGACCGCCGGCATGGTCACAAAGAAACATAGGCGCGTCAGCGCCTCCTGCGCCACCGACTGACGGGAGGGATCCCCACCCGCGCCCGCCAGGCCGGTGGCGGCAGTTAGGACGCCGGTAGCCGCCAGGACGTATCCCAGGACCGCGATAGAGGCCAGTCCCAGGAATCCACCCAACAGCTCCAGCGTCTGGCTCACGGCGCGGGCGTGAACTGGAGCGAAACCGAGTTCATGCAGAAGCGCTTGCCCGTGGGGGTCTGCGGGGCATCCGGGAAAACGTGCCCCAGGTGGGAATCACAGCGTGCGCAACGCACCTCCGTGCGTTGCATCCCGTGGCTACGGTCCTCCAGGAGTGTCACCGCCGCCTCCTCCAGCGGCGCGTAGAACGCCGGCCAACCGCAGTGGGAGTCGAACTTGGTCACTGCGTCAAACAGCTTGGCTCCGCAGCCGCCACACGAGTAGGTGCCGTCGCGGTCCTCGTGCAGCAGGGAGCCGGTGAACGGGCGTTCCGTCCCAGCCTCCCGCAGCACGTGGTAGGCCAGCGGGGTCAACCGGGCCCGCCATTGCTCCTCCGTCTCCGGGAAGTCCACCGCCGCACCCACCTCGGGGGCACTGCCCTCCGAACCTGCGGCGGCACTCAGATCGGCCTCGGAAGGGGATACCAACGCGGCAACGTCGTCCCCCACGGCCTGCCCAGCAGCGGGGCGGGAAGAAGAATCAAAACTCATTAGGGCTCTCCTTTCAAACGTCCACGCGCTCGATGCGCGTGCGCGGCAAGCTAGACGGGAAATTGTGCTGTACCCAGGCCACCAGATGCTCGCGCACCGCGCAGCGCAGGTTCCACAACTCCCCCGGCGTGGCGGCAGAGACCAAGACCCGCACCTCCACGTTGCCGCCCTTGGCGTCGGTGACGGCGGCGCTGCACTCATTGCCGTCCCACAGGTCGTGGGCGTGCACAAAGCTCTCCAACTCCGCGCGCAGGCGCCCTACCGGCACGTCCCAGTTCAGGTCCAAGAACACCGGCGCAGTGCCCGCCTCCGAGTGCCGAGAGACGTTCTCAAAATGGTTCTTGATGAACAGCGTGGAGGGCACGATCACGTGTCTTCCATCCCACACGGCCAAAACCACGTAGGTGAGCGTGATCTCCTCCACCTTGCCGGTCTTGGACTCGATGCTCACCGTGTCTCCCACGCGCACCGCATCGGTGAACGCGAGCTGCAGCCCCGCAAACAGGTTGGCCAGGCTGGACTGAGCGGCCAAGCCAGCCACCAGCGAGATCAGACCTGCCGACGCCAGCACCGACGCCATGATGGTGCGCGCCCCAGGGAAGGTCATCACCACAGCCACCGCGCCGGCCACGCAGACCACCGCCACCGCCACGCGACGCACCATCAGAATCTGGGTGGCGCGCCGCCTAGACGACAGGCGCTCTGCGGGCTGGCTGCCTAGCACCCGATCTGCCGCGTGCCCCACCATCCGCACCACCAGCCACGTGACGGCCACGATCGCCGCGATCAATAGGGCGTGGCTGCACAGCCCCACCCAGTCCGGCTCCGCCCAGGAGCGGCGCGCCGCCCGGGTGATGCTCAGCGCCGCGAAGGCGCCGCCAAAGGTGCCCACCGCCAGCATGGGCGGGCGCAGGCGGGCCCCAGGCGCCGCCTGCTTCTTGCGCAATGTGCTGAGCTTCCACAGCGAGTACAGCACCAGGGCAGCCACGGTTCCCGTCAGCGCTCCCGCCATTGGCGGCACGCCGTAATTCAACAGCGAGGGCGACACGAAAACTGCGGCTGGCAGCAAAGCGAACATGCCGCGATTTTAGGCGGTAGCGCCGCGCGGTGACGTGGCGGGGCGGGGGCGTTTGGCGGGGGG
>JAUMWR010000017.1:0-14519 GCA_030529545.1 Buchananella hordeovulneris
GCTTTTGTTGGCGTTGGGGAGGCTCCCCAGGCCAATTGTTTGCCCCAACGCCAACAGATTCGACGTGCTGAGGTCGCTCGTCCCCGCAGTACACCCCTCGCGCCCACGAAGATCCCCGCTTCGTGGGCGCGCCGCTCCGCTGGCTTAGAGCTTGCGCGCCAACACCACCGCATCGCTGGAGGCGTCCTGGCGCACGCCCACTCGCTTGGGGCGCACCTTCACCCGCTCCACGTGCTTGGCGAAGGTCACAGCGAAACCGAGTGCCTCCAGGTTGGCAGCCAGCGCGTCCGGCTCCCAGAGTGCATCGGCGCTAGGCGGGCCCGGCACGTCGCGCTTCAGGTTGCGCACCGCGTGCCCCACCAGCACCATGTAGCCGCCCGGGCGCACCCAGGCCGCCATGTTGCCCAGTATCGAAGAGATGTGGAAGTCCATCGAATGCAGGTAGGCGGCCAACACCAAGTCGGCAGGTTGGGGCGGTTGCCAGGAGCCTGCGTCCCCCGCCAGCCAGCTAATGCCCTCCTCCGGGCTGGCGGCGCCGGCCTCGGCCGCAACGCGCGAGCCCTCCAGCGCGGTCACCCGGTAGCCGCGGCGAACCAGCTCGCGGGCGTGACGCCCCTCGCCCGCGCCTACGTCGATCGCGCTGCGACGGTGGTCGGTGGTGAAAGCGGGGGAGTGGCGAGCGGGAAAGCGCCCGTGCAGCAGATCCAGGGCGTGAGTGACGCCCAGAGACGGGCGGACGGGAAACAGTTTCCGCCCCGCCGCGAGCGCAGCCGTGTAACGCTCGTCCCAATTTCCCATCGCAAACCCCCTTGGAAACGCCCACTTTGGGGTGTTCGACGGGCTCCACCCGGCCCCTAAACGGGGTGGCGGGCGGGCAACGTCGTCCCCCACGAACTGGGCGAAAATGGCGTAATCACGCGCATCGTAGCCACCTCTGCGGGGCAATGAAAGCCCTGCCCGAGCAGAGTGGGGCGAGCGTCACACCCGTTTGATTTCGTTTTCCGGCACCTGTGCTGTTAAGGTTTCATCTCGTTGCCGACGAGGTAACAAATGCGGATGTAGCTCAGTTGGTAGAGCATCACCTTGCCAAGGTGAGGGTCGCGGGTTCGAGTCCCGTCATCCGCTCGGGCGATTGGCGCAGTGGTAGCGCGCTTCCTTGACACGGAAGAGGTCACTGGTTCGAACCCAGTATCGCCCACGGTGAGAGCGACGTGAGGACGTCGCTCTTTTGCTTTTCCCGGGCCATGCCGCCGGGCCGCCCGCAAAAACGTGAGGCGGCAGCGCAGGCGGAGAGTGGGCCTACGGCCGGTGGCACCGGATGAGTCATGCCGCGCAGTGAGTAGAGCTTCGTTCGATGATCCGCTTCCCGACAAATGAGTTGTGCCGCCCGGTGAATCGCACCTGCCCAGTGTGCAGGTCTTCGTCCGGTGAGTCGCACACCGCCCGGGGAAGAAATGCCCTGCTTTGGCCGGGGCGGCTAACATGTACCTGCCCGTTAAACAGATACAAGGAGCTTTCCGTGGCAGAGATTTCGGTAGTAATTGATTCCGTCCCCAAGAACCTGGCGGCCGGCACTACCGGCACCGAGCTCTTTAAGGACAACAAAGACGTCATCGCCATGCGCGTCAACGGCGAGGCCTGGGACCTCTCCCGCGCGGTTCCCGCCGACGCCAACGTCGAGGGCATTCTGATCTCCGAGCCCGACGGGCTGGACATCCTGCGCCACTCCGCCACCCACGTGATGGCGCAGGCCGTGCAGCAGCTCTTCCCGGACGTGAACCTGGGCATTGGCCCCTACATCACCGACGGCTTCTACTACGACTTCGGCAACATCGACTCCGTCACCCCGGAGCTGATGAAGGAGATCTCCAAGCGCATGGCGCGCATCGTCAAGGAGGGCCAAACCTTCTCCCGCCGCGTGGTGACCGAGGAGGAGGCCCGCGTCGAGCTGGCTGACCAGCCCTACAAGCTGGAGCTGATCGGCTCCAAGGGCGCTGGCGCAGAGGGAGCCTCCGTCGAGGTCGGCGGCGGCGAGCTGACGATCTACGACAACGTGCGCCGCAACGGCGAGGTGGCCTGGAAGGACCTGTGCCGCGGCCCCCACGTGCCGTCCACCAAGCTTTTGGGCCAGGGCTTTGCCCTGACCAAGGCCAGTGCCGCCTACTGGAAGGGGGACCAGGCCAACGACGGCCTGCAGCGCATCTACGGCACCGCCTGGCCCACCAAGGAGGACCTGGCGGCCTACCAGGAGCGCATCGCTGAGGCCGAGCGCCGCGACCACCGCCGCCTGGGCACCGAGCTGGACCTGTTCTCCTTCCCGGAGGAGATCGGCTCCGGTCTGCCCGTCTTCCACCCCAAGGGTGCGCTGGTGAAGATGGAGATGGAGCAGTACTCCCGCCGTCGTCACCTGGAGTCCGGCTACTCGTTTGTCTCCACCCCGCACGTGACCAAGGCTGACCTGTTCAAGACCTCCGGTCACCTGGACTGGTACGCCGAGGGCATGTACCCGGCCATGCGCGTGGACCGCGAGGTGGCTGAGGACGGCACCGTGATCCGCGAGGGCCACGACTACTACCTCAAGCCGATGAACTGCCCGATGCACAACCTGATCTTTGCATCGCGCGGCCGCTCCTACCGCGAGCTGCCCCTGCGCCTGTTCGAGTTCGGCACGGTCTACCGCTACGAGAAGTCCGGCGTGGTCCACGGCCTGACCCGCGCCCGCGGCTTCACGCAGGACGACGCCCACATCTACTGCACCCGCGAGCAGATGAAGGACGAACTGACCACGCTCTTGCAGTTTGTGCTGGGCCTGCTCAAGGACTACGGCCTGGACGACTTCTACCTGGAGCTGTCCACCAAGAACCCCAAGAAGTTCGTGGGTGACGACGCCGTGTGGGAGGAGGCGACCAACACGCTGGCCGAGGTCGCTGCGGCCTCCGGCCTGGAGTTGGTGCCGGACCCGGAGGGCGCCGCCTTCTACGGCCCGAAGATCTCCGTGCAGGCCAAGGACGCGATCGGCCGCACCTGGCAGATGTCCACGATCCAGCTGGACTTCAACCTGCCCGAGCGCTTCAACCTGGAGTACACCGCCCCGGATGGTTCGCGTCAGCGCCCGGTGATGATCCACCGCGCCCTGTTCGGCTCCATCGAGCGCTTCTTTGGCGTGCTCACCGAGCACTACGCCGGCGCGTTCCCGGCCTGGCTGGCCCCGGTGCAGGTGCTGCTGGTGCCGGTGGCCGAACCCTTCTACGAGTACGTCGAGGGCATCGCCGCTCAGCTGCGCGCCCGTGGCATCCGCGCCGAGGTGGACCTCAGCGACGATCGCTTTGGCAAGAAGATCCGCAACGCTTCGAAGTCCAAGGTGCCGTTCGTCCTCATCGCCGGTGGCGAGGACGCGGAGGCGGGTGCCGTCTCCTTCCGCTTCCGCAGTGGTGAGCAGGAGAACGGCGTGGCCGTGGAAGAGGCGATCGAGCGGATCGTCAAGGCCGTGGAGCAGCGAGAGGCCGTCTGAGTGACTAGCGAGAGCAGCCCGCAGCCGTTTTCCGCTGAGCCCGTCGGGGCCGAGCGCGAGGCTGGGGGCTGCGCTGCTGTCTTCCCCGCAGTGAGCGCCCCGGAGGCGTTCGCGGGGCAGAGCGACCGCTACGAGCGCCTGTGGACGCCGCACCGGATCGCCTACATCAAGGGCGAGGCCAAGCCGGCCGATTCCAGCGCCGCCCAGTGCCCGTTCTGCTCGATGCGCGAGCGCAGCGACGAGGAGGCACTGGTGGTACGCCGCACCGAGTTGGCGTTCGTGGTGTTGAACTTGTTCCCCTACAACACGGGACACCTGCTGGTGTGCCCGTGGCGGCACGTGGCGGACTACACCGACCTCACGGACGCAGAGCGCACCGAGGTGGCGGTGCTCACCCAGCAGGCGATGCGCGTGACGCGCGCGGTCAGCGGCCCCGACGGCTTCAACCTGGGCATGAACCAGGGCGAGGTGGCCGGCGCGGGCATCGCGGCGCACCTGCACCAGCACGTGGTGCCTCGCTGGCGCGGAGATGCCAATTTCCTGCCGATCATCGCGCAGACCAAGGCCCTGCCGGAGCTGCTGGCTGACACGCGGGCGCGTCTGGCCGCCGCGTGGGACGACGTTATTTCCGGCCCCGCCGCACAGGATGACGTCGGTTTGCACGACGTTGCCGCCGGCCGCCCCGCTAGCGAGGCGGGCGCAGCGCCACTGCCCCCTGCCCAGCCGGGGGAGGGTCGCTGATGCTGGGGCAGCACGGCCGGGGATTCACCAAGGCCATCTTCACCGCCCCGGCGCGCGGCCTGGCCCGCCTGGGCGTGAGCCCGGACGCCGTCACGTGGACGGGCACACTGGTCACTTGCGCCTTGGCGATCGGCCTGATCCCCACCGGGCACGCCGTGTTGGCGCCGCCGCTGCTGGGAATCGTCACCCTCTTTGATTCGCTGGACGGGATTCTGGCCCGCCTGACCGGCAAGGCCAGCGCCTGGGGGGCCTTCTTGGACTCCACCCTGGACCGGGTGAGTGACGGCGCGATCTTTGCCTCCATCGCCCTCTACGCCCTGTGGCACATGGAGGGCGCGGTGGGCACCTGGGCCCTGGTGGCCGCCCTGGCCTGCACCGTCCTGGGTGCCGTGGTCCCCTACGCCCGCGCGCGGGCCGAGGCGATCGGCGCCAGCGCGGCGGTGGGTATGACCGAGCGCACCGACCGGCTCATCATCTCCCTGGTGGCCCTGTTCCTGGTGGGCGTGGGCGCCCCCAGCTGGGTGCTGGCGGGAGCCCTGAGCGTCCTGGCCGTGCTCGCGGCCATCACCGTGGGACAACGCATGGCCACCGTCTACCGGCAGGTGGGCCCGGCAGCGTCGGCCACCGGGCAGGCCCCTGCCACTGCGGAGGCGGGCGCGCCGGCGGGGGCGGCGGGCGGGGCGTCGGACACCGCGACCACCGCTGGCACTCAGCCCCAGGACGGGGCGCCGGTCTCCGGGCGCGCAGATAACGGCGGGCAGGCAAAGTGAGCGCGCTGTCCGTGCTCATGCGCCTGTCTCCCCGCCTCCCAGAGCCCGTCACGCGCACCGCATTTGCCGCCGTCGGCGCCGCGCAGGGGGCCGCGCACCTGGTGGGGCTCAACCCCGGGGCGGCGCGGCTGGAGAAGAACCTGCAGCGGGTGGCGCCGGTGCGAGCGCGCTGGCGGCGCAAGCTGCGCACGTGCCGGGCCCTCATGCACTACATGCGCTACTTCGGGGAGGCCATGTATCTGCCGGCGGTGGCGCCCCAGCGCTTCGACGTGCGTGGCGGGATCAACGGGCCGGCCGAGCTAAACAGCAAGCTCACCGACCACAGCATCATCTTCGCCCTCACCCACACCGGGAACTGGGACCTGGCCGCGGCGTGGTCGGCGCGCAACCTGGCCCCGGTGTTGACCGTGGCAGAGCGCCTGGAGCCGGCGGCGGACTTCGAGGCGTTCCTGGCCCTGCGTCAGGCGCTCGGCATGACCGTGCTGCCCGTGTCCAAGACCGAAAAGCCGTTCACCGAGCTGGTGCGCCGCTCCCGCCAGGACGCCTACCTGGTGCCGCTGCTGGCGGACCGCGACCTCTCCGCCGCCGGCGTGGAGGTCACTCTGGGCGGGCACGCCGCCCTCGTGGCCCCCGGCCCCGCCGCGCTGGCGCAGGTGCGTGGCATCCCGCTCTACGCGGCGGCGATCCGCCACGTCCGCCTACGCGGGGCCCAGCGGCGGGCCGCCAAGAGCCGGTGGGGGATCGTGGTGGACGTCTCCGCGCAGCTGCACACGGATAAGAAGGGCAAGGCCGGGGTCGCGGACCTCACCCAGCAGTGGGTGGACTGGTTCTCCGCCTGGCTGGAGCAGAACGCGGAGCACTGGCACATGCTGCAACCGGTGTTCGTGGAGGACCTGGACCCGGCCCGCCTGGCCCGCGCCCGCGCGGCGGCCGGGCAGGAAAAGCCCCACTCGCAGGAGGAGGAATCGTGAGGATCGGCATCGTTTGCCCCTACTCTTTCGCCAGCCCCGGCGGGGTGCAGAACCACGTGCGGGACCTGGCTGACGAGCTCTCCAACCGCGGCCACGAGGTCAGCGTGCTGGCCCCGGTGGACGAGTACCAGGGCAGCCACCTCTGGCTGGTGGACGCGGGACGCTCGCGCTCCTGGCGCTACAACGGCAGCGTGGCGCGGCTGAACTTTGGCCCGGGCGCGCTGCGCACGGTGCGGCGCTGGCTGCGCGAGGGCGACTTTGACGTGGTCCACGTCCACGAGCCCATCACCCCCTCGATCGGCCTGCTGGCGCTGGCGTGCTCGAGCGCGCCCGTGGTGGCCACGTTCCACACCGCGATGGAGCGCTCGGCGGCCCGGCGCGCGGCCTCCACCGTGGTGGGCGGGCTGATGCGCAAGCTGCGCGCGCGGATCGCGGTCTCTGCGGAGGCCAAGCGCACGCTGCAGCGCTACCACCGGGGCGAGGCCACGATCATCCCCAACGGTGTGGTGGTGGCCGACTTCGCCCGGGCCGAGCCGCTGCCGCAGTGGATGGGCAGCCCGCAGGCGCCCGTGATCGTCTTCCTGGGGCGGCTGGATGAGCCGCGCAAGGGGCTGGACGTGTTGGCGCAGGCGGTGGGGCCGGTCCTGGAGTCCCACCCGCAGGCGCGGTTCCTGATCGCGGGCCGCGGGCAGGCGAGCGCGGTGCGCGCGGAGTTGGCGCGCTTCGGCAAGAGCGTGGAGTTCCTGGGCGGCATCACCGACGAGGAGAAGGCCGCACTCTTGAAAGGTGCAGACCTTTACATCGCGCCGCAGTTGGGGGGCGAGTCCTTCGGGATCGTGCTGGTGGAGGCCATGGCCGCCGGTACCTACGTGCTGGCCTCAGACATCGCGGCTTTCCGCGCCGTGCTGGGGGAGGGGCGCTACGGCGGCCTTTTCCCGGTCGGCAGCGCGCCGGACCTGGTCGCCGCCATTTGGCGCGCCTTGGACGACGATGCCGCCCGCCGCGCGGTGGCGCAGGCAGGGCAAGAAGCGGCCGGCCAGTACGACTGGTCCACCGTGACCGACCGGGTGGAGGAGGTCTACCGCGGCGCGATGCGCGGAGCCGAGGATGCTGGGGAAGGCAACGCGCAGGAGGGACAGCGGTGAGCGGCTACGGAGCCAACCCGGGGCCGGTGCCGCCGGCAGGCGGGGGCTGGGTCCCCGGCGCTGCCAACGGCGGCGGGCCCAACGGTTACGCCCCCGCGAACGGCGGCGCGGTGCACGGCGCCAATGGTCACTATGGCGCTGTGAGCGGGGCGGCGGCGGGAACGTCGGCGGCCAACTACGGCGCGGGCGCGCCAAGCGGGGCAGCGGCGCAGGCCGCGTGGGGGCAGTACGGCATGCCCGGCACCACGCTGGCTCCCGCCATGCCCCGCCCGGCGCAGGTGTGGCACGCCTACGGCACCCGGGGCGCCTATAGCGGCGCGCCGTACTCCGCGCCCAAGAGCCCCAACCAGCTTGGGGTGCTGGAATTCGCCGTGCTGCTGGTCTCCGCAATAGCGATGGTCGCCTCGATCCTCTTGACCACGAGCAGCGCGGAGATCACTACCAGCGTGCCGTTCCTGGCGGCCGTCGCCGCGCTGCCGCTCATGGCCGTCCTCGGGGTGGTGCGCTGGATCGACCGGTGGGAGCCGGAGCCAATGGCCTCCCTGGTGATGACCTTCCTGTGGGGCGCGGGCCTGGCCACGCTCATCGCGGCCCTGGCGAATACAGCAGCGTTCGAGCGGGTCTACAACCTGACCGGCTCGCCCGAGCAGGGCGACCTCTTCGCCTCGGTGGTGAGCGCGCCCTTCGTGGAGGAGGGCGCCAAGGCCTTCGTGCTGCTCCTGCTGCTCTGGTACCGGCCCCACGCGATTGGCGGGCCGGTGGACGGCGTGGTCTACGCGGCCACCACCGCCGCCGGTTTCGCGTTCGTGGAGAACATCGCCTACTTCTTCCGCTACAGCTACGACCTGACGGGGATCTTCATTGTGCGCGGGGTGTTCTCCCCGTTCGCCCACTTGATCTTCACCGCGATGACGGGGCTGGCGTTGGGCTTCGCGGCGCGGTCGGCCAACCGGCGCGCCTGGATATTGTTGGCGCCGGTGGGCTACCTGGCTGCCGTGCTGCTGCACGCCCTATGGAACGGGGCGGCCATGGCGGGGCACAACGTCTCCTTCTGGATCCAGGTGCCGGGCCTGATCTTCCTGTTCTTCGCGCTGGCCACCATGCAGCGCGCGGAGCTCTCCCTGGTGCAGTGGCATCTGGAGCCCTATGTGCGCAGCGGGCAGCTCGAGCGGTGGGAGCAGTCCATGGTCACCGTGCCCCAGGCGCACCGCACCGCCATCCGGTGGGCCAAGCAGCGCCGCAAGTCCAAGGCGCTCAAGGACTTCCAGTCCGCCGCCGTCCAGTTGGCGCTGGCCCGGCACCGGGCCGCCACGCGCAGCTCGCTGGAGTTCCCCGCCCAGGAGCGGCGGTACATGGAGCGGATGGTGGACGCCCGCCTACGCCTGCGTAGTTAGCATGGCCCCCATGGCGAAACCCAAGGACCTTGTAGAGGCGGGCGGCGCGTTCACCCGCGTGCTCCACACCGCAGTGAAGCTGCCGCTCATCCGGGTCAACCGCGATGCGTACCTGCGGCGGGCGCTCAAGCGCTACTGCCCGCCCGCCCAGATCGAGGCGGCGGTGGCCACCAGCCCCGCCCAGGCGGGCGTGAGCCTGGACGTGATCGCCAAGGCGGCCAAGAGCGCCATAAGCTATGAGACCTCCCGCGTGACGGCCCTGTCCGCCGCCGCCGGCCTGCCTGGCGGGCTGGCGATGATCGGCACCGTGGCCGGGGACGTGGCCCAGTACATGGGGCACGTGCTGCGCGTGGCCCAGAAGATGGCTTACCTCTACAGCTGGCCCAACCTGTTTGCCGGCGACGGGGACCTGGACGAGTCCACCGAATCCATCCTCACCCTCTTTGTGGGCGTCATGTTCGGCGTGCACTGGGCCCAGGGCGGGGTGAAGAAGGTGGCTGAGATGATCGCCCAGAACGTGGCCCAAAAGTTGCCGCAGCGTGCCCTGTCTAGCGGCGCGATCTATCCGATCGTCAAGCGCGTGGCCGCCTCCATCGGCGTGTCCATGACCAAGCGCAGCTTTGCCTCCGGGGTGGCCAAGGTGGTCCCGCTCGCCGGCGCCGTGATCTCCGGCGGGCTGTCCTGGGCCACCTTCATGCCGATGGCCAAGCGCCTGCAAAAGCACCTAGCCAGTTACGAGCACGCCAAGCCGATCGGTGGCCAGACCTGGGAGGGAGCCCCTTCCAACGAGCCGGCCGGCGAGGAGGCCAGCGAGGCAGCGGAGTACGCCGAATGGCCCGCTGAGGCGGAGGTGGTAGAGGCCGAACTGCTGGAGCATTCCCCGGCCCCGTCCCCGGCGCCGGCGCGCCCGGCCCCGGAGATCCAGGACGCCCAGATCGTCGAGGACTAACCCGCTTCCCAGGAAAATCGGCCTCTTCCGTTTCAGGCGGGGCGCTGGCGTAGAATGGGAAACCCAGACCTGAACTATGCGGAGAGCACTGTGACTAACGAGAACCAGCCTGTGGTGGGAACTGACCGTGTCAAGCGCGGCATGGCCGAGATGCTGAAGGGTGGCGTCATCATGGACGTCGTCACCCCGGAGCAGGCCAAGATTGCTGAGGACGCTGGCGCCGTTGCCGTTATGGCACTCGAGCGCGTCCCGGCTGACATCCGTGCTCAGGGCGGCGTTTCCCGCATGAGCGACCCGGACATGATCGAGGGCATCATCAACGCTGTCTCCATCCCGGTGATGGCCAAGGCCCGCATCGGTCACTTTGCCGAGGCCCAGATCCTGCAGCACCTGGGCGTCGACTACATCGACGAGTCCGAGGTTCTCACCCCGGCCGACTACGCCAACCACATCGACAAGTGGGACTTCACCGTTCCGTTCGTCTGTGGCGCCACCAACCTGGGCGAGGCCCTGCGCCGCATCAACGAGGGCGCTGCCATGATCCGCTCCAAGGGCGAGGCCGGCACCGGCGACGTCTCCAACGCGGTCACCCACATGCGCACCATCCGCGCCGAGATCAACCGCCTGCGTTCCATGAGCAAGGACGAGCTCTACGTGGCCGCCAAGGAGCTGGCCGCTCCCTACGCCCTGGTGGAGGAGGTAGCCCGCACCGGCAAGCTGCCGGTCGTGCTGTTCACCGCCGGTGGCATTGCCACCCCGGCCGACGCGGCCATGATGATGCAGCTGGGCGCTGACGGCGTGTTCGTTGGCTCTGGCATCTTCAAGTCCGGCGATCCGGCCAAGCGCGCCGCCGCCATCGTCAAGGCCACCACCTTCTTCGATGACCCGTCCGTCGTGGCCGACGTTTCTCGCGGCCTGGGCGAGGCCATGGTCGGCATCAACGTCGACGACATCCCGGTTCCCCACCGTCTCGCCGAGCGCGGTTGGTGAGCTAGGTAGACGCACTAGCTGGTGAGGGCCGTCGCAAGACGGCCCTCACTAATGCCCACCGCCCCCACGACCGGCCACGCTCCAGAGGCGGCTCGGCGCAGGGGAGTAACGGGGCAGTCGAGCAGTGAGTTGAGGAGAAGCAGTGGACGACCTGGCTTTGCGCTTGCAAAAGCAGCAGATCAGCACCGAGTTCAAGCCCGATGCTGACGGCGTGCCCAGCCGCAGCGCGGCGCGCGTGGTGGTGATCGCCGCCGACGGTCGCGTGCTGCTGGCCCGCGGGCACGACGCCCTGGACACCTCCCGCGCCTGGTGGTTCACGATCGGAGGCGGGATGGAGCCGGGGGAGGACACCCGCCAGGCTGCGGCCCGTGAGCTGGCGGAGGAGACCGGCATAGTGATCGCCCCGGAGAGCCTGGAGGGCCCCGTGATGACCCGGGATTCCGAGTTCGTGTTCTCCAGCATCACGGTGCGCCAAAGCGAGACCTACTACCTGCTGCGCGTGGAGCAGGCCAGCGAGTTGGACGACTCGCGCTGGACCGAGCTGGAGCGCAGCGTCGTCGACGAGCTGGCCTGGATCACCCCGGCCGAGCTGCACGCCTCGCCGGTGCGCCAGTACCCGCACGACCTGGCCCAGCGCCTGGAGGCGTGGACGGCCGCCTGGGACGGTTCCTGCCCGCACGTTGTTGAGAACGGAGAATGAGCATGAGCGAACAGCTCACGATTGGCGTATTGGCCCTGCAGGGAGACTTCCGCGAGCACGCGATGATGCTGGCGGGACTGGGCGCGAACGTGGTCAAGGTGCGCCGCCCCAGCGAGCTGGCCGGCCTGGACGGGATCGTGCTGCCCGGCGGTGAGTCCACCACCATGATCAAGCTGCTGGAGGCCTTCGAGCTGGAGGAGCCTTTGCGCGCTGCGATCGCCGCCGGCCTGCCCACCTACGGCTCCTGTGCCGGATTGATCCTGCTGGCCGACCGCCTTGAGGACGGCATCGAGGGCCAGCGCACGATCGGCGGCCTGGACGTTACCGCCCGCCGCAACTCCTTTGGCCGCCAGGTCGATTCCTCAGAGGCGTGGCTTTCTTCACCCGCTTTAGGGGCCGACGTTGCCGCCGGCCAGGACCCCCTGCACGCCGTCTTCATCCGCGCGCCCTGGATCGAGGACACCGGGCCCGAGGTGGAGGTTTTGGCCAGCGTGGAAACCCCCGTGGGGGCGCGGGCAGTGGCGGTGCGCCAGGGACACCTGCTGGCCACCTCCTTCCACCCGGAGGTAAGCAGCGACACGCGCGTCCACGAGCTCTTTGTAGGCATGGTGCGCGAGAAGCGGGAATAGGACCGGTAAAATAATTGCCAGTATTGGCCGCGCGGCGCCAGGCAACGTCGGCCAACAGAGATGCAACAAATGGAAGTGGAGCACTATGGCCGGGCACTCTAAGTGGGCAACCACCAAGCACAAGAAGGCCGCTATCGACGCCAAGCGTGGCAAGCTCTTTGCCCGCCTGATCAAGAACATCGAGGTTTCGGCTCGTACCGGTGGCGGCGACCCCGCTGGTAACCCGACCCTCTTCGACGCCATCCAGAAGGCCAAGAAGGCGTCTGTGCCGGCGGACAACATCGACCGCGCCGTCAAGCGCGGCTCCGGTGCAGAGGCCGGCGGCGCCGACTGGGAAACCATCATGTACGAGGGCTACGGCCCCGGCGGCATCGCCGTCCTGGTCGAGTGCCTGACCGACAACCGCAACCGCGCCGCCTCCGAGGTGCGCGTGGCGTTCTCCCGCAACGGCGGCTCCCTGGCCGAGCCCGGCAGCGTGGCCTACCTGTTCTCCCGCAAGGGCGTCGTGATCGTCCCGGCCGCCGACGGCGTTGACGAGGAGCGCATCATGGACGTCGCCCTCGAGGCCGGCGCCGAGGAGATCGAGACCCACGACGAGGTCTTTGAGATCACCAGCGAGGCCACCGACCTGATCCCGGTGCGCTCCGCCCTGCTGGAGGCCGGCATCGAGTACGACTCCGCCGACGTGCAGTGGGTGCCCTCCACCCAGATCGAGGTCGATGTTGAGGGCGCACGCAAGATCATGAAGCTGATCGACGCGCTCGAGGACAGCGACGACGTCCAGAACGTCTACGCCAACTTCGACGCTTCCGCCGAGGTCATGGCCGCGCTCGACGAGGACTGATCCTTTGCGGATTTTGGGCGTTGACCCCGGGCTCACCAGGTGTGGGCTCGGGGTCGTCGACGTTGATGCCCGCCGCCAGGTGCAACTGGTGGACGTGGGCGTGGTGCGCAGTGACCCCAACCTGGCCGCGCACTTTAGGCTCCTGGCCATCGAGAAGGGTATCGAGGAGTGGATCGACAAGCACAAGCCCGAGGTAATCGCGGTGGAGCGCGTCTTTGCCCAGGACAACCTGCGCTCCATCACCGGCACCTCCCAGGTGGCCGGGATCGCCATGCTCGCCGCCGCGCGGCGGGGCCTGCCGCTGGCCCTGCACACCCCCAGTGAGGTCAAGGCGGCCGTCACCGGCTCCGGGCGCGCCGACAAGGCGCAGGTGCAGGCCATGGTGGCGAGCATTTTGCGGCTGGACGCGCCGCCCAAGCCCGCCGACGCGGCCGACGCCGTGGCGCTGGCGATCTGCCACGGCTGGCGCGGCACGGGCATCCAGGGCCTGGGGGAGGACGGTGCAGTGACCGTCTCCCTCAGCGGCCGCGTGGAATCCCGCAGCGAGCTCACTACCGCCCAGCGCGCGTGGGCGGCGGCCGCCGCAGCGGCGCGGCGCACTGGCGCGGTGGACCCGAGGCGCCAACGCAAGTAGCTCGCCTTCCGGCTGCTGTCCCTTTATCCATCCGGGGCCTGGCCCCTCGGTCTCATGACGCTTGGCGTTTGGTCTAGATGCGACTGAAACAGCGCAGGCTACGCACAATTGGGTTTCCTTTGCAAAATGAATCGGCATTGTCAACGCATTCCCTACTACCCCTGGGCTGCCCGGCCTCGCGCTCGCAGCAGTAGCGCCGCAACGGCAGGTTGGCACCTCCTTTGCTAAGAACCAAAAGGGAGGCGGCACGCTGAAGATCCGCGACGCCGTCGGTAACAAGTTCAACTTCTGCTCCGGCGTCCGCTACGCGTTCGTCTACGACGCCAAGTTGGTAATCACCTTGCGCCAGTGCTTCGTAGCCAAGGAAAACCAGGACAAGGGCAACGCGCCCCTGGCCGTCACCCCCGACAAGGTCACCTTTCAGACCGAAAATAACGCGTAGGGGACCGCCGTTCGACGCCATCGGAAGGATTGCCGGCATCCTCACCGAAACCCGCTCCACCGTCTTCACCGGCCCCAACGGGCAGAAGATGCTGGCCGACCCGTCGATCGCAGGCAGCGCGCTGTGGACCCCGGCTTTGATGATCAAGAACTTCATCGTGCGCACCAAGGGCACTGCGCGCCCTGGATTCCAGCAACCTGGTCGTGGTAGGTGGAAAGTCCTCCACTCCAGACGCAATCATGAAGGCGCACAACTCCCGCAACGTGAGGATCTTGCTCTAGCAGCTCGGGTCTAAGCAGAGGCGCTCCCTGGAAGTCCGGCCGGTTCCACCGCCGGCGGCTTCCAGGGAGCGTTTCTGTGTGCGGGCGTGTCCTGTGGGTGCCGGGTAGGGGAGAGCCGGCACGTGATGCGAGTCCGGGCCTTGGGAAACCGAGCCTCGGCCGTGGGCTGTGCAGCACCGGTAGCCGCCCTAGCAGGTTTTAAGAAGGCACGGCAAGCCAGAATTTGTCCAAGAACTATGGCAAATCGGGCCGGGGATCGCCGCTAGTTTCCACGCTAACTTGGAGAGGATTGCCATCCCTCTGAGAGGAGCCCAAGTGCGAAAACTAGCCCTGAGCGCACTGTGTGGGTCGCTAACGCTGGTACTTCTGGCTACAGCGGTGAACCCCGCAGCCGCCACAGACATCGACTCGGTGGAGCCCTCCCCGGCTGCGGTAGCAGCCGACCTAGAGATTGCCAGCCCGGCCGAAGATTGGAACCTGCCAGGCCACAGCGACGCGGAAGCCGGCAGCGAGGCGGA
>JAUMWR010000017.1:14529-41557 GCA_030529545.1 Buchananella hordeovulneris
GCCCACCGGCACGCCCGCCGGCACCCAGGGGGAGGCCAGTGGCCACAGCGAGGATCCTGCCTCCCCAGAGCCGACGGACGCGCCCGAGGTGGCTGTTAGCCCGCAACCCGCGATAAGCGAGTCTGCGGCGGCCGCGCCCGGCGAGCCGGTTAGCGCGGATCGCTCCGCTGGCGGCGGCGAGTCTGGGCGCCCGACGGCGCCGCCCGCGCAGGACCGCGAAGGCGCCCAGATGGAGGCAGAACCCAGTTGGGCGCAGCCGCTGGTCTTGGGAACCGACGCTCCCGTCGTGGCAAACAACCGATCACCGGTCGGGGTCTTGAAGATCCGCAACCCGAAGGGGGAGAAGTTCAAGATCTGCACCGGCACGCTGATCTCCGACTACAGGAGCGCCACCAAGTGGGTGATTACCGCGCGCCAGTGCTTCCTCAACGCAAATCAAATTCGGGCCATCAAACCCAAGCCGGCGGTAAACGCGGCTGGAGTCACCTTCCACCTAGATACCTACGGGCAGGGGGAGGGCATTAGGGCCAGGACCATCCACCTCTCCGAAAACATGGACTTGGCCCTGGTGGAGCTAACCCGGGAAGTTACCGATCGCGCGCCGTTGCGGCTTTCTTCGGCACACACGCGCAAAGGCAACTGGTTCAGCACGCTGAGCTACGCGGGGCGGACCAACGATCCCTGGAGCGGGCTGGCGCGCAGGCAAACGCACCACTCGATAACTACGCGCGGCAGCGGCTTTTCTACCAAGTGTGGCGACACCACCTTTGGTGCCGACAGCTCTAGCTACCTGATCCCCGGAGACATAGGGGCACCGGCAATTGCAAGCGACGGCGGCCTGCTCGGCGTGCTTACCGGGAACCACTTGATTGCTTTTTCGGGCCCCAAGGGCGAGCGCTACCGGCTGGAGGCCGAGAACGAAAGCAGGACCAGGTGGGCGGGCGGCAACGCCATCGAGCTCTTCCTGGCGAGTCTGAACTCCAAGACGGGCTTCAACATCAAGCCCTTCTGGTACTCTGCGCATGACTGCAAGCGCCAAGACACCATCACCTCCGCGCTACTGGTCGCCACTTCCGACCGGGGGGAGAGTTGGAGCACCTACGCCAACAACGGCAAGATCGCCTTCCACCACCCCGCAGGGGCGCAGAGTCGAGTCGAGCGAGTTGGCGCCCCGGTCGCGTTTAGCGTTTTCGTTTGCCGCAACGGCAGGGGCTCCTGCAACGTTGAGCTGCACTACCTGTCGCCCACGGGGTGGAGCGCTCGCAACCTGCTGGCAGACAACAACAGCGTCGCCGCCGGGCTCCCCAACAAAGTGGTCTCTCCGACCTCCCAGACCGTGTGGGGAAAGAACCTGGCCGGGCGGCTGGCCGATCCCGTCTACACCAACGAGCCTTACCGAAAGCCGGTCCGCCTGGCGGGGAGGGACCGACACGAGACCTCGCGCCTGCTCTTCAAGGAAATGGGCTTCCACCGGCGGGGCGTGGCGGTGGTCGTCAGCGGCTCGAACTACGCGGACGCGGTGATCGCCGGCCCGCTGGCCGCAGCGTACCGCACCGGCATCATTCTGGTGCCCGGCACCCTCGACGACTCCACCAGGTACTTCCTGGCCGCCAACGCGATTCACAAGGTCTTCATCGTTGGGGGCCACAACGCCGTATCGCCCAACTTCGAGGTGATCGGCGAATTCAGGGCCGGTGTGAAGTCCACCCGCTTTGATGGATCCAGCCGCTACGAAACGTCGGCCAAGGTAGCCCAGCACCTGCGCAGCATCGGTGCCGGCGACTACGCCTTCCTGGCGGATGGGGGCGGCTTCCCCGACGCGCTCGCCGCAGGCGCTGCGGCCGGCAGCCGGAACGGCTACGTGCTCTTGACTGCGACGGCCGTCTCCGGCGGGAAGCTGGTCGATGCCACCCCGCAGAGCGTGAAGAAGCTGGCGCGCGGCAGGCTGGGCACCGTAGCGGTCGGCGGCAAGGCAGTCGCGGCCTCGCGCACCTACGGCAACGTCGTCGGAGTCTTGGGACAAAACCGGTACGAGACGGCGACAATGCTCGCCCTCGCGTTTGGAGGGACGTCGGCCGTGGTGGCGGCCTCCGGATTGGACTTCCCGGACGCGCTCGCGGGGAGCGCCGCAGTGCCGGCGGTGAAGGGTGCGCTGATTCTGCTGCCCAAGAGCGGGCATGTTGGCGCGGTGTGGGACGCGGCCGGCACCTTGGGGGCTAAGCGGTTCTACTTGATCGGTGGCGGCAGGTCCCTCCCGGAGCAGGTCACCGAGCACCACCTCTACCCGAAGTACGACCTGTAGTTAGGGGCGCGGCCCGCCCGGTTACCCGGCGCGGCGGTGCACGGGGCAGGAGCTTGGGTGCGGATAGGCTCGAGCCTCTGCCCCATGCTGTGGGCAGAGGTGGGAAACCTGCGGCCGGATGCCAAATGTTGGTCCCTTGCTATAGGATTCGTACAGTTGTTCGAATTGAGGGGGAGTTGTGATCGCATCTCTGGCGGGGATGGTCACCCACGTTGGGCTCGGCAAGGCCGTTATCAGCGTCGGGGGAGTGGGATTCAGCTTCCGTGCCACGCCTACCACGCTGGCCGGGCTCGCGGCCGGTCGGGAGGCCGAGGTCTTCACGTCCCTGGTGGTGCGCGAGGACTCGCTCACCCTGTTCGGCTTCAGCGACGCCGATGAGAAGGACGTCTTCGAGTCCATGCAGTCCGTTAGCGGCATCGGCCCTTCGATCGCGCTGGCCATGCTCGCCGTGCACACCCCCAACGCTCTGCGTCGCGCCGTCGAGGGGGAGGACGTGGCCGCGCTGTGCCGCGTGCCCGGCGTGGGCAAGAAGTCCGCGCAGCGCATAGTGCTCGAACTGAAGGGCAAGCTGGGCGCCCCGACCGGCGGCCCCGACACCCCGGCCCCCGCCCGCGCCGACGTGGAATCGCAGCTCACCGACGCCCTGACCGGCCTGGGCTGGCAGGCCGCCACCGCCACCAAGGCCGCCGCCGCAGCGGTGGAGGCGCAGCCGGAGGCCGACGTCGCCACCCTCCTGCGCGCCGCCCTGCAGAGCTTGGGTGGTGGCCGCGCGTGATTATTGCCCGACGTTCCCGCCAACTTTCTTCTTAGAACTAGGCCACCGCTATGGATAACGAATTTCGCGTAGTCGCCCCGGACGCCGACGAGCTCGAGCGCGCCGCAGAGGCCGCCCTGCGCCCCCGCCGCCTCGAGGAGTTCGTGGGCCAGGAGGTAGTGCGCAAGCAGCTCGGCCTGGTGTTGCGCGCCGCGCAGGAGCGCGGCGCCGCCCCCGACCACGTGCTCCTGTCCGGCCCGCCCGGACTGGGCAAGACCACGCTGGCCATGATCGTGGCCGCAGAGACCGGCGGCTCGCTGCGCCTGACCTCCGGCCCCGCCATCCAGCACGCCGGGGACCTGGCCGCCATCCTCTCCGGCCTGCAGGAGAATGACGTCCTCTTCATCGACGAGATCCACCGCCTGGCCCGCACTGCGGAGGAAATGCTCTACCTGGCCATGGAGGACCGCCGCGTAGATGTGGTGGTCGGCAAGGGCCCCGGCGCCACCTCCATCCCGCTCACGCTGCCACCCTTCACCGCCGTAGGCGCCACCACCCGCGCCGGCCTGCTCCCGGCACCGCTGCGCGACCGCTTCGGCTTCACCGGCCACCTGGACTACTACAAGCCCGCCGAGCTGGAACAGGTCCTCACCCGCTCCGCCCGCCTGCTGGGCGTCGCCTTGGACAACGACGCCGCCGCCGAGCTCGCCTCGCGCTCCCGCGGCACGCCCCGCGTCGCCAACCGGCTCCTGCGCCGCGTCGTCGACTTCGCCCAGGTACACGGCAACGGACGCTGCGACCTCTCCGCCACCCAGGGCGCCCTCGAACTGTTCGAGGTCGACGCCCGCGGCCTGGACCGCCTCGACCGCCAAGTTCTGCTGGCCCTCTGCACCCGCTTTGGGGGCGGCCCCGTCGGCCTGAGCACCCTGGCTATCTCCGTGGGAGAAGAGCCCGAGACCGTGGAGACGGTCGCCGAGCCCTACCTGGTGCGCGAGGGACTGGTGGTACGCACTCCGCGCGGCCGGGCGGCAACGTCGGCCGCCTACATCCACCTCGGCCTACCCGTGCCGGGGGCCACGGCGGCGCCAGGTTTTGATTTGCCGGAATTCAACTAGACTGCGCAAGGGTGCCTGCAGAGCGCGGGCCTTAAACAGACTGGGAGAGACCTGTGCCGCAGGGATACATCATCTGGATCATGCCGATCCTCCTCATCCTCGGAATGTGGTGGATGAGCCGCTCGGCCAAGAAGCAGCAGGCCCGCGCGGAGCAAGAACGTGACGCGGCACTGGTGCCCGGCAACTGGGTGGTCACCATCGGCGGCTTCTACGGGCGCGTAGTAGAGGTGGACGGCGAGACCGTCACCCTCGAGTCCCCCGCCGGTGACGAGACCCTGTGGGCCCGCCGTGCCATCCGTGGCGCTGAGGAGCCGCAGTTCGGCACCGTCGTAGAGCCCGTGGAGGAGCCCGAGTCCGCACAGGACAAGGACGCCGAGTAAATCACCGCGTAGAAACGCTGGAGAAATGTCAATCTCAACAAATTCGCGTTCGGCAAAGCAGCCGAGCAAGAAGCCAATCCAGGAGCGCCCCTGGCGCGCACTTCTGGGACTCTTCATCATCCTCGCAGCCCTGGTAGGGACCCTCGGCGTGGGCCAGTGGAAGTCCGACGCGGACTTCGTGCCTGACCTCGCCCTCGACCTGCAGGGCGGTACTCAGATCATCCTGACCCCCAAGACCACCGACGGCTCGGAGGTCTCCGAGTCCGATGTGGATCAGGCCATCGAGATCATCCGCAAGCGCGTGGACGCCTCCGGCGTTACCGAAGCGGAGATCACCAGCCAGGGTGGACAGAACGTCGTGGTGGCGCTGGCCGGTAACCCCAGCGAGGAAACCCTGGACCTGGTGCGCACCCCGGCCCAGCTTTCCTTCCGCCCCGTGCTGGTCATGGCCAACCCGACCCCCACCGAGGTCAAGGCAGACGGCGACGGCGACGGCAAGATCTCCGATGAGCCCGCCACCAAGCCTGAGAACGGCTCCGACCCGGCCTGGATCACCGAGGCCGTGCAGGAACAGTTCGGCAAGCTCGACTGCACCCTCCCCGAGAGCCTGAAGGGCCACGGCGACGCCGACCCGAACAAGGCCATGGTCACCTGCTCCGTGGAGGGCCACACCAAGTACATCCTGGGTCCCGTGGAGATGGCCGGCACCGACGTGGCCAGCGCCTCCTCCGGCATGGGCCACGACCAGCTTGGTCACCCGGACGGCAAGTGGGGCGTTGACCTCTCGCTCAACAGCGAGGGCACCGCCAAGTTCCGCGAGATCACCCAGCGCCTGGCGAGCTTCCGCGCCACCGACCCGACGCGCAACCTGTTCGCGATTGTCCTGGACGGCCTGGTTGTTTCTTCACCGGGTGTTGAGAACGCCATCCCCAACGGCTTGGCCCGCATCTCCGGCTCCTTCGACGCCCAGAGTGCCGCCAACCTGGCCAACCAGCTCAACTTCGGTGCGCTGCCGCTGAACTTTGAGGTGCAGAGCGAAGAGACGATCTCCGCCACCCTCGGTTCAGAGCAGCTCTCCAAGTCGATCCTGTTCGGTCTGGTGGGCCTGGCCCTCGTGGTCGTCTACCTAGCCTTGCAGTACCGCGGTCTGTCCCTGATCGCCACCGGCTCGCTGGTGGCCGCAGCCGCGCTGACCTACCTGATCATCGCGCTGTTCTCCTGGTGGATCGGTTACCGACTCTCGCTGCCCGGCGTCGCCGGCATCATCGTCTCCGTGGGTGTCACGGCAGACTCGTTCATCGTCTACTTCGAACGCATCCGCGATGAGATCCGCGATGGGCGCACCATTCCGCAGGCGGTCAGCCACGCGTGGCGCGCCGCCCGCCGCACCATCCTTATCTCCGACGTGATCAACCTGCTGGCCGCCGTGGTGCTCTACTTCCTGGCCGTGGGTGGCGTGCGTGGCTTCGCCTTCACGCTGGGTCTGACCACCGTGGTGGACCTGATCGTGGTCTTCATGTTCACCCACCCGGCCATGCTGCTGGCAGTGCGCAAGAAGTTCTTCGCGGAGGGCCACAAGCTCTCCGGACTCAACCCGGAGTGGCTGGGCGCCAAGAGCCCGGTCTACACCGGCCGTGGCACTACTCGCGCGGGCATCGCGCGGCGTAAGGCCGAGGCTGCCTCCGCCAAGACGGAGATCGCCGCTGCGGGCGCTAAGGAGGAGAACTGATGTTTAGCTACCAGAAGTGGGGCAACGAGCTCTACACCGGCCAGCGCACCTACCATATCGTCGGCAAGGGCCGCCTGCTCATGGCCATCGGTGGCGCGCTCATGGCAGCGTCCGTGCTGGTGGTCGCCGTGTTCGGCTTCGCGCTGGGCATCGAGTTCCGCGGCGGTTCCCAGTTCACGATCACCGGTTCCTCCGTAACCGCGCAGCAGCCCGCCTACGACGTCCTCAAGGCCAAGGGCCACGACGACGGCGTGCGTGTGTCCAACCTGGGCTCTGAGTCCCTGCGCGTGCAGACCTCCCAGCTCACCGACTCCGAGACCCGGGAGATCCGCGACGGTCTGGCCGAGGCCTACAAGGTCGACGCCGAGTCCGTGACCTCCACGTTCGTGGGTCCCACCTGGGGTAAGGACGTCTCCCGTAAGGCCATGCAGGGGTTGGGGATCTTCCTGGCTCTAGTGGCCGTGGTCATGGCCGTCTACTTCCGCCGCTGGACCATGTCGGTTGCGGCCCTGTTCGCGCTACTCCACGACATCCTCATCACCGTGGGTGTCTTCGGCGTGACGCGAGTGGAAGTAACCCCGGCTACCGTGATCGGCTTCCTGACAATTCTGGGCTACTCGCTCTACGACACCGTCGTGGTGTTCGACAAGGTACGGGAGAACACGCGCGGATTCGACAAACAGCACCGCTACACTTTCGGTGAGCTGGTCAACCTTGCGGCCAACCAGACCATGGTTCGCTCCATCAACACCTCTATCGTGGCTATCCTGCCGGTGGGTTCCATTCTGTTCTTGGGGCAGCTCCTGTTGGGCTCCGGCACCCTGACGGACATCGCTCTGGCGCTGTTTGTCGGTATGATCGTGGGCACGTTCTCCTCCATTTTCATTGCCTCCCCGATGCTCGTAGTGCTGGAGCACGCCGTTGGCGACCGCGTCAAGCAGCACACAGCCGAGATCCGCGCCGCCCGTGGTCACGACCGCGCCGAGCAGGTGGTGGACCACCGCGTGGTGCAGCAGGAGGAAGAGGAGCAGCCGCGCCGCGCCAAGCGTCGCCCCGACGTCACCGTCGAGGTGGAGCCGGAGTACCTTTCCGGCCCGGGCTACGAGGAGCAGGAAAGCACACGCGCCGCCAAGCAGGCCAAGGCCGAGCGAAAGTCCACCAAGAAGTCTGGCGCTAGCGCTGCGGCGGAGGAGCCCGTGGTGGCCCGTCCCATCCAGGCCGGCGGGCACCGCGGCAACGCGGCGCAGCCCAAGAAGCGGAAGAAGGGCAAGAAGTGAGCCTGCTGATCCGCCCCAAGGTTGCGGTAGAGCTGGAGGAGCTGGTCTCCGCCAACCTCCGCGAGATCCCGGACTTCCCGGAGCCGGGTGTCCTGTTCCGGGACATCACCCCGCTGCTCGCCAACGGTCCGGCCTTCCGCCGGTTGACCACCCTCCTGGCCCGCCTGGTGGGGGACGACGTTGACGCGGTGGCCGGCCTGGAGTCGCGCGGTTTCATCCTCGCCGCTCCGCTCGCCAACACGCTCGAGGTTGGCATGCTCACCATCCGCAAGGCCGGTAAGCTGCCCGGTCCCGTGCTGGGGGTGGACTACGCCCTCGAGTACGGTACCGCCCGCATGGAGATCCGCCCGGACTCGGTTAACGCCGGCGACCGGGTGCTGATCATCGACGACGTGCTGGCCACCGGCGGCACGGCCCGCGCCGCGATCGAACTCGTGGAGAAGGCCGGGGCAGTGGTGGCCGGGGTGCTGGTCCTGCTGGAGCTGGAGGAACTGGGCGGCCGGGCGCTGCTCGATGGATACGAAGTCAACTCGATCCTGAAGTTCTAGTTCGGCTTGAGGTGCGCTGGGGGCGATGGAGTAAAACTCCATCGCCTCCAGCCCTTTTCTGCGCCATGCTATTTCTCGCGTGCTTTTTTGTTGCCGGGCGCGGTGTTTTGGCTCGCCTGTAGGCATGTATTACAAATTGGGCACGCAATGCAGGAGCTGACCGGAGCGGTTTGCGCCGCGCGGTAGAATCCAAAAATGGCAGACGCAAAAGGGAGTAACTGGACTAGGGGCTGGTTGGAGAGCCTCGGTTTGGCGAGCGCCACCCGCCCAGTTCCGGCATCGATAGCGGCGATTCCCGCGCTGGTACCCATCGTCAATGCACTGGTGGAGCACTCCGGTGGCGAGGAGATCAACTTCGAGCTCGTGGAGCAGGCCTACCGCGTGGCGGAGAAGGCGCACTGCGGGCAGACACGCAAGTCCGGCGAGCCTTACATCACTCACCCCGTGGCGGTAGCCACCATCCTGGCGCAGTTGGGCCTGACCGCCACCACTGTGGCCGGCGGTCTGCTACACGACACGGTGGAGGACACCTCCTACTCCCTTAAGCAGCTCAAGATCGACTTCGGGGAAGAGATCGCCCTGCTAGTCGACGGCGTCACCAAGCTGGACAAGGTGGAGTTCGGTACCGCCGCCAAGGGCGAGACCGTCCGCAAGATGGTGGTCGCCATGGCCAAGGACATCAGGGTGCTGATGATCAAGTTGGCCGACCGCCTCCACAATGCCCGGACCTGGAAGTACATGGATCCGGAGAAGGCCAAGTCCAAGGCCACCGAGACCCTGGAGATCTACGCCCCGCTGGCCCACCGCTTCGGTATGAACGCCATTAAGTGGGAGCTGGAGGACCTCAGCTTCAAGGTTCTCTATCCGGGCCGCTACGAGGAGATCGAGCAGCTGGTGCGCCGCCGCGCCCCGGAGCGCGAGGCCTACCTGCAGCTCATCTCCGGCAAGATCCAGGAGCAGCTCGACTCCCTCGGCATCTCCGGCGTCGTAACCGGGCGCCCCAAGCACTTCTACTCCATCTACCAGAAGATGGTGGTGCGCGGCCGCGAGTTCGACGACATCTACGACCTCGTCGCCCTGCGCGTCCTGGTGGACACGGTGGGGGAGTGCTACGCCGTGCTCGGCAAGCTCCACGAGGTGTGGAAGCCCGTGGCGGGCCGCATCAAGGACTACATCGCGCTGCCCAAGTACGGCGTCTACCAGTCGCTGCACACCACCGTGGTGGGCCCCGGCGGTAAGCCAGTCGAGATCCAGATCCGCACCCACGAGATGCACCGGCGCGCCGAGTACGGCGTGGCCGCGCACTGGAAGTACAAGGCGGACCCAACGGCCAAGAAGCGGGCCGCGCTGCGCACCCAGGAGGGCACCGGCGAGCTTCCCCCGGGCGCCTCCGAGATGATCTGGCTCAAGGGCCTGTTCGAGTGGCAGCAGGAGACGGGTGACCCCAACGAGTTCCTGGACTCGCTGCGCTACGAGATGAGCGGCAACGAGGTCTACGTCTTCACCCCCAAGGGCGATGTGCTCTCCCTGCCCTCTGGCTCCACCCCCGTTGACTTCGCCTTCGCGGTGCACACCGAGGTGGGATTCAAGACCGTCGGCGCCAAGATCAACGGCCGCCTGGTCACCCTGTCCACCAAGGTGGACAACGGTGACACGGTGGAGGTCATCACCTCCAAGGATCCGGAAGCCGGCCCGAACGAGGACTGGCTGGCCTTCGTGGCCTCCCCCCGGGCTCGCTCCAAGATCAAGGCCTGGTTTACCAAGGAACGTCGCGAGGAGGCGGTGGACGAGGGACGCGGGCGCGTGGCCAAGATGCTGCGCAAGCAGAACCTGCCCATCCAGCGCCTGATGAACCACCACTCGTTGCTGGCCGTGGCCCAGGAGATGGGCTACAAGGACGTCACCAGCCTGTACGCGGCGGTGGGGGAAAACCACGTCTCCGCAGAGTCGATCTCCCAGAAGCTGCTGGCGGTGCTCGGCGGCGTGGAGGGCACCGAGGAGACGCTGGCGGAGGCCACGGTCCCTACTCCCAGCAAGCGCCTGAGCTCCGCCACCGGCAGCGGCATCGTCGTGGAGGGAATGAAACCGGGCGAGGTGTGGACCAAGATCGCCCAGTGCTGCACCCCGGCCCCTGGCGACCCGATCATAGGCTTCATCACGCGCGGCAACGGGATTTCCATCCACCACGAGGACTGCGAGAACATCGAGGCGCTGTCGTCCCAGCCAGACCGGCTGGTCAAGGCCCACTGGGACCAGAAGCGCCCCGGCGGCTTCATCGTCCAGGTGGTTATTGAGGCGCTCGACCGCTCCGGCCTGCTCATGGACGTCACGCGCGTGATGATGGAAAACCGCGTCAGCCTGATCACGGCCAACTTCGGCTCCGTCGGCGGCCAGGTGGCCACCGGTCGCCTCTCCTTCGAGGTGAGCGACGCCGCGCACCTGGAGACCGTGATGAAGGCGCTGCGCAAGCTCACGGGCGTCTACGAGGTCACGCGCCTAAACCGCCGCAAGCACACCGATCCCGCTCCGACCAAGGAGTAGCGAACGGATAGTCCCGGGCCCGGTTCAGCCGGGCTCGGGAGTCTTACTGCACGGGTGCCAGGGCGTCGCTCTCGACTAGGGACCACAAATGGTTGGCGGAGAGGGCAGGAGTATACTCAGGCACCGCCGCAGTGACGCACGCCTCGAGCACGTTCAGTTGCCTCTGGAATACCGCCACTCGGTCCCTGCAAATGAGGCTCGTCGAGAGGGTCAAGTCCCACATGTCCTCCACGCCGCCGGACATGGAACCCGTGAAGTCCAGCGGGGTGCCGCCGGTTAGGTGGAGCCGGTAGGCCTCGGCCACCTTGGGCCACTGGACCGCGCACAAGCTGACATGGGCTGACACCGGAGACTCGGAATCTGCGCGAAGAGTGCCGGAGACGATCTCCACGGCGCGCTGGGTGGCGCCCGCGAGCTGGGAGACGGCCGAGTTGATCTGTGCCAGCGTGCTCGCTAGTCGCAGGTTCAGGAACGAGGACTGGCTGCGCGCGTGCACGCTGCCGTCGTGCAGCTCGAAGAGCGGGTTGCCGGAGGGACGCGAGTAGCTGACCTCCAGGACGGAGAACAGGTCGCGAAGCGCCGACGTTGCCGAGTGAAGAACGGGGAAAACGTCGCGCGCGGAAACAGGAAGCTGGGGCGGATTATCCCACGCCGGACGCTCCAGGTAGAGCGAGGAAAGCGCATGGTCGATCCCGTTCATCGGCGCCAGCTCGGTGGGACGCCTAAAGACGTGCCGCGTGAGGTTGAGGAACCTCGTCAGGGCGTGAAGGTAGGACTCGAGCAGCAAGAAGCTGTAGGCGCAGGAGACGAAGCTGCCGTTGATGAGGGAGATAACGTCCCCCGGCTGCCAGCTGTAGCCAGTGCCAAAGGTTGCGCGCACCCACCATGCCCCGGGAACCACGTCCCCGGAACCGTACGAGGCCAGCAGATCAATCTCCAACGGCAACTCGCAGCCCTCCGCCTGCTGCAAGATGTGGGAGAACGCGGCAGGAGAGACCCCGGTACCGCCGTTAGCCAGCTGAATGATCTTGCTGCCCAGGATGGCGCGCGCTTCGAGCTGGGAGACCTCCTGCGGGGAGCCGATCAGATGACCCGCCAGCAGGGACTCCTGCTCTGAAGCAGTAAGCGCCTTGTTGTCGTTGGGCCCCAACATGGTGTTAAAGCCGTAGGTGCGCAGCGAGGAGTCTTGCTCCATTGCGGCAAAAATCCGCGTGCGCTCGGACTGGATTTGCTCCGTCGCGGCGTGCCAGCGGGAAGGGACGCTCGACTGCCTAACGTAATTGCGGAGCTCAGTTACCTTGTGACTAGTCATTATTTACCGTTTTTCCTAAAGATTATCACTGCGGTAATCGCGGTGATAACAAGTGAAATACTCACCCAGGCGTCCATGCCCATGGAGCGGATCCAGTTCATCAACCCGAAGGAATACGGACCCTGGCCCGGAATTGCATCGACTCCGCCGGAGAAGGAAAGGTCGGTGAAGGTGAGCAGAAACTGGGTCAGCGTCAGAATCGATAGGGTGAGCAGGAAAAGATCAACTTTTGACTGCTCTTTGGATCTGGCGATCTTGTGGTTCTGCGAGTTAATGGACTCGAGAATCTCGAGGTTGGTCGCCAGGCGCGACTTCACCGAGTCCAGGTTCCACGCCTGCAGGCACATAGTGACCGCGTGGTAGCGCAGGCCCTGCAGGGAGGTCTCTACCTCGTCCAGAACCAGGTTGAGCAGAGAGCGCTTCTTGGACATGGCAAGCAGCTTGTCGCGCAGCGTCTTGTACTTGGTGGAGTCGAACTCGCCGTGGTTCATGTTCTGCGCAATCTCACGCACTCCCTCAGTGACACGGGAGTAGTTGATCCAGATCGACTGGGCATCAATGACGCCCTTGATGTAGTCGAAGATCGTGTCGTTGTCGTAGTGCTGGCACTGCACCGTGATCAGGTTGTTTCCCCAGGAGATCTCGAGGTCGTACTTGACGGTGTTGTTCTTGGAGTGGGCGGCGCGATACTCGTAGCGCTCGATCCCTCTGCCCAGCCAGCCTTCGGTCACGGCGGAGGACTCTTCGTTGGTGACAACGATCGTGCGGTTAACCCAGCGGTATTCCAGGTTCTGCTTGAAGTTGGTGAGGATGACCGCGTCGATGATGTCGCTGAAGCAGGCTTCAGAGCCGGAGAGAGTGTGGTCGTTTTGTGCAAATTTCAGGTCGGTGATGTCCGCGATCGACACGACGTAGTCGCCGTGCGAGGTGGTGGCGAGGAAGTTCTGCGCGTTTGAAACCCCCTGGAGTGTGATCGTCTTTAGGGAGTAAAACCTCTGGGCCAGGTCTATTACGTGATAGTCGCGCTGAGAGCGTAGCTGCGTATTTTCTTTGTTGTCTTCTGCGTAAACGGGAAGTTCGCTCTTTACGGATCCATTGATCGGATCGACAAGCGGTGCTATTGAAATATATTGCACGGTTGCGCTCCTATCCTGTCAATGCGCAGGTGTAAGCAGTCATCTTCACTGCAGTGTTAGAGCATACCGCTTCGGCTGTGAACTGGTTCGCAGTAACCCCACCCATCGCGGCGAGCCGAACGACCGCAGTCGGCGCTGCGACCGCTCGCACGGGGGCACGCACCTTCCCGGTCTTAACTGGACAGCTCGTAGAGCCTGCGCAGGCGGAGGTAGGTGTCCACCGTGCCCCGGTGGTCGGCCACGAAGCGCTCGCGCCACTCCACTGCCGAGTGCTCCCGCCTGGCCACGTAGGTCAGGGACAGGAGCACATCCGGCTCCACAGGGCAAGAGATGAGCAAGTCCAGGAGCGTGCGCAGCGGATCGGTGCATGCAGCACTCCCGCGCCGCAGCAGCTCGTCCTCGCCCAGGCGCCACCGGTGCCCCACTCGGTGCAGGCAGCTGCGGCTGCCGCGCACTGCCACGTGGGGAATGGCAAACCTCCCCACCCCGGTGTGGATCCAGGCGGCGGCAGCGCAGGTAAAGACCTGCCCGGGATGCAGCTCACTCAACGCGTCGAGCCGGCAGGTCCGCGACTCGGCTAGGTCCCACGGCAAAGCCCCCAGCCCGAAGTCCAGCACCAGGCCGTCGCGGGCCAGTGAGAAGGCCTCCAGGGGAGTGGTGATTACTTCCATTCCTCCAGGCTGCCCCAAGCCCGGGAGAGGCGGCCAGCAAGCCTGGGTGCCCTGTGGACAAGCGGACAGCAAAGACCGGGTGGGGGAGGCGGAGAATTCCGCCTCCCCCACCCGGTCAGGTTTGCGGGCGAGCCCCTAACGGATCAGGAGTCGCTGCGGGAGAGCTGGTCCAGCCAGGACTTGCGAGCGGCCAGGGCCTCCTCGGCCTGCCGCACGGCCTTGGCGTCGCCCTTAGCGGTGGCCTGCGCAAGCTCCTTCTCCAGGTTCTCAATGGCCTCCTCGAGCTGACCCACCAGGCCCGCGCGGCGAGCCTTCTTCTCCGGGTCGGTGCGGCGCCAGCGCTCGTTCTCGGCCTCGTTGATGGCCCGCTCCACGGCGCGCATGCGGGACTCGATGCGGTCCTTGGCCTCGCGCGGAACGCGGCCGGCCTCCTCCCAGGCGTCCTGGATCGGGCGCAGGGCCTCGCGGGCGGCCTCGACGTCGGTCACCGGCAGCAGGGCCTCGGCGCGCTCCAGCAGCGCCTCCTTGGTGCGCAGGTTCTCCGCGTACTCGGCGTCGATCGCCTTGTTCGTGGAGGAGCGGTTGTCGAAGAAGACCTGCTGGGCGGCGCGGAAGCGGGCCCACAGAGCGTCGTCCTCCTTGCGGGAGGTACGGCCGGCGGCCTTCCACTCCTCCATGAGGTCGCGCATCTTGGCGCTGGTCTCGCGCCAGTCGGTGGAGGTGGACAGCTCCTCGGCGCGCGCGATCAGGGCCTCCTTGGCGGCCTTCGCCTTGGCCTGGAGCTTGTCCAGCTCAGCGAAGTACTGGCGGCGGGCGCGGTCGAAGGAACCGCGGGCGGCGGCGAAGCGCTTCCACAGCGCGTCCTCCTCGCCCTTGGGGATGCGCGGACCGGAACGCTGAGCGTTCTTCCACTGGTCCAGCAGGGCGCGCATCTGCTCGCCGCTGGACTTCCACTGGATGCGCTGCGGGGCGCGGCCGGCGATCTCCTCGGCCTGCTCCACGATCTTGGTGCGCACGGCGATGGACTCGGCCTTGGCGGCCTCGCGGCGGGCGCGCTCTGCCACCTTGTGCTCCTCGGCGGCAACCTTCAGGTCGGCCAGGCGCTGGCGCAGGGTGTCCAGGTCACCCACGGCCTTGGGGGCCTCGAGGGCCTCGGAGAGGGAGGCGAGGGTGGAGTCGATCTCCTTGTCGGAGAGGTTGACCATGCGAGCGGAGAACAGCTCCACCTGGGCGGCGATGTCCAGGTAGCGGCGCACGTACATCTCCAGCGCGTCGGCCGGCACGCCCTCGGGGTACTGACCGATGGCGCGCTCGCCGCCCGCCTCACGTACGTACACGGTGCCGTCCTCGGCGACGCGACCGAACTGGGCGGCGCGCACGACGGCGGCGATGTCCAGGGGCTGCTCGCTGGGCGGAGCGGGGTGGTGGCGCTTGCGCGGCTTAACGGCGGACGGAGCGGGAACCTTCTCCGCGACCGGGGCGGCCGGCTCTGCGGGCGCCGGCTCCTCGGCAGCCTTCTCTCCCTCAGGAGCAGGCTGCGCAGCCGCTTCCTCAGCTTCCGCCTCAACGACGGCGGGCTCTTCCACGGGGGCCTGGGGGGCCTCGGTGGTCTCCTCGACGGTCTGGGTCTCCTCGGTGGGGGTGACAACTTCCTCGGTGTCACGCGGTGCGCGTGCGTCGTCAGCGACGGTCACGGTTTCTCCTTCAGGTTGGGCGGGATGGTTCCGCCGTGGCACGGCCGGGCGGCCGTGTGCGCGTATCACTGCAAGAGTCTAGGGTGCTTTTGCGTCCCGTGGGTCACAGCCGAGTAACCTTCTATGCATGCTGATCTCCCGCGTTGTTTCTCCCGTGTTTGGCGCCAACTGTTTTATCTACGCGACCGGTCCAGGTGGGGCGGCGGTCGTGATCGACCCGGGCGCCAACACGAGCGACGCGGTTAAGGCAGAAATCGAGCGGCTGGACCTGACGCTGGAGGCGGTGATCGCCACCCACGGCCACGCCGATCACGTCTGGGATTGCGCGGCGGTGGCGGGGGAGTTGCCGGTGTACGTGCCCGGCCCGGACCTCTACCGGATGGAAGACCCGGCCGGCGCGCTGGGGCCGCTCGCTGCAGTGATGGCGCAGCAGGCGGGCTACACCTGGCAGCGCCCGGCCAACGTGCAGGAGTTCCCGGCCCAGTGGTTTGCCGGCGGCGCAAGCATTGCCGGCCTGCCTTTTGTGGCCGTGGCCGCCCCGGGGCACTCTGAGGGGTCGACGTTCCTCCTGTCTGCCGGCGAGCTGGAGCCCACTGGCCTGCACTCGCCCGACGGCGGCGAGCTGGCCGGCCCCGCCCAGTTTGCCTTTGGGGGCGACGTTCTCTTTGCCGGCTCCGTGGGCCGCACCGACCTGCCGGGCGGCGATGAGCGCCAGATGCTCTCCTCGCTGCGCACGCTGCAGCAGGTGATCGCCCCGGAGACCTGGGTGCTGCCCGGCCACGGCCCGATCACCCGCATGCGCATCGAGATCGCCACGAACGCGCACCTGAAGTACGCCGCCCGCGTCGGTTAATCCTCGTTCCGTGGGTGCGTCGGCTGATTCCGGCGCCGTCCTCGGTGCCCGCGTCGCCCCGGTCGCCTAGCCGAAGCGTTTGCGGATACCGCGCCGCGCCGCCAACCGGCCTCCTGGCCACCGGGCCGCCCCCTCGGCGTGGGCCACGCCCTCTCTGCAGGGTCAGGCCACCTCGGCCGGGCCACGCCCCACGGCCTCGTGGCCAGTGCCACTCCAAGGCTGGGAGACGGCGCGGTCAGCCCCCACGCCCCCACGACCTCGCGGCCAGTGCGTCGTCGCCCCGGAAGACGACCACGCGCTTGGCCCACGCCCCCACCGCCTCGCGGCCCGCCCGGCGCGGTGTGGCGCGCCGCGCCCGCCTGAGCGTGCTCGCGCAGGCCCGGGCGTGGGACAATTGCCCGCATGGCAGCTATTACCGCATCTCTTTCTGGTTTCCCTGAGTGGCTCCCGTCCGGTCGCGTGGTGGAGAACCATGTGCTGGACGCTCTGCGCTGGGTGTTTGAGCTGCATGGTTTCGCCTCGGTGGAGACCCGGGCGGTGGAGCCGCTGAAGGAGCTGCTGCGCAAGGGGGAGACTTCCAAGGAGGTCTACCTGCTCTCGCGTCTGGCCGACCTCGGCACGGAGGGCGAGGGCGGCGCCGACCCCAACCGCCTGGGCTTGCACTTTGACCTGACGGTGCCGTTCGCGCGCTACGTCGTGGAGAACTCCGGCCATTTGCACTTCCCGTTCCGCCGCTACCAGATCCAGAAGGTGTGGCGCGGCGAGCGTCCGCAGGACGGCCGCTTCCGCGAGTTCACGCAGGCAGACATCGACGTGGTGGGTGACGGGACGCTGGCCTTCCACCACGAGGTGGAGATCCCGCTGGTCATGGCCGCCGCCCTCACCAAGCTGGGCATCGGCAAGTTCGCCATCCACGTCAACAACCGCAAGGCCGCGCAGGGCGCCTACGAGTCCCTGGGGATCAGCGACGTGGAGGGCGCGCTGCGCGCCATCGACAAGCTGGCCAAGATCGGCCCGGACGGCGTCAAGGCGGAACTGCTGGGCCTGGAGGGCGTCTCTGAGGCCGCCGCGTTGGCCGCGATCGAGCTGGCGGGCATCCAGGGCACCGAGAACATTTCCGCGCAGGCCCGCGAGGTCGTGGAGCGCGCCGGCGGCACGGTCAGCGAGCTGATGGAGCAGGGCCTGGCGGAGCTGGAGGAGCTGCTCTCCGCCGCCACCACTCGCGCCCCGGGCGTGGTGATCGCGGACCTCTCCGTGGCGCGCGGACTGGACTACTACACGGGTAGCGTCTACGAGACCTTCCTGGTGGGGCACGAGTCGCTGGGCTCCATCTGCTCCGGCGGCCGCTACGACTCCCTGGCCAGCGACGGCAAGCGCACCTACCCGGGCGTGGGCATGTCGATTGGCGTCTCCCGCCTGGTCTCCCGCCTGCTGAGCGCTGACCTGGCCAGCGCCAGCCGCTCGGTTCCCTCCGCCGTTCTGGTGGCCGTGACCGACGAGGCCGAGCGCTCCGCCTCTGACGCGGTGGCGGCCCAGCTGCGCGAGCGCGGCATCCCCTGCGAGGTCTCTCCCAGCGCCGCCAAGTTCGGCAAGCAGATCCGCCACGCTGACCGGCGCGGGATCCCGTTCGTCTGGTTCCCGGGCACGGGCGAGGTGAAGGACATTCGCTCCGGTGAGCAGGTGGCGGCCGACCCGGCCGTGTGGGCGCCGGCGCCCGAGGATTGGTGGCCCACCGTGGTGGCCAATGGCTAAAACCGGGGAGGAACCGAAGGGCGCAGCCGAGGCTCGGCAGCTGCGCCAGGTGGAAGCTGAGCTGGCTCAGCTCCGCCTGGTTTACCCCACCGAGTCGCGGGCCGCTGCCCAGCGGGACCTGAACTACTTCTTGGCGCAGCTGCGCAACTATCTGTTGCCGCGTTTTGAGCGGTTGGATGCGCCGCTGGTGGCGGTGATTGGCGGCTCGACGGGCTCCGGCAAGTCCACCTTGCTCAATTCGCTGGTGGACATGGAGGTCTCCCCGGCCTCCGCCATCCGCCCCACCACGCGCCGCCCGGTGTTGGTGCACGCGGTGGAGGACGCGCACTGGTTTTCCGCCCAGCGCCTCTTTCCCGGCTTGGAGGCGATCGTGCGTGCCACGGCGGGGGAGTTGGACGACGTTGCCGCCGGCGCCTCTTCTCCCGGCGCCGCCCTGCAGATCGGCGGGGCTGCCCCCGTCGGGGGCGGGCAGGGGAGTGGCGGCCAGCTAGCACTGCGGCAGGCTGGCGAGGTGGGGCGCGCGGGAGCGTCGTCCAACCAGGCGGGCGCGGTAGAGCTGGTGGCCTGTCAGAGCCTGCCGGCCGGGCTGGCGCTGCTGGACTCGCCGGACTTTGACTCGGTGGTGGCGAGCAACCGGGCGGCGGCAGACCAGCTCCTGGCCGGGGCGGACCTATGGGTGTTCGTTACTACGGCCGCGCGCTACGCGGACAAGGTGCCGTGGGACTTCCTGCGCCGCGCCGCCGTGCGCGACGTGGTCGTGGCGGTGGTGCTGGACCGGGTGCCGATGGGCGTGGGCTCGCAGGTGAGGGCCGACCTGGCGCGCCGCCTGGAGGAGGCGGGCCTGGGCAACGCGCCGCTGTTCACCATCCCGGAGCGGCAGATGGACTCCCCCCTGCTGCCGGCGGCCGACGTGGCCGCGCTGCGGCTGTGGCTGCACGGGCTGGTGGAGACCGAGGCGCTGCGCGCCGGCGTGGTACGCCAGACCCTGCGCGGCGCGGTGGGAGAGCTGCTGGCCGCGCTGCCGTCGCTGCGCACCGAACACGAACTGCAGACCCAGATCCACGCGGACGCCCAGGCCGTGGTGCACGGCGAGATCGCGCGCGGCCAGGAGGAATTCGCCGCGATCCTGGACAGCGGCGAGGTGCTGCGCGGTGAGGTTCTGACCCGCTGGCACGAGTTTGTTGGCACCAGCCCGCTCTTTAGGCAGCTGGACGGCTGGCTCTCGCGCGCCCGCGACCGCGTCAGCTCGCTGTGGCGCAAGCCCGACGCGACCAGCGCGGTGCGCGCCCTGGACGCGGCGCTGGTGGACGCGCTGGTGGGCAGCGCCCGCTCGGTGCGCCGCGAGAGCCTGCACCGCTGGGCCGAGCACGCGCTCACCGCGCCGCTGGGCCGTTACGTGGAGGCGCAGGTGGCGCCCCGCACGGGCCTGGAGGAGGGCGCGGAGCAGGTGGTGCGCGCTTGGCGCCGCCGCGTGGAGAAACTGATCGGTTCCCAGGTGGGGGACAAGCGGGCGATGGCCCGCCTGGCCGCGCTGGGTGTGAACGCCACCGGCCTGGCCCTGCTGGTGGGCGTGTTTGCCGCCACCGGTGGTTTGGTGGGCGCCGAGGTGGCGGTGGCCGGCGGCACTGCGGCCGTCGCCCAGCGCGTGCTGGAGGGCTTCTTTGGGGATGCGGCGGTGCGGGAGCTGGCGGCGCAGGCAAGAGAGGACTTCCTGGCGCGGGCCGAGGGCTTCCTGGCCGAATCCAGCCGCCCCCTGTTGGAGGCAACCGAGCGCTACTGGGAGGGCCAGTGATGGGCCAGCGGGACCAATCCTTGACGCGCCTGCTGGAGGCGCTGGCCGCCGTGGAGCGGGCCGATGCCACCTTGCCGGTGGCCGCGCCCGGCTCCCACCTGACGGCCTGCAAGAGCGACCTGGCCCAGTTCTGGCCCCGGCTGCGCTCCCTGCAGACCAAGGTAAGCCAGCGCCGCGCGGTGGCCCCCGGGGTCACCGTGGTAGCGCTCCTGGGCGCCACCGGCGTGGGCAAGTCCTCTCTGTTCAACGCCCTGTGCGGCGCGCAGATTGCACCGGTCTCCGTGCTGCGGCCCACCACCTCCCGGGCCTTCGCCGCAGTAAGTGCGCAGAGCACGCCGGCGGCCCGGCCGCTGCTGGAAGGCCTGGGCATCTCCACGGTGCGCCAGGCCGCGCTGCCGCCCGGTCTGGTGCTGGTAGACCTGCCGGACCTGGACTCCACCTCCACCGAGCACCGGGTGGAGGCGCTGCGCGTGGCGGAACTGGCCGACGTGCTCCTGTGGGTGCTCGACCCGCAAAAGTACGCCGACGCCGCCGTCCTACAGGAGGGCATGGGCGCCTACGCCCGGCACGGGAGCGTGACCAAGGTGGTGCTGAACAAGGCCGACGCCTTGACCGGGGACGACGTTGCCGCCGTCACCGCCCACCTGGAGACCCTGCTGCCGGCCGGCCTGCGCGTCCACCCCGTCTCCGCCGTTACCGGGCGGGGCATCGAGCAGCTAGCGCAGGACCTGGCAGAGCGCGCCAGGCGGGCGCAGAGCGCCGTGGAGCGACTGCACGCCGACGCGGTGCAGCTGGGGGAGCAGGTGGCCGCCGCGCTGCCTGCCGACTCCGGACGCGCCGACTGGGCGGAGCTGACCAAGGCGCTGGTGCGCAGCTGCGGCGCGGCCGACGTGGAGGCGCAGGCGCGCGCCGCCTACCGGCGCGAGGCGCAGCGCCACTACAACTTCTTTGCCCGTGTGGGGCGCAAGGTGCTGCCCACCGAGCCAGCTCTGGTGCCCGCCCGCCCCAACCTGAGCGGGGTGACGCAGGCCCTGGAGGACGTCGAGCGTGGCCTGGTCTCCCCGGCCGGAGTGGAGGAGCGCGCCGAGATGCTCTCCATCAGCGCCGAGGAGGTGCTGCGCGGGGCGAGCCTGGCCCCGGCCCAGCGCAAGTGGTGGGCGGCCCTGGGGGCCCTGTCCACCCTGGGCGGCCTGCTGCTGGCGGCCGCGCTGGTGTGGTTCGTGGCGCTGGCCCTCTCCCAGGCGGCCGGCTGGCCGCTGGTGAAGGCACCGCTGCACCTGCTGGGCCTGGGCGGCGCGCTCGCACCGGGCACCTGGCTGGGCGACCTGCCCACTCCCACCCTGCTGCTGGGCGCGGCGGCGGTGCTGCTGGCCATCTCGCTGGGCTGCGGCGCCCTGGCCGCCGGCGTGGGCGCCAAGCGCCACGGCAAGGTGGTGGCCCAGCGCGTCCAGGCGGACCTGGGCAACCTGGTCACCAAGCAGGTGGGTGGCCGCCTAGAGCCCTACGTGCGCTACCGCGCCGAGCTAGCTGCGGCCGGCACCCAGCTCGCCGACACCCTGGGCGGCGCCCGCTAGGGCGCGAGCTGCCCCCAAGAAACGCGAAACCCGGCACTGGGCCGGGCTCGACGTTGCGGGTTTAGCGGGCAGGATCAGTAGCCGCGCTTCTTGGGGCTGCGCCCCTTGAAACCGCGCTCGTCACGACCGCCAAAGCCGCGAGTCTGGCTCTTGCGGGCGCCGTGCTCAAAGGAACGCTCGAAGGAGCGGGCCTTGCGGCCCTCAAAACCGCGCTCGCCGCGCTCAAAACGATCCCCGCGCTCGCCGCGCTCAAAGCGCTCACTACGCTCGCCACGGTCGTAGCGCTCGGACTTGTCGAAACGGCCGCCGCCCTCAAAGCGCTCACCACGCTTGCCGCGGGCGGGGCGGTCAAACCGACCGGCGCGATCGGCGCGGTCGAAGCGCTTGACGCCCTCGAACTTTTTGGCCCGACGTTGCTCGAGGTTGCCGTCGTAATCCGCCCGCTCGTCACGCGCAAAGCGCTCGCCGCGATCCTTGCGCTCGAAACGCTCCGGCCTTTCGGTGCGGTCAAAACCGCGCTCGCCCCGCTCGACCTTCTCAAAGCGATCGGACTGGTCGAAACGGTCGGACTTGTCGAAACGCTCCGGCCTTTCACCGCGCTCGAAGCGATCGGACTTGTCGAAGCCGCGCCCAAAGCCCCGGCCGCCGCGCGGGCCGTCGTCCTCGCGCAAGCGCAGCTGCCGGCCGGCCACGACCGCCTTGTGCAGGCGGCGGCGCGCCTCGGGGGAGAGGTCGGCGGAGATCTCCACCAGGGAGAAGGAGGGGAAGATGTCGATCTTGCCCACGTCGGAGCCGGACAGGCCGGTCTCGCCGGTGATGGCACCCACGATCGCGCCCGGGGCGGCTTTGTCCTTGTGGCCCACCTCCACGCGGTAGCGGGTGGCCAGGCGGGAGCGGCGGCCACCGCGCTCGGCGGCGGAGCGGGTAGAGCGCAGGGAATCGCGGCCCGGCTCGAAGCGGGCCCCGATGAACTCGCCGTCCTCGTCCACCTCCTCTTCCTTGCGGGTGCGGCGCTTGTCTTCCTTTTCGGTGCGCTCCGGTCCCTCGTCGCCAATGGCCAGGGCTAGCAGGGCCGCAGCGGCCTCGGCCAGTTCCATAGGCGCGGGGGCGGGCGCGTCCTCGCTCTGGCCGGCGGGAACGTCGGCCAGAGCAATGTTGCCGGCCAGCAGGTCGGCGATCGCCTCGCGGTAGATGTCCAGGCGGCCTTTGGCGGCGCGCGCTTGCAGACGGCCCAGCAGCTCGCCGGCGCGGTGCAGGGATACGTCGCGCGGCGTGGGCAGCGCGATCTCGGTCAGCTCGGTGCCCGTCAGGCGCTCGATCTGGCGCAGGCGGGACTTCTCCTTCGGGGTGAGGAAGGTCAGGGCGCGGCCGGTGCGGCCGGCGCGGCCGGTGCGGTGCACGTAGGCCTCGGCCTCGCGCGGCACGTCGAAGTTGACCACCAGGTCCAGGCGCTCGACGTCCAGGCCGCGGGCGGCGACGTCGGTGGCCACGAGCACCTTCAAGGTGCCCTCGCGCAGGCGCTCCACGATGCGCTCGCGCTCGCGCTGCGGCACGTCACCGGAGATGGCGGCGGCGGTCACGCCGCGCGCGCCCAGCTCGAGTGCCACCTCCTCGGCGGCGGACTTGGTGCGCACGAACACGATCGCGGCGCGGGCGTTGGAGGTGGCCAGCACGCGGGAGAGCGCGCCCACCTTGTGGCGGAAGGGCACCACCGCGTACTCCTGCTCCACGGTGGAGACGGTGGAGGACTGGCGGGCCACGGTCACGCGCACGGGGTCGGTGAGGTGGGTGTCGGCAATCTTCTTGATGGCTGGGGGCATGGTGGCGCTGAACAGCGCGGTGCGGCGGCCCGCCGGGATACCGGAGGCGATGGTCTCCACGTCTTCGGCAAAGCCCATGCGCAGCATCTCGTCGGCCTCGTCCAGCACCAGGAACTTCACCGAGTCAAGGTTGAGGGCGCCGCGTTCGATCAGGTCGATCACGCGGCCGGGGGTGCCCACCACGACGTTGGCGCCGGCGCGCAGGCCGCGCAGCTGCGGCTCGTAGGAGGAACCACCGTAGACGGCCAGCACGCGCGCGGTGGGCAGCGTGGCCGCGAAGGACTCCAGGGCGTCTGCGGTCTGCAGGGCCAGCTCGCGGGTGGGGGCCAGCACGATCGCCTCGACAGCCTTGTCGCCGGTGAGGTCGGCCAGCAGCGGCAGACCGAAGGCGGCGGTCTTACCGGTGCCGGTCTGGGCCACGCCAACCACGTCGCGGCCGGCCAGCAGCGGCGGGATCGCCTGCGCCTGGATCGGGGTGGGGTGCACAAAGCCGAGGTCCGTTACCGCGTCCAGGATCTCCTGCGGCAGGCCCAGATTGGCAAAGGTCGGGCCGGCGGGGGCAGCCTCTTCCTGCACTGCCTCCTCGTCGCCGTTCTCGTCCCCGTTGTCAGAGAGGTCCTGCTCGCTGTCCTCGTCCTCGTAAACGTCGTGCTCCGCCCGCTCGGCGTCGGCGGGGGCGGCGTCGGAGGTGGCGTCGGCCAAAGCGTGGTCGGCCTTGGTAGCGCAGGGGTGGGCGGCAGCGTCGTCCACCTCATTGCCCGCGGGAGCGGTGCCCTCGAAATCTGCCTCGGACACAAACAGGCCGTCGGCGGTGGAGGTCAGGGCAAACTCGTCCCTGGGGTCTTGGTTAGGCATTCGGGAATCCTCAAAGAAAGTGGCGCGCAAAGCGTTAACTAACCCACCCTATCGGCTGGGCCTGAAGCAAACCTGGAGGCCGGCGGTGACACTTCACACGCGCAGCGGGCAGGAGCGGGGCGGGCGAGCACTAGACTTGGCGTGCTCCCGCTCGTCTCGCGGGCAGCAGAAAGAAGGAAGACATGCTTCGCACTCACGACGCAGGACTACTGCGCGCCTCCGACGCCGGCACCACTGTAACCCTGGCTGGTTGGGTTGACCGCCGCCGCGACCACGGTGGAGTGGCCTTCATCGATCTGCGCGACGCCTCCGGCATCGCCCAGGTGGTCATCCGGGAGGAGGTGGCCCACGACCTGCGCGCCGAGTACGTGCTGAAGGTGACCGGCGAGGTGCGCCTGCGCCCCGAGGGCAACGCGAACGCGAACCTGCCTTCCGGCGAGATCGAGGTCGTCGCCAGCGATGTTGAGGTCCTTAACCCGGCCGCCCCGCTGCCCTTCCAGGTGTCCATCCACGCCGAGGACGCCGGCGCCGTTGGCGAGGAGGCCCGCCTGCGCTACCGCTACCTGGACCTGCGCCGCGCCGCCCCGCAGCGCGCCATCCGCCTGCGCTCCGACGTGTCCAAGGCCGCCCGCGCGGTGCTCGACTCCCACAAGTTCGTCGAGATCGAGACCCCGACCCTGACCCGCTCCACCCCGGAGGGTGCCCGCGACTTCCTGGTGCCCGCGCGCCTGTCCCCGGGCTCCTGGTACGCCCTGCCGCAGTCCCCGCAGCTCTTCAAGCAGCTGCTCATGGTGGCCGGCATGGAGCGCTACTACCAGATTGCCCGTTGCTACCGCGACGAGGACTTCCGCGCCGACCGTCAGCCCGAGTTCACCCAGCTGGACATCGAGATGTCCTTCGTGGAGCAGGACGACGTCATCGCCGTTGCCGAGGACGTGCTGCGCGCCGTGTGGAAGCTGATCGACGTTGAGATCGGCGACATCCCGCGCATGACCTACCGGCACGCGATGGAGAAGTACGGCACCGACAAGCCGGACCTGCGCTTTGGCCTGGAGCTGGTGGACCTGACCGAATACTTCCAGGACACCCCGTTCCGCGTGTTCCAGTCCGCCCACGTGGGCGCCGTGGTCATGCCCGGGGGCGCCTCCCAGCCGCGCCGCACCTTCGACGCCTGGCAGGAGTGGGCCAAGCAGCGCGGGGCTAAGGGCCTGGCCTACGTCACCATCGGTGAGGACGGCACCCTGGGCGGCCCGGTGGCCAAGAACATCACCGACGCCGAGCGTGAGGGCCTGGCCGCTGCCACCGGCGCCAAGCCGGGCGACTGCATCTTCTTCGCCGCCGGCGAGGTGGACGCCGCCCGCGCCCTGCTGGGGGCGGCCCGCCTGGAGATCGGCAAGCGCACCGGCCTGATTGACGAGGACGCCTGGTCCTTCGTGTGGGTTGTGGACGCGCCGCTGTTCAAGCCCTCCGGCCAGGACGACGACGTGGACCTGGGCTCCTCCGCCTGGACCGCCGTCCACCACGCCTTCACCTCCCCGACCCCGGAGTGGATCGACAACTTCGAGGAGAACCCGGGCGAGGCCCTGGCCTACGCCTACGACATCGTCTGCAACGGCAACGAGATCGGTGGTGGCTCCATCCGTATCCACCGCCGCGACGTGCAGGAGCGTGTCTTCAACGTCATGGGCATCGGCCCGGCGGAGGCTCAGGAGAAGTTCGGCTTCCTGCTGGACGCCTTCAAGTACGGCGCCCCGCCGCACGGCGGTATCGCCTTCGGTTGGGACCGCATCGTCTCCCTGCTGACCAAGTCTGAGTCCATCCGCGACGTCATCGCCTTCCCCAAGTCCGGTGGTGGCTTTGACCCGCTGACTCAGGCCCCAGCCCCGATCACGGCCCAGCAGCGCAAGGAGGCTGGCGTCGACGCCAAGCCCAAGAGCGAGGAGTAAGGAAGCTAAGGCCTGACCTTCAGCCCGGAGCGGATTAACAAACCGCCCAAATTGTGGCCCCCGCCACCCGGCGGGGGCCACAATGGTTTTATGAGCGCATACATCGAGATTCACCCCGAGAACCCGCAAACCCGACTAGTGGACAAGGTGGTGGACACCCTGCGCCGGGGCGGTCTGATCGCCTACCCCACAGACTCCGGCTACGCCCTGGCCTGCACCATGGGCAACAAGGAGGGCCTGGACCGCATCCGCCAGATCCGCCAGCTGGGCGACAAGCACAACTTCACCCTGGTGGCGCAGTCCTTTGCGCAGGTGGGGCCGTTCGTGATCGTGGGCAACAGCGAGTTCCGCCTGATCAAGTCCCTCACCCCGGGCCCGTACACGTTCATCCTGGTGGGCACCAAGGAGGTGCCCCGCATGAGTCTGAACCCGAAGAAGCACACGCTGGGTATCCGCATCCCCGACCACAAGATTACCCAGGCGATCATTGCCACCCTGGGCGAGCCCGTGCTCTCCTCCACCCTGCTCCTGCCGGGCCACGAGGAGCCGCTGAGCGAGGGCTGGGTGGTGCGCGACGAGATCGGCCACCTGGTGGACGCCGTCGTCGAGGGACCGGTCGAGTCCACCGCCCCGACCACCGTGATCGAGCTGCTGGATGGCACCCCCGTGGTGGTGCGTGAGGGCGCCGGCCCGGTGGACATGCTCTGATTGGACGACGCTCCGCCGGCCTCCCAGTTAGTTTCGGGGCGGTCAGCGGAGCGGCGGCTAGCCAAGTCACTGCCCGCACACGGGCGAAGCGGGCACTGTTTGGCTAGGTGCTGTGAAGCGGAGTGGGGCCAGGAAGCGACGCTTCCTGGCCCCACAGTTGGCGCTTTACGCGCAGAATTGCCCAGTTGCGGTTCCATCAGGCAGGGTCGTTACTCCGCCGATGATGGTGAGCTTGTTTACTTTGAGCTTGCTCATGGCTTCGCGTGTTT
>JAUMWR010000018.1 GCA_030529545.1 Buchananella hordeovulneris
CTAGTCAGAAAAAACGGTGCATCCTCACACAGAAGGAGATGCGGGGCGTCGGCGGCGGCAAAGCAGGGCCCACGCCGCACTTATCCTCGGCTTGTTGGGCCCAACGACCGAGCCGCCCTGGCACGCCCCCTCGCCGCGCGATCCGTCTCAGCCCGGCCGCTGTCAACCGCCGCCTGGATGTCCACCTCGGCCGAGCCTCCACGACCATCCCCACCTTTGAACAAGAAAAATCCTGCCAAATACTTGACGCGGGACACACTATGCGGGACTAAACTGACACCCTGGCCTATTTTGACCATTCCAGGACCAGCAACGGCCCCACCGGAGCACTCAACGGACGCCTGGAACACCTACGCGGCATCGCGCTGGGCTTTCGCAACCTAGCCAACCATCACCCGCAGGCTGCTCGAAGCAGGCGGATTCGAACCCCAACTACACCCTTGAAAGCGGAAGAGCCCTTAAACCTGACTCCTGAAGGTACGTTGGCTTTTCGTAGTTTTGGTGCCAGTTTTCGTTGATTTTCTGCGGATATGCATTCGCGATTGGGTCATTAATTAGGTGGCAGGCTCTAGAGGTGCGTACCGCCGAAAGACCTGGTGGCCTACGTCGCGGCAAGACGGGGTGAGATTATCGCGGCCACGGACGCCGCCAACGCGCCGAAGTATGTAGAGACTCTGCGAAGTATTCGCGAAACCTGACCATAGGAACACGCTTCGGAGGAAATTGCCATACGTCGATTCGCTGTCGTACCAATTGGCAACACTATCCGAATAACAACGATGTCACGTTAAGCCAAACACCAATACCATCAGTGTTCAAGAATCGACCGGTTCCCTTGTCGTCCACCGTAAGCAAACGTACGCAATTACCACTAGTTAACAAGCTCAATAGTCCAGCAGAAGAGGCGAACGCTCCGCCAGCATCCTGAATTGCCAAGAGGTCAAGCCGCCAACCGTGGGGCTCAGTGGAATCGTCGTCAGTATTTCCATATACAGAGTTCAGGTAGGTTTGGAGAAACTCACTGTCGAAGGAACGAATCGCGTCAAGAAAACTACCGGGCACTTCAATAGCATCTTCCGCACAAGCGCTAGAAGGTACGGGAAACAAATACTTAGCAAGCCGCTGCACTCCATGCCCGAGCGTTCCAAAACTAACTACGAACTCCGTTGGCGTCAACGGAGATTGCACGAAACCCATATCTGAGGAATAGTCAAGCCTGAACAATTTCACATCATTGTTTTGCACAGACCGAACTGTCAGCGTCTGGGGGCTAGATTCAAAGAACTCCTTGACCCTCACGCCCAAAGGCGACAATTGCTCACCATCACAAAGTCCAAAATCATTCAATTTCAGGAGGGATGCATCCAATCCGACAACTTCTGATTCTTCCAACTCGAATCCGAAAATCAACGAGTTCAATACCAGCAAATCACGATTTGAAAGTTTACATTCGAAAAACATAATAACCCTAAGAGTTAACACACTTAATGCCAGCAAGTGAGTCAAACCACGAATTAGCTACTGCATTGAACGAATCGCTGCCTGCAATAAAAAACATGTTTACCACATGCCCGGAACTTGATAGAGCTGCTTGCAAATGGGAGACCGACTGCCCCTCGACGAGATACGTCAGCAGAAATGCCCATCCCCGCATGTATGGTGTTTCCAGTTCAACTACACTGACGACGACAGGCATATCAAGATCACGCATAAACTTGCGCATACCTTCGAAGAACCATGACGCAAGTTCTTTTTCCTGGAGGGACTCAATTGAGACGTAAACCGACGAGCTTACACCGTCCAAGGTTTGCTCAAGCACCGCCCGCCTTGGATCGGCTTTGCCCTTGCCTATCTTATTAAGCATATCTACCTGGCGGAAGCTCTTGTCAAATTCAAATTTGATACCGCAAATTTCAAAACTGCACATTTGCGTCTCATTCCGCACTAGTGGATCCAAAATTTGAAGACTCCTTCACCAATCTTTTCGCCGAGCAAACCCCCTGCTATTCCACCAATAATCGCTCCGGCGCCAGTTCCAATAATAGGAACTGCGCTACCGAAAAGTGCACCAGCTACTGCTCCTGTTGCAGCGCCGCCTGCACCTGTTGCCAACTTCGTACCCGCATACCCGCTTGCACGAACCACCTTGTCCGTTTCGGACATTCCTGGGTACTTATGCGAGTCGTAACTGTACTGCTCGTGGAAGTCTATGATCGTACCGGCAACTTGTGCACTGCGCGAGACTATTTTCATTCCACGTGCAAACGTTTTGCCTTGCCCAAGACGGGCCTTATTCGCTTCTCCTGGATTAGGTACATAGTTTTTTATCTCTTGATGGCTCTTAAAATTGAGTGCACGGTAATTATGGGGGACAAAACGACCGTCTCTACCCCGTGGCGCGTAACGAATTACACCTTTACTTTTAAGAAATAGTGGGGTACTTTTTGCCAATCCGTCCGCGCCCTTATCCATGCCGGAGATCGTGTCAGACGCTCCGTTTTGAGCAAGCTCATCGGATGTGCCATACGTGGGAGCCTGTGGTACAGGACAGAAGCCTATGCTCTTTGTCCCCTTTGCGCTAACGGCAACTCCCTGCGCTCCCGCAGCGGAGGTTTCTTCTTGTCGATCTGCATTTTTCTTAAGCGTTGTTCCTTCTTCGCTTAGAGTAGTTGAAACACCGCGCAATCTTGCTTTTAATCGCCCTTCCCATTCACGCCTAAAGGCGTCGGCATTGTTGCCTTTCCATGAAGACGAGCGTAGTTGGCGATCAATTGCAGGTATGATTGCATTCTGAATTTGCTTGGACTTTTCTTGAAACAATTTACTGAGCTCAAGAAGCTCCGCGGTATTAGCGCCTATCATTCCCATTTTACAGCCCTGTGTAATTTTAAATGGACGTGGGGGGCTTCCGCCCCCCACGCATGGCGATCACAGAGTGTTCGACGTGTTTTCCTGCGCGGTTGCGTTGGTCTTAGCGGTTCCTGCGGCCTTGCGAAGCTCTTCTGCGGCCCGCTTGAGATCCGGCTTCAAGCGAGAGTTCCAGTCATTGCGGAACTGGTCGGCATCCTTACCAACCCAGGTGGTAGCACCCAACTTGCTTTCGACAGTGCTGATAATGTTGTCGAGTTCACCCGCCTTCTGCTCAAAAGTCCCCGCAAGAGCGCGAACTTCTTCGACATTCATACCGATCATGTTCGCCATGATGAGTCCCCTTTCCGGTGTTTGATTTGAGGATTCCTTCCTCAACGGTTCGGTTCAAATCTATTTGGGCTGCTCCCCTGATTCAATGGGGAGCATTACCCATGCTCGTTGCAACTTCAATGATTTTCACTTGTCGTCTCATTTGTCTTATACCCGCGGCACTTGCACCTTCCAGATCTTCCCAGCTTGGGTAAAGAATCCACGTCCGGGCACGCGATCTTGTTTGATTGCTGCGGGCAACGAAACACCAGTAGCCGTGTCACCGTCTCCAATTTCAGGCGTCAAAGCAAGGCCGCAACGTCCTCCACGCATTGCGCTTGAAAGGCTACCTCCCTGCTGGAAACTGGTTAAATCTCCTTCAGCGATGACCAGGTGTCCGTTGGCTTTTGCCTTTCGAATAGCGTTTTGCAGAGGATCATCTGCTGTCCCGTACGCATACGCTCCGATTGATTCGACGATCAGGATCACGTCGGGCGCGTCTTCTCCCGCTTCCACTTCCCAACGGTCTTGCACACTGTTGAGCATTTCTGCAATCTGGTCAGCGCCCCGCGCTTTAGCAAACCACCCGGGCATGTTCGCGAGTTCCGAGCGCCCGTTGGCAGCGTGCAAGAACGTCGCGCGCGGATACGTTTCTTTAAGACTTGCGAAGAGCCACTTGAGGGTGGTCGTGCGGCCTGTTTGAGGCGCGCCTCCGACAGTGAGCGTGCCGGTTGGTTTGAAGGTCAGCGGTGCCAAGGTCTCGCTGTCGACGCCAATCACTGGAAGGCCCTCAATGGTCTTCGGCACGTCATCCCCATCAATGTCGAAGGGCAAACTACCGATCTGCTTTGGCTTAACACGATTTCTCAAGACGGAACTCTTCGAGAGGTTCTCCATCTCTCGAGCCTGAGCTAGAGCGTTAACGTTGTCTCCCAAGATTGCTAGCTGCATCAGGTCCGGCCGCCCAACTTGCATGGCCCGCCCGGGGAGGCTGGTGGAGTCCAGAACGTCTCTTGGCAAACCAAAGTCGTAGTACCCATCGGGGTCAGTCAAGCGGAGCACTACCTTGCGTTGGAAGTTGGAAGCAATCGCGTTTGGAACCGACTGGGCGCGGTCTGATGTGACTGCCACGTGTACTCCCACTGCACGTCCATCTAGAAGTATCTGCTGGAAGGCCATCCACGTTCTGTCGAGTCGGGGCGTTCCTTGATAGGTAGCAGAAAATGCGCCAATACCATCTACCAGCAGCAGCATGCGGGGCTCTTGCTCGTTGCCGCTGATGCGCCGGTAGGCGGTGATGTCGCCAGCGTGAACAGCGGAGTACCGGGCCGAACGCTCATTGACGATGCCTGCCAACATGTTGATGAGGCGGATGACCCGTTCTTCGTCATCGCCGTTGACCACGTCACCGACGTGTTGCATCACCTTGATCATGTCCAGGCCACCGCCGGCAAAGTCGAGACCGTAAACATGAACGGGGCCACTGCGCGGGGTAATAGCTGCAGCGACGGCAAGCGACCGCAGAGCGCTGGTCTTTCCAGCACCAGATGCGCCGTAGTAAGCGATGTTGCCTTCCTTATCTGGCAAGAAGTACTCGGGCACCTGCGCCTGCTTTTCGGGCACGTCGATCACGCCCAGAATCAGCTCAGAATCGCGGCGCTGCAAAAGCTTGGCGATGTTGTACGTTGGCGCCAGGTCGGGTAGCCACGGTTTGCGCGGAACCGGGATGCCAGCGAGTTCGGCGGCGTTGCGCAAAGTGGAAACCACGCGTTCGATGTCGGTGTCGATCTCGTCGCTCGGCTTCGGCAAGGCCGGGGTGTGCCAAACCTTGGGTTCACCAAAGCCCAATTCCTCGACGTCCACCTCGACCGCTTTGGCCTCCTCCGTGGTCTTCGCGCCGGGGTAGGCGGACTGGAACGTGGCAATGCGACCAGGGCCGGTCTTGGCCGCGCCACGGCCGGGCGAGCCTTGCGGGAAGTGAGCGGCCATCTCGTGACCAAGCACGTCCTTGGAGTCTTCGACGTCTGCCATGCGCAAGGCGACGCGCAAGTTGGTGTTGGCCCGCAGGTTGTCCTTGATGACACCAGCGGGGCGTTGGGTGGCAAGAATCAGGTGCAAGCCCAGCGAACGACCGCGTTGCGCGACGTCAACGACGCCGTCAACGAACTCGGGCACTTCACCGACCAGGGCAGCGAACTCATCCACCACAATCACCAGCGAGGGTGGGCAGTCGGGATCACCGCGCTTTTCCAGAGTCACCAGGTCCTTGGCGCCCTTCTCATTCAGCAAGTGTTCGCGGTAGTGCAGTTCGGCTCGCAAAGAGGTTAGCGCGCGGCGCACAAGATAGGGCGAAAGGTCGGTAACGAGTCCAACAAAGTGGGGCAACTGGGTACAGGCCGCAAAGGCGCTACCGCCCTTGTAATCAACGAAAAGGAAGGTGAGACGGTCGGGGGAAACGGCTTGGGCCATGCCGAGCACCCAGGCTTGCAGGAACTCTGACTTACCGGCACCGGTGGTTCCGCCCACGAGAGCGTGGGGGCCTTGGGTGCGCAGATCTAGGTGCATCGGACCGGTGCCGCCTTGACCAATAAGGGCGCGCAAAGCAATCGCGGGCCCTGGTACGGGTTCCGCACCGGGAGAGCGGTCGATGATCGAACCGGTTCCTCGCCAGTGCTCCACCGCAGCCTCGGGGTTGTCAGCCAGCTCCTTACCGGTGAGAGCGACAAAGGAGATCGAACCGGGGAGGTCAGAGTCGTCATTGACAGGCACACCGGCATCGATGACCGGGGAGAGTGACCGCGCCATTCGCACCACTTCGTCTTGGGACACCAAGTCGACTTTGACGGGTTGAAGGATTTGGGAACCGACGACGTCCCCTACCGCCACTTCTTGTCCCGACACCGCCACGAACGAGCGGCATGCGGCTGGGATTTGCTCAAATTGTTCGCCGGACCAAATGAAGTGGATGCCGTAGTCCGGCCCGTTTTCTATCAGTCGGTTGAGGCGGGCGCGATCAACGTCGGTGCCGTCGACCATGACGATGACGGCTGGAAGGGCCCCGCTCTTGGAGGTGTCGGGACGAGCAGCGGCTGCCGAGCGGGGGCTGCGATTGACTCCCGCGTCCTTCTTGACCTCTTTGCCGCGTCGTTCCTCGAGTAAACCTTCCAGAGCTTCGAGCAGCTTGATTCCGGACTTTTGGTCGGCACTTAGGTGGCTAGTTTTACCGAGCGGAGAGTGCGGGGAGGTGACGTGAGGAAGCCATTCGACCCACTTCCAGCCAGCGGCCTGGTTGGGGCTGGTGAGGCAGGCGAGAACAACTTCAGCTGGGGAGTATTGGGTAGCGATCTGGGCGGTGACTGCGGCTTGAGCTTGTTCTAACCAACTGCGCTCACCAAAGAGTCCAAGGTTGCCTTCCCCCCTCAGATCGGCAACGACCGGAACCTCGTGAATGAAGGTGAATTCTTGGCGGAGTGCCTGGACGGCCTCGACGCAGTCGGGCAGGCCCTTGAGGTTTTCGTTCTCATCAAAAATGACGGCCGCGCGCGCTGTTCCGATGCCAAGACGAAGCTTGAGGAATTCGGGGTGCTCAGGGCGGCGCAGCCACAGGGCGCCATCTCGTCTGATCGCACCACCGATCATCTGGGTAACAGGCGGGAACTGACTGTGCCGGGCTTCTCGGTCGCGGTCGTGCTGCGCTTGGAGGGACTTTCGAGTCATTGCCATTGACTCGTCAAAGCTCTTGCGCGCTTCCTTCATGGCCTTCTTGGCCTGGTGCTTTTGATCCCACCAAGCACCAATCATCATCAGCGGACTGAGGGCAACAAAGATGACGGAATAGAGCTGCTTGGTGATTGCGTACATGACGGCGCCCATGATCAAGGGCAGGACCATTGCAACGACGGGGAAGCGTTGAGGCTGGGGGCGCTCGGGGGCCTGAGGCAGCTTGAATTTCTTCGGATCAACGTGGTCTAGCACCTGGGGTGGACGCACGAACTCGATGTCGGTGGAATCGCCGTTGACGGATTCGGGTTGCCGCAGCTGAACTACTTGGATCGCGCTGGAACCGAGGTTGACGATTTCGCCTTGGCGCAGCCGCGCTCGCTCAATTCTTTGCTCGTTTACAACAACGCCGTTGGCCGAGTTTAAATCGGTGATTTCAATGTTCGTCCCGACGGTGATGCGGGCGTGCTGTTTGGAAACCATCGGGTCGTTGATCGTTCCACCGCAGGTTGAGGCCCGCCCGATGATGGTTGCGCCGAAGGGCAGGTTGATGCGCTTGCCCTTGTCGGGGCCGGAAAGGACACGCAACTCGGCGGCAGGCGCTCCCCCGCCGGTGGCCTGATCGGCTCTGACGATGTCCACGAGTGCACCGGATCTCAACGGCGTCTCAGTCACATAGGAGGTCGAGGACAAGACTGAGGTGACCCGCCCCCCCACGTGGTCAAGTAGTCGCAACGTAACGCTCTCCGGGCTTATGGCGGGCGCCGCCCCCTCGGGGCCCGCAGTGGCCAGGGTGGCCGCGATGTCACCGACCGTGGCGGTGGAGTCAGCTGTAACCACCAAGTCGATGTCTGCCGGCCCCCTGCCCCGCAGTGTCAGCTTGATCCTCATTGATCATCCTTTCCATCTCTCTAGTCAGTGCCCCGAACCAGTGCTCACGCCACCAGTTCCCACCAAGCGCCCCGTTCGGCCCCGCTCCGTCCTTAGCGCCGCAGCCGTTAGGTGTTACGTCTGTGTTCCTCGTCCAGTAGGTACAGGTCTTCGCGTCGCACCAGCCGGGAGGCGATCGCGTACTCGACAAGCCGGGCCCGGCGGTAGGTGGCATGCCCTGCTGCACCCCCACGCATACCGGCCACCCCCATGCGGTCTAGCTTGTCCGCCACGTTGTCCAGCTTGCGGTTGAAGCGGGTGATGGCCCACCCCAGCCGCTTGGCTGCCTCCGCGCTGCGCGGAATATCCGTGGATCCGGCCCCCGCGCGCAGCAGGCACGGCTCGGCCAGCGCCAAGATGAGCAGGTACTGCGTCGGCGTAAAGGAGACCTCCCCGACTGTTTTCTCCCCGCCCGTATGCACTGCCAGTTCGGTGCGCCGGTAGCTGGCGTTGTTTATCTCGATGTCGAATTCGTACGTGGTCGAGCCGGCAGAGAACACCACCGTGACCGCGTCGAATACCAGCGGTAGGCGCGCCCCGGGCCCCACCCAGGCTTGCAGCATCCCCGTGGCGTCGGCCACGGTCGCGGCCAGACGGGAGCCGATGTTCTCGATCCACCACAGCCCGTCGCTGAACGACAGGAGCAGGAACCGTCGGTGCAGGTAGGGGTTGTCGTCAATAGACAAGTCCGCCTCGCGGCCAATAACAAAATCCTGCCCGGTGGCAACGTTGTACTCCTCGCCGCAGTACAAGACGCGCGCCAAGCTCTCCTCAGGGCGCTGGTTGGCCGACGTCGCTGCGGAGGCCGCCCCCATCGACGCTGCCGCCCCGTTCGCTCCGCTGCCACTTACCTGCCGTTCCTGGTTCATGGGTTCTCCACGCATGCGATGACGGGCTCGGTGCTGGTGCCGTCGTCGGCGCGCACCACCACTTCCAGGCAGGTGCGTCCGGGGATCGGGTCTACTGTGACGGAAGTGTCCTTGGTGGGTCGCACCTCCTGGTCACCCAACGGGTCCACAATCCGGTAGAGGTAGGAGGCGCCGGGGGCGTACTCCTTCCAGGTGAAGGTGACCTTGCCGTCGGCGTATTTGCCCTCCAGGCCCTCGACCATTTTCACCTCTTGGTCCACCGGCAGGTCGGCTGGAGCGTCTTGGGTGGTCTGGTCGGCGGGCTTCTCGGTGGCACCTTCACCGCGCAGGAAGCTCCAGACGCCGAACGCGATGCCCGCCACCGCCGCCAAGGAGACCGCAGCAACCGCTAGGCGGGAGGCAAGGCTGGCGCTCTTTTGCTTGGCGGCCCCTGCCTGGGTGGGCGTCGCATTCTCCTCCGCCTGGGGCATCTGCTGTGCCGGGGTTCCCCTGGTGGCCTCAATTTCAAACGTCGTGGGGACAACACTGACCCCGCCCGCCATGCGTGTTGCCTCGTCTACCTCGCCCGCTGCGGTGCGGGTCCGGTCATCCGGCTGGGTGTGGGACGGCGGGGTGAGCCCAAACGGCTTGGCCGGGACAGCGGACTGGGTGGGTGCCTGCCAGGAACCGCCCCCCGTTTGTCCCCAGTTGGACGACGTTGCCGCCGGCGCCACCGCCGATCCGCCACCGCCTCGCGTGGCGGCCTGGCCGGCGGGAGCTGCCATCGGGTCTATGACCGTGATGGGCGCGGCGGCCGTGCGGTCGGAATCGTCCCCGTCGTCCACTACGGGCGCGTTCCCGGTTTCCTCCACCTCAATGGGGGTGGGGGTTTGGTGCAGGTTCACCTGTACCTGCTGCAGGGCTAATGCGAACTCGTAGACGCTGCGGTAGCGCTGGGTCGGGTCCTTGGCCATCGCGATGGCCAGGATGCGTTCGAGTTCCTGGGGTACATCCGGGCGTCCGGTGGGGGGCACCGGGGCACTCAGGACCCGGTTGATGAGCGCGAATTCGCGATTGTCTCCGCCTGGCACCTCAAACGGTGAGTGTCCGGTCAGGACGGTGTGCAGGGTAGCTGCCAGGGAGTAGACGTCCAGCGAAGGTCCAAAGGGGCCCGCCCCGGTCTGTTGCTCCGGCGGCGCCCAGGGGATGGAGAAGCCCGACTCGCTATCGGTGCCGTCGGCGGTGGAAACGGCGATGCCAAAGTCGGTGAGGACCGGGTGGTCAAACTGGGTGAGCAGAATGTTGGCCGGCTTGATGTCCCGGTGCAGAATGCCGCGCCGGTGCAGGGTCTCCACCGCGCCCGCAATGCGGATACCGATCTCCAGCACCTGCGGCACGGAGTAGGTGCGTTCCTTGGCTCTGCGGCCCAGGTGCGGCGGCGGACAGTACTCCATTACCAGGTAGGAGCGCCCGTCGTCTGTGACGTTGGCGGAGAACACGGAGACGATGGAGGGGTGGTGGGACACCTCCGCCATCAGGTTGGCTTCCGCCTCGAAGGAGGCGCTTTGTTCCGCCGTGATGTTGCGCTTGAGGACCTTTACCGCCACGTCGCGGCGGGGCATGCGCTGCGCATAAAGGAAAACGTCTGCAAATCCGCCGCTGCCCAGGTGTTTCCTGTACTCGGCGTTGGGGATTACGGGCGGCTCGGGCCGTGTGGATGCCATTTACGCCTCCATCCTGATGCTGATTCCTTCGCCCAGATCCAGGCGGTCGCCCACCTGCAGGATCATCGGGGTCTTGTCGCTTAGACGCAGGGCGGCCTCGCCAGGGCGGGTGAGGTAGGTGCCGTTGTTGGAGCCCATGTCCTTGACCCGCACCTCCCAGTCGTCCACCCGGATCTGGCAGTGGGTGCGGGAGATCTCTTGCTTGGGGCTGGGCACCGGCACGATCTGCGCTTCTTGCCGCCCGGGCTCCGCGATGGCGCGGGGGCGGCGCCCCACCACCACATCGCGGTCCAGCGTGATGACCTCGCCGGTGGAGAAGACCAGGCGGCCTAGCGCGGGGCGGGGCACGCTGGTGGTTTGCGTGGAAAGCGGGCCGCCGCAGCTGCGGCAAGAGGAGGCGTGGGTGGGGTTGGGGTGGCCGACGTTGCACAGGAGCGCCAAAACCAGCGGGCCGCTACTCGCAGCGGCGCTCTGCTGGCTCTGGGCGAGCTGACGCGCCAGATCCCGGAACTGGTTTGCCTTGCCCCCAACCACGGTGTGCCCGTCGTGGTCGCCTTCCTCGACGACTCCGGCAGTCCCCAGCGGGGCAGCCAAAGCGCTGCCTACCTGCGATGGTGGCGTGATTGACACTCCTGCGTTCTCTGCGCCAAATGGTGGCGAGGCGGGCGTTGAGATTCCCGGAACGGAGTCAATGAAGAATTCTCCCGCCGGTGCCGGTGGGGGAGGGGAAACCGGTGCCTCGTATACGTGCGCGGTGCCCCCGAACCTCATCGCCGGCGGCTGCGCAGGCGGCGGTTGCATTTGGCCCTCCGTGGGGGGAGGGAATCCGTGCGACGCTGGGGCTGCGACGGATGCGGGCAGTACGGGCGAGCCAACCTGGTTCACCTCCACCCGGTTCACCGGTTCGGCAGCAGCTGGGCTCGCGGGCTCCTCCAGCGCGTCGGAGTCGCGCACTTCGCGCACCGCCGCAGCCTCCACCGGCCTGATTCGGGTTGCCTCATAAAGTTGGTCGTATTCGGAGAGCTCTTCCTCAGCCGGTTGTCCTCCCGCGTCCGCAGCGGCCAAGAAGGGCGAGCCGTCCGCCGCCTCCATCGGCGTGAGACTCCATTCCTCCAGGCGCGTATCGCCGGAGTCGAACCTGGTTTCCTCGCTAGCAGATTCCGTGCCGTTCTGGTCGCCGGCGTACTCCGCAAACGTGTCAGCAGCCGCGTCCGCATCGCTAGCGGCCTGGCTATCCTCAACCTCGCCATGCTGCGCTACGCCCAGGCCCAGGGACTTGAAGAAGTTGTATGCGGAGTCGTCGGTCGGCTCACCCGAGCCCTCAGCTGGTTCCCCTGCGCCAACCCCCGCCGGGGTCGGTAGTTCTTCTGCGTCTTCCAGGTCGGTGCTGCGCGTGCAGGGCGCGGGCTCAACGCTGCTGGGAGCGGCTTCCCTATCCACGCCGCCGGCGTTCTCACCGGCCGCTGTCTCACGGGAGGCAGGGGCGGCAACGTCGTCTCCCTGCTCCCCCTGGTCGGTCAACGGCAAGTCGATCGGGCCAGCCTCGAGGAGCTCGGCCTCAACCACGCCTACCGCACCGGAGCTGATGGTGGTTAGTGGGACCACGCCGCTCTCAATGGTCCACCGGGAGTCCTTGTCGTGGTCGGCCGGAACTATCCCGGATACGCGCCAGCCCTTGACGTCGGAGAGGCGGTGCTCGGCCCACGTGATGACGGAACCGGAGGTGATGGAGTTAGGGCCCTTAGCGGTGTCCACCACCAACTCGAACGGGCCACGCACCGCAACGTGGGCGCTGGTGCCGTCCTCGATGATCGCCACGAAAGACGGCAGGGCGGACAGGTCTGTAGCGTAAAAGCTGGCCATGTCCTGCAACAGCTTTTGCAGATCCGCCCCCTGGCTCATCTTCTCCCAGCAGGACTGGGCCAGTTCCTCCATCCCAGCCTCGAGCACAAACACCCCGCGAGGGGTCACCGCCGTCGGGTTCTCCCCGGCCGTCCACCGCCGTACTACCATCGCTGTCTCCTCAATCCCGAACCGCATCAACTGTGTGGTCGCGCTCCCGATGGGTAGGGATTGTGTCTTCCACGCACCGGTCGTCTACCGAGGCGGCCTCATCCCCTACGGGTTGATCCGACCAGCGGGGGGACGCTTCGAGCACGTCCACCACCACCACGGTCACGTTGTCCTTGCCCCCGGCCGTGAGCGCCATTGACACCAGCTCGTCAGCAACTTCCTGCGGGGAGGCCAGGGCCCGCGTAACTGTTTCGATGAGCGCGTCAGTGACCTCCCCGGACAGGCCGTCGGAACACATCAGCCACCGGTCGCCCTCACGGACGGGCACCACAAACAAGTCCGCCGGTACGTTCGGACCAGACCCCGCGCCCAACGCCCGAGTGATCACGTTCTGCCGCGGCAGCGCCCTGGCCTCTACCTCGGTGACGCTTCCAGCGTCAAGTAGCTCCTGCACCTCCGAGTGGTCCACCGTCACCTGGGAAAACGTGCCGGCAGACAGAAGGTATGTCCGAGAATCTCCAATGTTGAACACCCGAGCGCACGGCAACCCGCGATGATCAGAGAACGCGATTCCCGTGAGTGTTGAGCCAGGTGCTCCTGGCCCAGCGCCAAGTTGCGAGAGGTCTTGAGCCACTTGCCCTATCGCACTGGCGAGCTCACCCGGCGTGGCGAACTCTCCGGTAGGAAGGCTACGGAGCATACCCTCCACCACCGCTTTCGATGCCTCGTCACCCGCGCGATGCCCACCCATGCCATCCGCCACAAAGTACGCCGGGAAATCCGCCCCCCAAGCATCTTCGTTTAGCTTGCGCTTACGGCCCACATCGCTGCGCACCCCGAAGCTGACGCGCAGGTGAGCGCCGGCGACGCTCTTGGCTTCTTGGACTGTGTCAGGACTCATGGACTACCAGTTTCCGGTCGCCACATTTGATCACTGCGCCGAAAGGAGCCACCACTGGGACTCCCGGGCTAAGGGGCTGTTCAAGCCCGCCGGCAGGAATGATGCTGGTGCCATTAGTGGAGTGGAGATCTTCTACCACCACACCCCCGGCCGTGGGGTTTAGGAAGGCATGCGTCTTGGAGATTGACCGGTCTGGATCCGCCATAGCTACCTCTCGGGTGCCCGGCCGATTGGGTCCAGCAACTGGCGCCCGTCCCACCACAATTGGCCCAGTTAACGTGACAGAGGAACCGTCTTCTGCGACAAGACGCCTCATCACCTTGACGGCCGCGATCGTGCGATCCAACCCGGCTTCCTCTACTGAGGACGATGGCGCGCCCACTGCCAACGAGGCAGGATTCCCCGGCCCGAATCTGGTAAAAGAATCTACCGGCGGCGCAAAGCTCCCTGCGGCGGGTTGTTTAGGCACAGCTGCGGCAGTAGGAATCGCCGGGGGCGTCGCCGGCAAGGGCGCCCCATAGGGGGCCGGCAAGCCAGATGGATCGGGGAGACCTGCCGGCTGGGATAGCGAAGGCGCAGCAAACCTAGAAGGGGGTTGTGCTCCAAAATCGCTCGGTTGATTCCCAGAAGTGGCTGCGTTGGGTGAGAATCCCGCGTAGCCGTTCTCTTGGCTCGTCCAAGGGGCGGCCTCAATAAACGCATCATTCCGGCCGGTTGCGGGCAAGTTCGGGATGAACTGCTCCCCGGCATTAGGGGGCGGCATGACGGGAAGATCTGCGGCCGCTGAGGCCGTGGCGTTCCAGGGCTGGACCTCTTCCTTCTTCTCTTCTTCGACTGGAGCCGACGTGGTGATTGGGTTGCGGCCAAGCTTGACGTCAATGGCAATGATGTTGCTGGAGCGGTCAAACCAGTGCCGCCCGTGCTCATCCATGCTGGCGAACCAGATGATGAGGGGACCGATGCCAAAGGTGACGACGGAGACAAGTGCCTCCACAAAGCGTTTGCCAAATGCGCTGGCGCCTGGGTTGGTGGCGTCGGTGAAGCAAACCCACCGCACACCCACCATCTGCATGCCCGGGCTAGCGCCAACGCGCACCAAACCGATCAACATTAGGAGCGGGTATATCAGGCCAATTAACATACCAACGAAAAGGCCAGCTACTGCGCCGTCGCCAGAGTTCTGACCGGTGGCGCCAAGAGCCATAGCGCCACCGACCACGCTTCCTAACATGTAAAAGATGCCCACGAACACGCCATCCAGAAAGCGCGCGCCAGCACGTTTACCGACCGAAGCAGCCACTACGCCGTCCAGGTGGGCCTCCACCGCGATCTTGGTGCCTCCCGGCGATGTCATTTCAGCCATTACTTCTCCTTTCCGGTGGATGCAGCTTCCGCAGCAAGCCATGAGTTACTGGGGTCCAGTTCGGTTTGTTTGGGCCGCTTGGACCGTGAGGTCCCCGCCGCGATGAGGTCACGCAGCTTGCGGCGCCGGCTACGCAGCGACTTGGTTGACAACGGGGAGATGACACGCCGGTGCCAGGGAGCGGCCTTGCGTAGCTCCCGGATTACCTTCTTGCGGTCGTTCCACGCCTGAGTGACGTGGGAGTCATCGGCGCTTTGAGCGCCGAACACCACACCGTCCAGAGTCAGCGCCAGGGAGGCGATCTCGCTCTGCGGGTCGCAGTAGCGGTGGAAGTTGCTTTCCGTGGTGAGGGCAGCCAGGTTGTTTCGCTGAGTGGCGCCCTTCTTCTTTCCGCCCTTGTTCGCCTTGTTTGCGCGGCGGTTTCGACGTTCCTCCACCTGGGTGTCTAGTTGACGCGCCTGCAGGTAGCGCGTCGCCTTGGTGGATACCACTATCCCCAGATCGGTGGCGCGGTCCACTACGTCGTCCCAAGCGGCAGAGGTGCGCTTTTCGGCGCTCCCCTTGCGGCGGCGACGGCGCGTACGCATCGCCTTGATGAGGAGGAGGATCCAGAACGGGGAGAGCACAGCGGCGCCCACTCCCGTCCACAGCAACACCTGCAGCAACCCAGCCAGCCAGGAGTCCTTCTCCTGCTCCTCGTCCTTTGAGTCATCCAGGTTGTCCGGTGGGAGCTCGGCAGGCTCCTCTACCGGGTCCGGCGGCTGCAGCACCTGCTGGCGCGGGTTCGGCTTGGGTTTGGGCACCTCGGTCTGCGGGACCTGGTCACGCGGCGGGGTGGGGTCAAAGGGCACCCATCCTGCGCCCTCAAAGGGGACCTCCACCCACAAGTGGGTGTCCTTACCCGTGAAGGTGACTGGGCCGGGCGTGCTCTCCTCTGGATAGAAACCCATCACAACACGCGAGGGGATGCCCTGGGAGCGCAGCATCAGCGCCATGACCACTGCGTACTGGTCGTCGTCACCGATCATTAGCGCGTTTTGCAGGAAATCATCAAGACGGCTAGCCCGGTGGCCCGGCAGCGAGAGCTGGTCCGTACCGTCAGAGTAGAAGCCCTCGGAATGCAGGGTCTGCTCGAGCTTGCGAACCTTGCCCAAGCCGCCTTCTGCCTCGGCAGTAATGGTCGCAGCCACCTCGGCAACAACGTCCGGGACAGCACTGTCCCCCGGCAGGGAGAACTGGCCGATCGGCTTATCCTTCAGCTCCGCGTCGCTCCACTGCTTGTCCACCACCTGGGTGACGGTGTAGCTGTCTCCGTCCGTGAGGCGCGTGGTGGTCAGAGCCGTGCCCAGGAGGTCTGAGTAGAACAGCGCATCCGCCAGTTCACCGGCTCGGCCGGAGGCGAACTCCAGGCCGCGCAGTTCCCCACCGCCGGGCACCCAGTTGCCGCTGTATCCCAGGATCTCTACGTTCACTTCCCGGGTGGTAGCACCTGCCGGCAGCGGGTTGTCGGTGAAATTGCTGCCCACGTGGCGGAAGCCGGCTCCGCTGGCGCCGCCACCGATCTGCATCACCGTGCCGTCGTAGAAGTCCAGAGTGGCTAGCCGCAGACGGCCTCCCTCTGGCAGGCCGGTGACTCGCAGCAGCTCCTTGTCCTTGTCCGTCGTGTTGAGAGTGCGGAACTGGGTGACCGGAGAGTGGTATTCGCGCAAGTCCAGGGGCGGTTCCACGTAGTCCCGGATCACGGTGCGGTGGGCGCCTGCCAACAGGACGGTGGTGGCGGCCACCGCAGCGGCCGCCGAGGCCGCCACCATCGCGCCACCGCCCACCAGGCGGCGGGTGGTGGCGCTGGCACCCGTGCCCTCGAACTCCACCACGCCACCACTGCCCTGCTGGCGCTTGCGCGAGGCCCGCACGGCCGCCCAGGAGACCGCCACGACGCCGATCACGCCGCCCAGCACCAGCGCGGCCGGAGCGGACTGCGACCCCCACAGGATGCCCAGCAGTGCTAACACACCAACCGGCAGCAGGGACCACAGCGCGCGGGCGGTACGCAGGACGATCGTGAGTGCCACGAAGGCGGCCAACAATCCGCTGAGATAGGGCATGATCGTCGGCCCCACAAAGACCCCGGCGGGGGGCTGGACCGTGAGCAGGTCCTTCCAGGAGGTGATTGCACCCACCACCAGCATCTGCAAGGTGCGCAGCGTGGGCACCACGAATGCCGTGGTGGTCTGCGGCAGCGCCAACAGCCCACCGAAACCCAGGTAGGACCCAAAGACCAGCAGTAGCGAGCCTGGCAGGCGCAACCTAAACACTGCGGCAGCCAGCGCAGCCGCCGCTCCCACCAGCACGCCACCCAGTACCGCCACGTAGCCGCCTACTCCTCCAAAGACGGGACCGTGCGTGAGGGCGGCGGCGATAAGCAGGACGGCCGCCACGGCAGCGTCGGGCAGTCTGGTGGTCAACTCACCAAAGCGCTCCTTGCGGGCGGCGGCTTTGGCGGCGTGGGCCTTCTTCTCGCGCTCAATACGGGCCTCCTCGGCCCAGCTCGTGGCTTTGTTCATCGCAGTGCCTTCCACATGGCGATGCTGAATTCGTCAAGCGAGGGGACGCTGACCACCGGCATACCGCCCAGGGTGCGCAGCTCCATGGGCTGGGTGGCGTCAATGCGCGCACCGGCGATCACCATCCCCATCGGTAGGCGGGACAGAGCCGCGTGCATGTCGCTCATGCCGAGCCTGGAACCGGTGATCAGGACCGCTGTAGAGGCCTGCGCTGTCTCCACGCCGGCCTTGTGCGCTAGCGTGATGAGCCGCTCGGCACCCAACACCCGTTCCACCCCGGCCAGGGAGTCCAGGGCGTGCTGGGCGGTGGCGGTCTTGAGCGGACCGGCCTGCGTGCGGATGGAGACTTCTTTGGCCTCACCCATGGTGGCGCGGGCCAGGGAGGCTGCCGCGCTCACACCGGTCTCGAACTCCTCCTCGCTGCCCCAGGAGTCCACGTCTAGGTCCAGCACGATCAGCAGGTGGGACCGCCTGGTTTCCTCGAACTGGCGGACCATCAGCTTGCCCACGCGGGCGGTGGTGCGCCAGTGAATGTTGCGGCGGTCGTCGCCCGCCACGTAGTCGCGCAGGGCGTGGAAGGAGACGTCGGAGGAGGAGAGGTCCTGGGTGGTGGCGCCCTCAATGTCGCGGATGAAGCCGACGGTTGCGGAGGCCATGTGGACCGTGCGCGGGTGGATGTAGAGCTCCGTGGACTGCGACCAGCGTTGCACGCGCCGCACCAGACCCAGCGCGTCGCCGCGCACGGCGGAGGCCGGCCCCACCGTCACCACGCCACGCCGCGTGGTGGCGATGCCGAACACCTCCTCGTGCTGACCACCGGCGGGCAGCGCGGGGGAGACAAAGGAGGTTGCCCCTAAACCGACTTGCAGCTCCACGCGCACCGCGCCGAGACTGCGGTTGGTGGCGTTGGCTACCACCAGTTGCCCCATCGCCCGCTCCCCCACCGTGACGCGGGAGCGGCCTAGTTCCAGGGAGACGGCGTGACCGGCCCGCCCCAGCGACCACAGAATGGCTACAGCGACCAGCGTGAGGGCGAGCAGGCCCACGACGACGGCCTCAGCCCATCCGTTTACTAGGCCGGCGAGCGTAGCGGCCGCGGCGATGAGGGCGAGCCCCCAGCCGAGCGGTGTGATTGAGCGCAGCAGGTCGATTACTGCGCCGAGCACGGGGATGCGGCTGAGTAGTTCTACCGTGTCGGTTGCCCAGGTGGTGAGCTTTTCCCACCTGCGCAGCGACTTGACCTTGAGGAGTGTCTTTAGGTCTAGGTCACCGCGCAGGTGCTGGGTGTCCGCAACTTTGCGTCCGGCCACGAGCACTAGCCCCTAGCGGTGGGGGCGGGCACCTGGCTGATGGCGGCCTCGATGGCGCCCTCGTGGGTGGCGCCTCCGAACTCCGCGTCCGGGTCCAGCACCAGGCGGTGGGCCCATACGCGGGTGGCTAGGGCGCGGATGTCGTCAGGGGTGACGAAGTTGCGGCCCTGCGCGATCGCCCAGACGCGGGCGGCCCGCATCATGGCGATGGCTCCACGCGTGGAGACACCGATACGCACGGTCGGGTCGGTACGGGTGGCTTGACACAGGGCCTGCACGTAGGCGGCCACGGTGCGGTCCACGTGGTTCTGGGCCGCCATGTCTGCCATGTCGGAGACCGCCTTGGTGGACATGATCGGGGTCAGGTCGCGGGAGCGGTCCGGGGCGGCCGAACCCAAGATGATCTCGATGCCGGACTCGTCGTCCGGGTAGCCAATCGCCGTCTTCATGAGAAAGCGGTCCAGCTGGGCCTCCGGTAGCCGGTAGGTGCCGGCCTGCTCCACCGGGTTCTGGGTGGCGATCACCATGAAGGGACGCCCGGTCTCGTGGCGCACGCCGTCCACGGTGACGCGGGACTCCTCCATGACCTCCAGCAGCGCGGACTGGGTCTTGGGCGAGGCGCGGTTGATCTCATCGGCCAGCACGATGGAGGCGAACACCGGGCCCTTGTGGAAGTCCCAGGTGCTGGTGCGCTGGTCAAAGATCATCACACCCGTGATGTCACTGGGCAGCAGGTCCGGGGTGAACTGGATGCGCGAGTGCGTGCCCTGGACGGTCGCGGCAATGGCACGGGCCAAGGCCGTCTTGCCGGTACCCGGGGCGTCCTCCAGCAGCAGGTGGCCCTCCGCAAACATGCACGTGAGCGCCAAACGAATCACGTCCTGCTTTCCCAGCAGCGCCTTTCCAACGTTATCCACGATCTTCGCGAACGTGTCAGAAAACCACTGCGCATTTTCAACAGATACGGTCATTTCCATTTCCTCCAGGCAATAATCTTTTCAAGCAATTCGGGCCATCACTTACAGCTAAGGGAAGAAAAGTATTCACTCAACTTGTACTGCTCAGTATTAGCCACAAACCGAGCCGTATGACCGTCGCTAGTCCGCCTCCAACTCAAATCTTCGGCGAGACTTCCGTTTCCACCAACTTGAACAGTGACTTCATAGGTACCGTTACTGCTGTCAGTTGCATCACCCAAAACTCCAGTACAAGTAACAGAACTATTCGGCGGCCAGTCCGACAAGAAGAGACGCAGACGCTTGCAGTTTGCTTTACAGGGCCCCACTGGAGACACGCTATCCCCATCTCCAATCGAGGCACGCTTGGCAAATGTGCGCGCATTAGCCGATCCGCATTTCGTTTCCCCCCTGCGCTCGCCTAGCTCCGAGGAGGACTGCACAGCAGTAAGGCAAAGTCGCTTCCCTTCTCCCTCGGCGGCAGCGAAATCCTGGCTGCCATCAGCTCCAGCGTTTCCGTTGGAACCCGCCTCGGACTGGACGTACTTAGTGGGCCTCCCGTTGTCGCGCCCACCGTTCCAGGAGCAGTGCACGTTGTCAGTTCCTCCGGAGCAGTTGACGCTGGGAGAAGTCGGCGGGCCGAAAGCGCTCACCGTCCCGATGGATCGTTCGTCTGAGTAGGCCGTCACCCCGCCCTTTTCACCGACGGCCCTCAGGTAGATAGGCATGTCCCTTCCGTTCACCAAGGCGGTGCTCCATACGGTGTCTTTAACGGGGAGCCAGTCGATGCCATCTGTGCGCCACTGGTAGGAGAGCTGACCAGGGCTCCATCCACGTCCGGCGGGACTGCCGTTGACCCGGAGCGATACCTCGTTGTCGTTGCCGGTGGCCGTTACCGTTCCTCCTGTCGGGGTGTTCGGACGTCCAAACACCCACACCGACGTTGTGCTCTCTCCCGAAGTGCGCTTGGCCGCGTTGGCGCGGTCGTTGGTGGCGGTGATCTTGAAGGTCACCTGCCCATCGCTGAAGCCCACTCCCTCTAGTGCCGTGGAGGTGGATTCTCCGGGTACCTCCTTGGTCACCCCTCCGCCGGTGACGGTGTAGTACTCCACGGGTCGCCCGTTCGGGTGGGCGGGTGCCCAGTTGAGGTTCACCACCGCAACGTCGGAGTCCGCCGTTCCCAGCTGGCCAGTCTCTGCAGTGAATACATCCGGAGCCCCGGGCGCGCCGTACGGAACCGCGTCCAGCGACTCAGCAGACATCGCGGACCAGCCCTTGGCGTTCTTCGCCCGAACGCTGACCTTGTAGCTGGCCCCGTTCGCCAAACCGGTGAAGGTGTGAGAGAGCTGCGAGGCTGGGACCGTTACCGGGCCGCCCGGGGAGAGTATGACCTCGTACTCCTCGAGCGCCGAGCCCTCGTTGTGTGGGGCCACCCAGGTGGCTGTGACTGCTTGGTCGTCCACGGTCACGGTGGGGGCGGCGGGGATTTCTGGTTCGATGTCGATGTTGACAGTGGCCTGGTTGGAGGCCTCGGAGGTGCCGACCTCGTTGGTGGCGGTGACCGAGAAGGTGTGGTCAATGCCGTTCTTGCGTCCCTCGAACAGGCAGGTGGTGACCAGTCCGCAGTCCTTGGTGTCTCCCTGGGTGTGGTCAGTGACCGTGAACCCGGTAATCGGGGCGCCGTTGGCCGCACCTGCGGTCCAGGAGATGTTCGCGGTGGCCGCGCTGTTAGAGATGGCCACCACGTTTTGCGGAGCTTCCGGCTTGTCCCGCACCGTCACCGTCACCACGCCCTGCACCTCTCGGCTGGGATCCTTGGTGGCGTCCTGTAGTCGGTAGGTGACCGTGAAGGAACCGTTGAAGCCGGTGTTGGCTGCGATACTGAGCTCGGTACCAGACACGGTGGCGCTACCGCCCTGCGAGACCGTTGGCGTCCCACTGACGGTGAGCGGGCCCCGGTCAGCGAACGGGTTGGTGGCGTACTGAGTGATATCGACGCTCTTGGACTCTCCCGCGTTCAGCGTCAGCTCAGCCTGGCTGGTCTGGATAAGCGGGCGGGAAGAAGAAACCACCGTGATGGGCACCTGTCCGGTGGCCTTTGCCCCCTCCTGGTCGGTGACCTCGATGGTCAAGGTGGCGGTAGTGCCACGCGCGGTCTGCGTCTCAGCAGACACGCTCAGCGTGGAGCCATCGATCCTGGCGCTCAACCCCGCCGGCACTTCGCTAACAATGGCGTACTTCATCCCGGCCGGCTCGTCCCCGTCGGGGTCCTTGACCCACGGGATCATCTCTGCCGTGACCGCGTCCTCACCTGGGGCCACCTCCAGCCCAGTGGGCGTGAGAGTGGGGGGCCGGTTGTCGATGGGCTCCACCTCGATCGGCAGGGTCAACGTGGTGACCACGCCGGTGGAGTCATTCAAGTCCGCCCCGTCGGTGACCTCAATCGTCACCGCTGTGGGACCGGAGAACTCCTCGGTGGACTTAAATGTCAACGTGGTGCGGTCCTTTACCAGCGGCGAGCCATCCCAGCCCAGGCCCGCACTCACCTTGGCCTCGCTAGTCAAAATGACCTTGCGTCCGGCCCTGGCCGTGATGTGGTCGTTGATGTTGATTTCCTTGACCTGGGCGGCCTTAGCCTTGATCGGCAGCGTGGTAGCGTCCAGCACCGGGCGCACTACTTCCTTGCCTGGAACTCTCACCACAGCCGAGGCCGACAGGCCAGCAGCATCCGTGATCGTGTAGATCAGGGTTTGTGCCTCCGGCTTGATCGGCACCGAGAGCTGACCGCCGGCTACCTCTACCCCGGCGTCGGGGCTGGAGAGCTTGACTTCGGCGATGTCTCCGTCTGGGTCCTCGTCGTTGACCAGCACGTCCACGGTGACGGTGGGGGTGGTGGCGGCTTGGACTTCTTCCAGGGTGAGTTCGTCATCGCGGGCAATGGGGGCCTGGAGAGGGGCGTCCTTGGTGACCGCGATGGTGCAAATGCCCTCAGCGCTGCCGCCGTTGCCGTCCTCGATGCGGTAGGAGATGACGTGGGAGCCCTCGGCCTGCGGGGCGGTGACCACCAGCCGGCCCGCACGCTCGGTGACATCCATTCCCTCCACCTGGCTGGACAGGGAATCTGCCACCAGGCGCAAGTCGTCCCCGTCGGGGTCGATGTCGTTAGTCATCACCGCCACGGCCACCTTGGTGCCCGGCCTGACGCGCACCAGGTCCGGTAGCGCCACCGGGGCCTGGTTGACCCCGGCGCTAGGGGCCACCCCCACCCGGATGCGCCCGGTGGCCTGGCGGCCCAGCTTGTCCTCCACCAGGTAGGTGAAGGTGTCCGTGCCCTTGGCGTCTGCTGCCGGGGTGTACTCGAAGGTAGAGCCCACCTGCTTGGCGATACCCATCTTCGGGGCACTGCCAAGCCCCACCAACGTGGTGGAGTCACCCTCCGGGTCGATCCCGGTAAGCGGGACCTGGATGGAGATAGTGCGCCCCGCCAACGCGCGGGCAGTAAGGTCCTTGGGCCGCGGCGGGGTGTTAGTGCCCTCGTCCTTAGCGACCACCGTCAGGTTCACCGTGGCAGAGGCAACGTTACCCAGCGTGTCATGCACCGTGTAGATAATCCGCCCAGACCCGGCCCGTGACCCACCACGCACCCGCACCACGTTGTTGGAGATGAACACGGTGCCCAGCTCAGCATCAATCTCGTGCTGCAGCTCGTTGGCCACCGTCATCTTCAATCCCGCCGGAGACCTGTCGTTATCCAGCACGGCCACCGCTGCCACGTCCCCGGCTCGCACCACCAGCGTGTCATCAGCCAACTCCGGTGGGGCGGACTGCACGTGCGCCGCGCGCGGCAAGATAGTCACCGTCGCGGTGGCCGTGGCCGCCCCGTTAGACACCGTGTAGGTAAACGTGGCCGGGCCGTTCATGCCACGCGGGGAAGTCACCCGCACCAACTGGTGATTAATCAAGGCCACCACCAGCGGAGAACCAGCAGGCACGTCCACCTTTTGCACCGTCAACACCCCACCAGTGGGGTCGGCATCATTGGCCAGCAGATCCACCAACACCTGCTCGCCCTCGGGCAGCACCCCTAGGTCGTCCTCCGCACTGGGCGGCAACGTCGCATCGTCGGCCACCACATCAATACGAATAAAACTGGTGGAGGTAAGCGGACCGTCGGTGATCACATACGACAGGTAGTAGGTTCCAACCTTCTGGCCTTCGATCGTCACCGTCCCGGCCGTGCCATCCGCCGTGGCCGTGATCCCGGTCGGGGCCTGGTCAACCTGGACCAAGCGCAACGCATCGCCATTCGGGTCGCTGTCGTTAGCCAGCGGGGCGATTACCGCCGAGGCTCCCTCCCGCACCACCACATGGTCGGCGTTAGCAACCGGCGCCTCGTTGCCAGCGTCCTTGACCAGAACGTTGACGACGCCCTCGCCCTCATCCCGGCCATCAGACACCACCAGCGTGACCGTGTCCTTACCCGGCCCATGCCCGGCCTCACGCACCTCAACCCGCCCGGACTCACTAGAACGAGCCACGATGCCCGTCGGTGCGATCGCCTCTGCCAGGTAGAACGGATCGCCATCCGGATCAATCCAGTTAGCCAGACCGTTGACGGTGGCAGAACGCCCCGGCCCAAGCGAAACAGAGGGCACCGACAGCTGCCTGGGCGCCTCGTTCACCTCTTCGCCCCGGATCGTCAAAGACACCTTCGCCTTCGCCGTCCCGCCGCGGCCATCACTGACCTCATACTCAAACGCGCCGGCACCCGTGGCCCCGGCCGGCACGTTGACCTGCAACGCCGCACCTTCGCGGGCCACACTCACCTCTCCGATACCCGGCTGGGTGAGCGGCTTGGCCGTCATGAAGTCACCATCAGGATCAGAGTCGTTAACCAGCACCGGCAGGATCGTCACCCGGCCGGCCCGCACCCCGAACTCATCATCGGCCGCCTCCGGCGGAGTGTTCTCCTCTCCCCGGTTTGGCAGCAAGGAAGTCGAATCCTCCTCTGGCGCGTCCTCTTCAGACCGCTCATCCGACTCCAGCTTGGACTCGATCTGGTCCCAGTTATCGATCAAAACCATGTCAGCATCCGGCAGCCACAAACCGCCCTGCTTGACCTCGTTAAGAACGATCACATCACGATTAGTACGAAAAACCGCACTCTCGGCCGAAACCAAAGACTCAACCGTCAACGCCTTATCGTGCTCTTCACCAGCACAATCCCGCACAAACGCGCCGCTAACAGACCATGCCCCATACGCACAACCCTGATGCAACACAGGACGCGTAGGAACACCGCCCTTGGCCGGGGCCGCTATATTCGTCGGTGCCCCTCCAGCAAGCGGAACAGAAACAAGACCGTCAGCCGAAGCGAGCAAAACGGAATCTGCCCCCGGCCCCGAATCTTGCAAAACCACTGACAGCGCCTCACCATCAATCTTCTGCGCACTCCCGCCAGGCAGATGCAAAACCATCTCGTCCTGGTCAAAGACGACCACCTTGTCGCCAACGGCCGCTACCTGTAGGTGGCTATCGGCATCCACGCCCGGCAACGCGGTCTCCACCCGATCCTCCAGGCTGCCACGCTGGCTCACAGACACAACCTTGCCCGCCTTGGCTGAAACAACGTGCACGCCACCATCAACGCCAACAGCCGCCACTGCGCCCGGCATATCGGCGACATCCGCTTCTGCCTGCTCCACATCAACCGGGGCCATCGCTCGTGCATCTTGAATCCACACGCTGCCCCTAGTGGCATCAGTAAGTGCAACCGTGCCACCCGCCACGTCAACAGCCAACCCGGCGTAATCCGCCGAAGACCCCAACGTCGCCGTGGACACGTCCACGTCCGTCAAAGTCCCCACCTCGGCGTCGATCAGCTTGACGTCCTCGCCCTCTTGAAACACGTCGAACGTAGAGGAATTAGCGTGTAAACCAGCATCCATCAAACGCGCAGGCACGTTCACGTGCGCAACCAAACGCCGTTTAGCGTTCGTTACCCACACTCCGCCGTCATTCAGGTCAACTTCTGCGTTCTCCACCCCCGGCACCAAAAACGCAAGCACAATCGAACACACGCCCAAAATGGCAGTTAGCGCCGTCCAAACACGCCTTTGAATCACACGTCCACGCCTCACGGGTACCCCCAGGTGCAAAAACGGAGGGACAAGTAGCCCTGGTCAACTAGACCGGACAGTAGTTACCTGAACTAACCCTGAGAACCAGAAAATTTGTACAAGTTCTTGTACATGGCGCCAAAAATGGCGGAATATTGCCGAACTTGACCTCGTGATTTACATCTCTTATGCGGCATGGGGTCGCCCTAGGGCCCGCTTAAGGCCGGCCTAGCTCACCAAATGGACAGGGGCCCGGGGCCGGCGCCCGCCGGGCCCGGGCCCCCCGGGGGGCGGCGCGCCCGCAAGGCCGGCACCGCCGCCCACCCCCTCGCGGGGGGCCGGCCCCGGCGCGGGGCCGCCCCCCCCCGGGCCCCCCTTGTCTGCCGGACCTACAGCATGCAGGAGACGCAGTCGTCCACCTGGGTGCCGGTCAACGCCATCTGGCGCAACCGGATGTAGTAGAGCGACTTGATGCCCTTGCGCCAGGCATAGATCTGGGCCTTGTTGATGTCACGCGTGGTGGCGGTGTCCTTGAAGAACAGGGTCAGGGACAGGCCCTGGTCCACGTGCTGGGTGGCCACCGCGTAGGTGTCGATCACCTTCTCGTAGCCGATCTCGTAGGCGTCCTGGTAGTACTCCAGGTTGTCGTTCGTCATGAACGGCGCCGGGTAGTAGACGCGTCCCAGCTTGCCTTCCTTGCGGATCTCCACCTTGGAGACGATCGGGTGGATTGAGGAGGTGGAGTTGTTGATGTAGCTGATCGAGCCGGTGGGCGGGATGGCCTGCAGGTAGGCGTTGTAGATGCCGTGCTCCTGGACGGAGGCGGCCAGCTCGCGCCAGTCCTCGATCGTGGGCAGGGTGTGGCCCGCGAACAGCTCCTTGGCGCGCTCGGTGACGGGCGCAAAGGAGGTGGTCAGGTACTTGTCAAAGAACTCGCCGGTGGCGTAGGTGGACTTCTCGAAGCCCACAAAGTGCTCGCCGCGCTCGATTGCCAGCTTGTTGGAGGCCTTCAGGGCGTGGAACAGGACGGTGGCAAAGTAGGCGTTGGTGAAGTCCAGCGCCTCCTCGCTGCCGTAGAACACGCGCTCTCGGGCCAGGAAGCCGTGCAGGTTCATCTGCCCCAGTCCGATGGCGTGCGACTCGCGGTTGCCGCGGTCGATGGAGGGCACGGACTTGATGGCGGTGAAGTCGCTGACGGCGGTCAGGGCGCGCACGGCGGTCTCCACCGTCTGGCCCAGGTCCTTGGAGTCCATGGCCATGGCGATGTTCATGGAGCCCAGGTTGCAGGAGATGTCCTTGCCCACGTGGCTGTAGGAGAGGTCCTCGTTCAGCTCGGAGGCGGTGGAGACCTGCAGGATCTCGGAGCACAGGTTGGAGTGGGTGATCTTGCCTTCGATCGGGTTGGCCTTGTTAACCGTGTCCTCAAACATGAGGTAGGGGTAGCCGGACTCGAACTGGATCTCTGCCAGGGTCTGGAAGAACTCGCGGGCCTTGATCTTGGACTTGCGGATGCGGCCGTCGTCCACCATCTCGCGGTAGCGCTCGGTCACGTTGATCTCCGCGAACGGCACCCCGTAGACGCGCTCCACGTCGTAGGGGGAGAACAGGTACATGTCCTCGTTGTTGCGGGCCAGCTCGAAGGTGATGTCGGGGATGACCACGCCCAGGGACAGCGTCTTGATGCGGATCTTCTCGTCCGCGTTCTCTCGCTTCGTGTCGAGGAAACGCATGATGTCCGGGTGGTGGGCGTGCAGGTAGACCGCACCGGCGCCCTGGCGGGCACCCAGCTGGTTGGCGTAGGAGAAGGAGTCCTCGAGCAGCTTCATCACTGGGATGACGCCGCTGGACTGGTTCTCGATGCGTTTGATGGGGGCGCCGTACTCGCGCAGGTTGCTCAGCAGCAGCGCCACGCCGCCACCACGCTTGGACAGCTGCAGGGCCGCGTTTACGCCGCGCGCGATGGACTCCATGTTGTCCTCGATGCGCACCAGGAAGCAGCTGACCAGCTCGCCGCGCTGGGCCTTGCCGCAGTTGAGGAACGTCGGGGTGGCCGGCTGGAAGCGGCCCTCGATGATCTCATCCACCAGGCGCTGGGCTAGGGCCTCGTCGCCGCGCGCCAGGGTGAGCGCCACCATGCAGACGCGGTCCTCGAAGCGCTCCAGGTAGCGCTTGCCGTCAAAGGTCTTGAGCGTGTAGCTGGTGTAGTACTTGAAGGCACCCAGGAAGGTCTGGAAGCGGAACTTGTGGGCGTAGGCCTGCTTGAAGAGAGCCTTGATGAACGCCGGGGTGTACTGGTCCAGGACGTGGGCCTCGTAGTAGCCCTCGTCCACCAGGTACTTCAGCTTCTCCTCCAGGTCGTGGAAGAACACGGTGTTCTGGTTGACGTGCTGCAGGAAGTACTGGCGGGCGGCGGCGCGGTCAGCGTCGAACTGGATCTTGCCGTCCGCGTCGTACAGGTTGAGCATCGCGTTGAGGGCGTGGTAGTCCAGGCCCGGACCGCCGCTTTCTTCCACGCCGGTGTCCGTCAAAGTCTCTGCCACAGCTTGCCTAATCCTTCCGCGACCGTTGCCACGTCTTCTTGTGTTCCCATTAGTTCAAATCGGTAGAGCAGGGGAACGTCCAGTTTGGCTGCCACGATTTCGCCAGCCAGCCCGTAGGCCTCTCCGAAGTTGATGTTGCCGCTGGTGATTACCCCCCGGCACAGGTCTCGATTCTCCTTGATGTTCAGGAACTTGATGACCTGTTTGGGGACGGCCCCCTTGATGGAGCCGCCCCCGTAGGTGGGAACCACCAGCACGTATGGCTCGTGCACCAGGAGCGGTTCCTCTGTGGGGAGGAGCGGGATGCGCGCGGTGCGCACCCCTAGCTTCTCCACAAAGCGTTGTGTGTTGTGGGTGGTGGAGGAGAAGTAGACGAGGTAGGGCTTCCCGTCCATCTCTCTGCTCCCCTACCTCAGACCGCAGCCAGGGTGGTGGCGGTAGCGGCCTGGTAGGCGGTGACGGCGGCCTTGATGCGGTCGGGGCGGAAGCCGGCCCAGTGCTCGTCTCCGGCCATCACGACGGGGGCCTGGGAGTAGCCGAGCTCGCGCACCAGCTCCAGGGCGGCGGCGTCTTCGGTGAGGTCAACGACGTTGAACTCGACACCGGCCTTGGTCAGGGCGCGGTAGGTGGCGTCGCACTGTACGCAACGAGGCTTGGAGTACACGGTGATGCTCATTTTTGCTCCTGATTCAGGCGAATTGGCCGCCGAACTACATGATTGTCATTTGTGCGCGGCCATGCCGGTGCGACGGGTTTGAACACTACCCCTTGGGGGTGGCTGCTGCCAGCACCCCTAGATGCTGTGGTCACCCTTTTGCCCCCTCTCCAGGCGTCTTGCCTGTGGATAGCCCGTGCACAGCCCCGGCGGCCGGCCTCCTTGCCCGTGGGTGGACGACGCTGCCGGGGACGCCCCTCACTCTGGCACCTACCACCAACATTTGGCCGCCTGCCGCCAGCCCCGTCCCGACCGAGCGCGGAGCGCGGCCGCCCGGAGCGGGCCGAGCGAACTACACAGGTGTTATTCACACCTGGGGATAACTCCGGGCGACCTGCACCCACACCGGTGGATATAACGATTTGATAACATCCGCGCCCGGGGGAGTCGCTTCCGGCCCGCCAATCGACTATCGCCACCCTGCCCGCCCACTCAAACTCCTAATTGCCCCTAATCACCTCCTAAATTAGGAGGTAGCGAGTTAGGGTTACACCATGAAGACCCCGTCTCGCCCACCCCGCTGGGAGGAAACGCCCCTCTTGGCACTCATTCAGGGCGAACCAGACCCAGCTGCAGCCATAGCCAAGTGGGAAGCCGCCAACGCTGCCGCACGCGGGATCAGGGATGCCGGGCAGTACCCCACTTGGGACGAGGTACTTTATCGGCCACTTCCACCGCCAGCCCCTTCTCTCGAACTCGTCTGGGCCGTGGTTAGGGACGGACGCCGCCTCTCGGCCCACCCCACGCCTTTTACTCTCGTAGACGGCACCCCACTCACCTACAACATTCCCGCCGAGCTGCTCCGGCTCATTGAGGAGATCGCCCGGCGCGCCGCTGGCTCTCTCCAAACCACGGAGCCGTCGCTGGCTGACTCACCCCGCCAATACCTCCTCACCTCGCTGCAGGAGGAGGCGATTACCTCTAGCCAGCTAGAGGGAGCCTCCACCACCCGCGCCGTGGCCAAGGAGATGCTGCGCAACAGCCGCAAGCCCAAGGATAAGGGTGAGCAGATGGTGGCCAACAACTTCGCGGCCATGCAGCTCATTTCCCGGCGGCGCGAAGCCCCGCTCACGCCGGAGTTCGTCTGCGAGCTTCACCGAGTGCTGACCGAGGGGACGCTGCCTGCCGCCGAGGCCGGCCGCCTGCAGCAGCCCGATGAGGAGCGCGTGCGGATCTACGCCGACCACACCGATGAGCAGGTGTTGCACATTCCACCCCCGGCCACTGAGCTGCCGGGCCGTCTGCAGGGACTCTGCGACTTCGCCAACGCCGGGCGGGCCGCAGATGACTCCCCCTACACCCCGCCGTTGATCCGTTCGATGATCTTGCACTTCATGGTGGGGCACGACCACTACTTCTCGGACGGCAACGGTCGCCTGGCTCGGGCGATCTTCTACTGGTCGATGCTGCACCACGGCTTCTTCCTCACCGAGTACCTCTCCATCTCCCGGCTCCTGCGCCAGGCCCCGGCCCAGTACGCCCGCGCCTTCTTGCACGTCGAGTACGACGAGGGGGACCTGACCCACTTCCTGCTCCACCAGGCCCGGATAGTGGTCCGCGCGATCGACGACCTCGAGACATACCTGTCCCGCAAGGAACAGGAGCGCCGCGCGCTTGCCCCGGCCCTGGCGGCGGCCGGTTTCAACTCACGGCAGCGAGACCTCATCGCCTCCCTGCTGCGCAACCCTGCCGTGACGCTGAACGTCACCGCACATCAAGAGCGCCACGAGATCTCCAACCAGTCGGCGCGCACCGACCTGCAGGGCCTGGAGGAAGCTGGCCTTCTCCTCAGCAAGCGGCGGGGCAGACGGGTGGAGTGGTGGCCCGTGGCCGACTTCGCCACGCGCATCCGCCGCCTCACGAACTCCTAATTACCCCTAATTTGCTCCTAAATTAGGAGTTTGGACGACGCTCCGCCCGCCGCCCCCCTTCGGCGCACCTCACCGCGCCCTGCCCCCGGAACGCCCAGGCGGCGCTTTGTGCGGCTCAACACTCCACGACGTTGACAGCCAGCCCGCCCTCGGAGGTCTCCTTGTACTTGGAGAGCATGTCCTGGCCGGTCTGGCGCATGGTTTCTATGACGGTGTCGAGGCTGACCTGGTGGCGACCATCGCCCCACAGGGCCATGCGCGCGGCGTTGATGGCCTTGACCGCCGCGATGGCGTTGCGCTCTATGCAGGGGATCTGCACCAGGCCGGCCACGGGGTCGCAGGTCAGGCCCAGGTTGTGCTCCATGGCAATCTCCGCCGCGTTTTCCACTTGGCGGGCGGTGCCGCCCAGCGCGTCGGCGAGCCCGGCGGCGGCCATCGCTGCGGCCGAGCCGACCTCTCCCTGGCAGCCCACCTCCGCCCCGGCGATGGAGGCGTTGGTCTTGATGAGCGCGCCCACGGCGGTGGCGGCGAGCAGGAAGTCGCGCGCGCCCTCGCGCGACGCACCGGGCACGAAGCGCAGGTAGTACTCGAGCACGGCCGGGACCACCCCGGCCGCACCGTTGGTGGGGGCGGTGACCACGCGGTGCCCGGCGGCGTTCTCCTCGTTGACCGCGAGCGCGTACAGGTTGACCCAGTCGATGCCGGCCAGGGGGTCGCCGGCATCGCGCCACGTGTTGGTGGGGTAGGGCGAGCGGCTCAGCAGCTGCTGGGCGAGCACGGCGGCGCGCCTGGGCACGTTCAGGCCGCCGGGCAGCACGCCGTGGGTGTTGCAGCCGGCCTCGATGCACTCCTCCATCACCGCGATCACCTGGTCGATGTACCCGTCTACCTCCTCGCGCCCACGCGCGGCCTCCTCGTTGGCGCGCACGAGCTGGGACATGCGCAGCCCGCTCGCCTCGGCGTGCGCCAGCAGCTCCTCGCCGGTGGAGAAGGGGTAGGGCGCGGGGATCGAGTGCAGCTCGCGCGTCTGCGCGCTGGCCAGCGCCTGGCACTGCGGCTCATCGAGGCTGCCGCCCACCTGCTCCATGACGAAACCGCCGCCGACCGAATAGAACACGCCCTCCAGCAGCAGCTCGCCCTCTTGCTTGCTGCCTTGGGGGCCGACGTTCCCGCCCGCCTCCTTACCGTCCGGGCCGCCCGGCGTGGCGGCCGGGCCGGCGCAGGCGGGGCGCGCGTCCCACTCGCACCCGGCGGCGGGCAGGGGGTGGGTGGCGGGCACGTCGTCCAAGCAAAAGGCGCGCAGGCGCAGGCCGTTGACGTGGTAGGGCAGGACGATGCGCGGCAGGAACGCGATGTCGCGGTTCATGTCGAAGGCGATCACGCGGCCGGCGATGGGGGTGGTGCCGGTGGCGGCGAGGTGGGGCAGGGAGTCGGACACCTGCTGGGAGGTGACGGACTCCGGCTTCAGGCCCGCCAGGCCGAGCAGGACGGCGCGGTCGGTGGCGTGGCCCCGTCCGGTCGCACCCAGGGAGCCAAATAACTCCACCGTCACGCGACCCAGGCGCGGGGCGGCCGCAGCGTCGAGCAGCTGGCGCAGGCGGCCGGCAAAGACCCAGGCGGCGCGCATGGGGCCCACGGTGTGGGAGGAGGAGGGGCCGATGCCCACACGGAAGATGTCAAACACAGACAGCGGGCGCTGCGCGGTGGCCGCCGGGGCGCTGCCCGCCATCACCGCTGCCGGGAGCACCGGCCGATTCTTGGCCAGCACCACCCCCTTCCCGGGAGCATCTACCTGGTGATCACGCGCCTCCAACATGCGAAACATGTTCGCACGCCCAACCAGGGTGCGCGGCCAAACCGCCCCCCCGGGGGGGCTCCTAAACCAGAGGAGAGTCAAAGACCAGCCGCAGCAGCGGGGAGTTGACGAACAGCAACGTACGCCCCACCTTGTCGCGGTTGAGCAGGCGGGCCTGCGCAAGAGCCTCCAGCCAACGGGAGGCCGCAGCGCGCTGGGCCAAGCCCGCCTCCACAAGGTCGTCGATGCGCACATATGGCTTGCTGAACAGCAGCCGAACCAGCTCACCCGCCGGGGCGCGCGGAACCAGGGCGCTTACCGCTTGCTCGGTCTCGCGCTGGAGGCGCGCGATCTCGTCAACCATGCGGAGCGTCCAGCGCGCGACCTCCCCAACGCCGCGCACCAGGTAGACCACCCATTCCTCCCAGGCCCCGCGCACGGTGACCGCGTTGAGCAACCGGTAGTACTCGTCCTTGTGCCGCACAATGTAACCCGACAGGTACAAGACCGGATCCCGAATCAGCTCCTTCTCCATCAGGTAGAGGAGGTTGATGATGCGCCCGGTCCTGCCGTTTCCGTCCGCAAACGGGTGAATGGCCTCGAACTGGTAGTGCAGCAGGGCCATCGCCACCAGCGGTTCGATGTCGTGCTCGCCGTGGAGGAAGTCCTCCCAGGCGCTCATGTGCCGCTCGATTACTTCCTTCCCCTCCGGCGGAGTGTAGATGCGTTCTTTGGTGACCGGGTTGCCGATGTAGGTTCCGGTGCCCGACCGGACGTCGACCTCGTAGCCAGACAGAGCCGAACAAACCTGCTTGGCGGTACCCAGGTGCAGGGGCCGCGACTCGATGGCACTGGCACCCACGCGCAGCGCCTGGCGATACGACAGGGCTTCCTTCACTGCGGGGGCAAGCGGCCCCTCTTGGGGAAGGTGAGCAGCACGGAAGAGCTCGTCGTTAGTGGTGACGATGTTTTCGATCTCGCACGACGCCTGAGCCTCAAGCAGGGGAATTAGGTTGATGAGCAGATCCGGGTTGGGCAGGCGACTGCACGCCGCGTCCAGCGCCGCGAGCGCCTGCGCAGCCCCGATGACCTCCTTGAGCACGGCGCGAGTCTCCACGTCCTGCGCTGGAGGCAGAGGCGGGAGGTCCTGGAAGGGCACGTTCGGGTCAAACTGCATGGCCCCATGCTAGCTAGCATGTGCACCTTTTGACCCCCGAAAGGTACACAACACCCCCTTTATGTACTTTTTGACACCGAAAAGGTACACGTTTTGGCGATGTGTACTCGTGGAGTACATGTCGGCGGCGGAAGCGGGCGCGCCGCGCCCGCCGCGCCCGCTAATGCGGCGCCCGCGCCCACGCCAAGCGGCGGCCTGCCACAATGAGCACATGACTGAATCTGCGCGCATGAACACCGAGTCCTTCAACCTGGACCACCGCCTGGTGGCCGCGCCGTACGTGCGGGTGGCGGACCGCAAGGTGCTGCCCGGCGGGGACGTGCTGGTCAAGTACGACGTCCGCTTTGCCCAGCCGAACGTGGCGCACCTGGAGATGCCGGCGGTGCACTCGATTGAGCACCTGAGCGCGGAGCTGATGCGCAACCACACGGACAAGCTGATCGACTTCTCCCCCATGGGCTGCCAGACCGGCTTCTACGCCCTCACCCTGGGCCTGGAACCGGTCGACTTCCTGCCGATCCTGGAGGCCACCTGCCGCGACATCCTGGCCGCAAGCGAGGTGCCGGCCGCCAACGAGGTCCAGTGCGGCTGGGGCGCCTCGCACTCCCTGGCCGGCGCGCAGGCCGCCGTGGCCGCCTTCTTGGAGCGCCGCAACGACTGGGAGGCCGTCATGGCCGACGACGCTCCCGCCGCCTGCTGCTAACCGCCGCCCGGCTGAGCCGGCCACGATTTCCAAGGAGTTTCTATGAACGTTCCCGCAGCGATTGTTGTTGTGGCCATGAGCGAGGAGGGCGCCCCGTTCCTCGCAGCGGCCGAGTCCAGCACGGAGCTGCCCCTGCGCTGCCGCGCCTTTGAGCTGTCGGTGCCCGGCGGCCCCGTCTGGCTGGTGCAGTGCGGCATCGGCATGGTGGCGGCGGCCAAGGCGCTGACGCAGGCGCTGGAGCACCTGGCCGTCCGCTTCCCCGGCACACGCATCCCGGTGATCAGCGCGGGCACGGCCGGCGGCCTGGGCGAAATGGTGGAGGTGCGCGACGTGTGCGTCTCTCGCGAGCTGGCCTACAGCGAGGCCGATGCCCGCGTGTTCGGTTACGAGCTGGGCCAGTTACCGGGCCAGCCGGCGCGCTTTCACGCCGACGCGGAACTGGTTGACACGTGCGTGGACTTTGCCGCCGAGGTGCAGGGGGACCTGAACCCCTCTGCGGGGGTGTTCTTTGGCCTGATGCTGACGGGCAACTCTTTTGTCATGGCGGACACCGCGCAGGCGGTGCGCGATGCCTTCCCGGGGGCGATCAGCGTGGACATGGAGTCGGTGGCCCTGGCTCAGGTTGCCCGCGACTACGAGCTGCCGTTCGTCTCTGTGCGCGGCGTCTCTGACCTGTGCGGCCCGGCGGCCGGCCAGGACTTTCACGTGGGCGCCGACGTGGCGGCCGCCCGCAGCGCGGCCATGGTGTTGGAGCTGATTAGGCGCCGCGCCTAAAGCTCTGCGGCGGCGGGTGGCTCGGCGCCCTCGAGCTCGTCATAGTCGGAGCGCTTTCGCGTCCCGCCCATCGGTTTTAGCTACCTGGCAATCTAGCTAGGGTGCCTGTTCGATCGTTCAACCGCTGCAATCGCGGTGCTTTCGAACCGATCAAAGTCGCTAACGTACTGTTCGTCCTGCCTCACACGGAACACTTCGAACTGATCTACGGCATGTTTATCTGCTAGTTTCTTTGTGATCCGCCCCGCCGCCTGAAGAAGCTCTCTGCTATCTAGCTCGAGCACTTGATCCAGGAATTTAATCCACTCCATCATGGTCGTTGGTATTTTCCGCCTTGCCCGGGATTCGGCAAGGTTTAGATATGCTTCAACCAAACGACCCAAGTCGTCCAATTCTTCCTTCGTGAGATAGTTCTTCCCCACGGTAACGTCACTTCGAATGATCTTTCCATCGGGCGCATTCCTCCACGAGGTTAAGCCCATATTAGGCAGGTCAGAATCGGCTCTTTCCATAATGAGCTCTGCGGCGGTGTGTCCATGTACTGCGTAATGAAGCTTATTCTGAACTGTAGCAAAGAATGCCCGGGTGGCCTCCGCGTCGGCCGAGTAGTCGCACGCGGTGGCGTATATGTCAGTTATCTTCTGATAGAACCTACGTTCAGAAAGACGAATCTCCCTGATCTCTTCGAGCAGCTTCTCAAAGTAGTCCTCGCCAAAGATCTCACCATTCTCTATTCGAGATCTATCTAGGACATATCCCCTAAGCGTGAAATCGCGAAGGACTCCCGTAGCCCACTGTCGGAACTGTGTTGCTTTTAGGGAATTAACCCTGTAGCCGACGGAGATGATCGCGTCAAGGTTATAGTGCTTTACCTGGCGTGAGACAACTCGCTTTCCCTCAGATCGAACTATTAGAAATTCTCTAATAGTTCGATCCTCGGCAAGCTCGCCCGATGCGTATACCTGCTTAAGGTGGTGGTTCACGGTTGCGACGGCTACATCGAACAACTCTGACATCGTTTTCTGGGTGGCCCAGATCGTCCCATCGTCAAAGCGCACCTCCACATCAGCTCTGTCTGCCGAGGTAAAAACCAAGAGTTCTCCGCTAGATCGACTAATCCCTACGCTCTTGCTCACGTCTCCCCCGTCCCTTGAATGAACCCTCAGTGTCCAGTCTGGGGCATGTGACCTACATCTTCTCAGTAGCTCTCACGAAACATACGTATGCGCGCGACTTCGCCACCGGCCGGTCGACGTGGCGGCCGCCCGCAGCGCGGCCATGGTGTTGGAGCTGATTAGGCGCCGCGCCTAAAGCTCTGCGGCGGCGGGTGGCTCGGCGCCCTCGAGCTCGTCATAGTCGGAGCGCTTTCGCGTCCCGCCCATCGGTTTCCAGGCGATCACCACTAGCCCGATGATCCCGGCGGGAATGGCTATTCCTGCCCAGTTCCAGGCGGTGAAGGGCGCCACCAGGAGGGCGGAGGCGGCCAGGGAGAAGTTGTCCTTGCTCCAGGCCCAGATGCCGCCTACCAAAGCCAGGGTGCCGACCGCCGCCATGACCACGAGCATCCACCACGCCTCGCCGCGCGGCTGGCTCAGCAGGAAGAGCCAGGCGGAGACGTTGGCCGCGCCAAACATTCCAAGGCCGGTGGCGAGCAAGATTCGCACCCAGGTCATGTCTTCTCCTTTTTCCGCCGACGTTCCCGCCGCCCACCCAGATCTCACGGCCGCAGCGTTAGGAGCTGCGGCCAGGCTAGGCCCCCAGGATAGGGGCTGGGTCCCCGGGATGGAGGCTGAGCCTAGAGGACTACCGCTAGTCCCGAGACCACGAGGATTTTCAGGATGATTCCCAGGGCGTAGTGGGTGGCGTAGCCGTCGTCGATACGCTCGTCGGAGCACTGGAGGTTGGCGGACTCGACTAGGGCGGGCTGGCCAATGAACCCGGCCAGGCCACCGGCGATGCGGGCCGGGGAGAGCCCGAGCAGCTTGGAGGCGTACATGAAGCCGAGGCAGCCGATCACGCAGAGGGCAACGGATAGCGCGATGATCTTCAGGCCGGTGACGCTGAAGGCTTTTTCCGCGAACGCGGGGCCGCCGGCCAGACCGACGCAGGCCATGAAGACGATGAGACCAAACTGGCGGATGGTCAGGTTTGCGCCGTAGGGAAGCTGCCAGATCAGCGGCCCAGTGCGCTCAAAGTGCCCCAGGATCATGCCCACCAGCAGCGGCCCGGCAGCCGCGCCCAGCGCCAGGGAGGCCCCGCCTCCCAGCGGGATGGCAACCATGCCGACCAGGAGGCCCAGGCCGATCCCGAGGCCGGTGGTGATGGGATCGATCTGGCCCACCTTATGCTCGGAGTCTCCGATGAAATCTGCCACCTCGCTCATGCGGCCCACGGGCATGACGGCCAGGACGCGGTCGCCGGGTTCGAGGACGAGGTTATCGCGGGCCAGGAGGTCGACGTCGCCCCGGCGCACGCGGGTGATGACACCGCCAAAGCGGCCGGGCATGTCGAGCTGCCCAATCGTTCGGCCGATTACTGCCCTGGAGCTGACCACGAAGCGCAGGTGGTCCACCTCGTGGCGCTTGTCGGCCAGGTGTTCGTCGGTTTCCTGGCCGATCGCCAGGATGGCGCGGCGCACCAGCGGCTCGGGGCCAACCATGACTACCCAGTCGCCGTCCTTGAGTGAGTCGCCGGGGCGGTAGACGCGGGTCTTGCCGCCGCGAAACAGGTAGGAGATGCGCACCTGGTTGCGGGTCAGGCCTGGAACGTCGTGGGCCTCGCGGTCGCCCTGAATGATCACAGAGGTGGCGAAGAGACCGGCGGCGGACATGGAGGGCACGTCCTTGTCGCCGGCCCACTTGCGGGTCAGGGCCAGGGTGATGAAGGGCATGGCCACTAGCACTGAGACGGGGTAGGCCAGGGCGAAGCCGACGGCGGGACCGGCGGTGGGCACGGCGTTGCTGGCGGCGGACAGGGCGGGGGTGGAGGTCATGACGCCGGCGTAGGTGCCCAGCGTGACGCCGGTAGACAGCCCCAGGGCGGGCCCGGCGAAGTAGGTGACGACTGCGAGCACCAGCAACCCGAGCACGGTGACGCCCATGAAGGAGAGGTTCTTACGCAGCGTGCGGAAGAACGTGGCGCCGGCGGCCAGGCCAACGCCGTAGACGAAGACAGCGAGCCCGATGCCTTCAACGGTTTTGAGCCCCTCGCCTAGCCGCTCGTCCATCGCCCCCACGGCGAGTCCGACGAACAGCGCGCCGGAGGCCCCCAGCCGCATGGTGCCCATCGGGATCGAGCCCACGATTGAGCCCAGCGCAACCACCAGGAATATGGTCAAAAGCGGAGAAGCTAGCAGCACGTCGACAAGGGATTGCACCGCTCCAGGCTATCGCCTCTATACGCCATCCAGCTGCACCGCAATCCTGCTTCTGCCCAAAAGCAGCTCACCCCAAAGGGCCTACCTCACGCCGCGCAGGCCAACTGGCGTAGGGCGCAGGAGCTTGGCTTGGCCATCGCTCTTGGCGGCTGGAACGTCGCCCTTACCTCCCCTGCGCCGGTTTTGGCCGACGTCCCGCCCGCCTTTGCTATTGCTGCGCCTTCTGAATGGCGGCCTCGAGGCGGTCCAGCTTGCCCTGCATTTCGCCGCTAAAGCCGGGGCGAACGTCGGCCTTGATGACCAGCCCGGCGCGGGGCGAGACCTCGAGGACGGCGTCGGTGGCGGCCTTCACGACGGCCATGACCTCGTCCCACTCCCCCTCGATGGTGGTGAACATGGAGGTCGTCTCGTGGGGCAGCCCGGAGGCGCGCACCACCGCCACGGCGCGGGCAACGGCCTCGCTGACGGAACCGGACTCGTCCACGCCGGTGATCGGGGCGACGGAAAAAGCTAGCAGCATGACTCTCCCTATAGAACAGCGGCCAGGCCGTAGATCAACAACACCTTGGTGACAATCGACAGAGCGTAGTGGGTGGCGTAGCCGTCGTCGATGCGCTCGTCGCTGCACTGGTAGTTGGCGGCGGCCACCAGCGCGGGCTGGCCGATGAAGCCCGCCAGGCCGCCGGCGACTCGTTGCGCCGACAGACCCAAGAATCGGGCCAGGAGCAGGAAGAGTCCGCAGCCAATCGCACACAGCACGCCACCGATCACGATCACCTTCACGCCCAGCGGGCTGAAGGCCTGGCTGGCGAAGTTGGGGCCGGAGGCCAAGCCGGCGCAGGCGAGGAACAGCAGCAGGCCGAGCTGGCGGATGGTCAGGTTGGAGCCGTAGGGGATCTGCCAGAGCAGCGGCCCAGTGCGCTCAAAGTGCCCCAGGATCATGCCCACCAGCAGCGGCCCGGCAGCCGCGCCCAGCGCCAGAGTGGCCCCACCGCCCAGCGGGATGGAAACTAGGCCAAGCAGCAGGCCCAACCCCAGGCCGATACCCACAGTGATCGGGTCGAACTCGCCCACGCCCTTCTCGGAATCGCCGATGAACTTGCGGACCTCCTCCAGGCGGTCGGCGGGGACGACGGCCAGCACGCGGTCTCCTGGCTCCAGCACCAGGGTGTCGCGGGCCAGCAGGTCCAGGTCGCCGCGCCGCACCCGGATGATGGCACCATCGAAGCGCCCGGGCATGTCCAGAAAGCCGATCGTGCGCCCGATGACGGCCTTGGAGCTGACCACGAAGCGCAGGTGGTCTACCTCGTGGCGCTTGTCCGCCAGGTGCTCCTCGGTCTCCTCACCGATCACCTCGATGGCGCGCGCAACGGAGGAGTGCGCCCCCACGGCCACCAGCCAGTCACCGTCCTTGAGGGCTTCGCCGTGCCGGTAGACGCGGGTCTTGCCGTCGCGCGACAGGTAGGAGATGCGGATGTCGCCGTTCGTGAGCCCTGGCACGCCGTCCGCCTCGAAGTCGCCTTGGACGGCGACGGAGGTGGCGTAAAGGCCCTTGCCGGATAGCGAGGGGGTGTCCTTGTGCTCCGGCCATTTGCGGCGCAGGGTCCAGCTGATGAAGAGCAGGGCCATCACCGTGCCGATCGGGTAGGCGAGCGCATAGCCCACGCCGGGCTCTACCGAGCCGGTGACCGTGGTCGCCGCGGAGAGCGCCGGGGTGGAGGTCATCAGGCCCGCGTAGGTGCCCAGGGTCATCTCCTTGCTGAGCCCAAAGTAGGGGCCCACGAAGTAGATGATTACCGCTACCACGCTCAGACCCACCACGGTCACGCCCATGAAGGCCAGGTATCGCTTGATCTCGCGGAAGAACGTGGTACCTGCGGTCAATCCGACCGCATAGACAAACAGCGCCAGGCCGATGCTCTGGACCAGCTTTAGCCCCTCGCCCAGGCGCGGGTCCAGCGCGCCAATGGCGAGCCCCACGAAGAGGGCGCCCGCCGCCCCCAGGCGCAGCGGCCCCAGCGGGATGGACCCCACCAGGGAGCCCAGGGAGACCACCACAAAGATGGTCAGCAAGGGAGACATGAGCAGGATGTCAACGATCGTGTCCACCCTGCCAGCCTACGTTGCTGAGGCAACCATTTCCTTAGCTCGCCCGGAGTGTGGCGCGCAGCGTAAACAAGGCGGGGGTTGGGGGTTTGTGGTGGCGGGCCCACAAAACCCCCACCCCCGCCCCCCGCGCGGCGGGCGGTGCGCCCCGGCAAGCCCCAGGGGCGGCCGCAGGGGGAAGTACCGTAGAGATGGCACTCATAATGGCTCCCATAATGTCGAAGACCATACCGATATGAGGTACCGGCAGAAGGGGAGAGGGTGGGAAAACGGTTTCGTGAAAGTCCACTCCGATAGCCAAATCGAAATACTTGGCTACGGGCATGCCCGGCATCGATGGCAGGATGCTTGCGAGATCCCTTTGGAGATGGTCGAGTTTGTCTTTCGCTTCTCCGAATAGCTCCCCGAAACCTTTCCTGAATACAGGAGCCGTTAAGATTTTGTCGAATACGTCTGCCATGAGTGCTGTCGGTTCTATGATGATTAGTTCGGAGACTCTTAACTTTTAGGGGAAAACATCTCTCTGGA
>JAUMWR010000073.1 GCA_030529545.1 Buchananella hordeovulneris
ATGCGCCCTCGTCGCCGAACATGCGCCCATGTCGCCCAACTCCCACGCGCAGGCTCACCCGAAATGCCGCAAACCCGTCGCCCAACATGCGCCCACGTCGCCCAACTCCCACGCGCAGGGACACCCGAAACCGCGCAATCTGGTCGCAAAATGCGTCCATGCCCCCGGCCGTCCGCTCCCCCACCACACCGGCCCCATGCAGACACACCACCCCCAAGGCAACCGCACATCCCGCTCGTGGCATAGCCGGGCTCGGTTCGAAGTCGAACATCTCGCGGCACGGCAGGCGCATCCGCTCGCGGCATAGCTGGGCTCCGACGCGGCCGGCCTCGAAGCGGCCTACGGCTAGAGGCGGCGCGCGGAACGTCGGCCGCCAAAACCCCGAGCAGAAACCACGCGGGCCGCACCTGCGCGCGAGAAAACGCGCGCGGCACCTAGAGGCTACTCTGGTTCACAATCGCTTGGTTGCCCAGCAGCTCCTTCAAGTCCGCGATCAACGGAGTGGAGTTAGCGACCTTCAAGTCCGGACCACACTGCACGATCGTGGCACGCCCCGGCTGGGTGATCTGCAGACGAACCGGGCTTGGGCCGGGGTGCTTGCGCAGGAGGGCGGAGAGGCGCTCGGCGGTCTCCTGTGTGCACTTCGCGGCAGGCAGGTTCAGCAGAATCGGGGCGCCGGCGTCCGCGCTGCCTTCCAGGATGCGCATCTCGTTGGCGTGGACGCTGCGTTCCTCGTCGCGCACGGACAAACGCCCGCGGACGGTGATGATCGTGTCTTCAGTGAGCATCGTGGAGACCGTCTCATAGGTGCGCGGGAAGAACAGCACGTCAATGGTGCCGGTCAGGTCCTCCACCTGCACGATCGCCCATTGATTGCCCTTCTTGTTTGTCTTCACCGTCTTGCCAGTGACAAGGCCAGCGATCGTGATCGGGCTGCCGTCCTTGGGCTCTTCCTCTTCGTGCACGTCAGAGACCGTCATGCTGGCGTTGGCGCGCACTACCGCCTCCATGCCGAACAGCGGGTGATCAGAGACGTACAGGCCCAGCATCTCCCGCTCGAAAGTGAGTTTTTCCTTCTTGTCCCACTCCGGCAGGCTCGGCACCAACGTGGAGAAGGTGGGGCCGCCCATCTCCTCCTCCCCCAGGTCACCGAACAGGTCAAACTGGCCCATCGCCTCGTTGCGCTTAACCGAGATGACCTCGTCTACAAAGTCCTCGTGGCACACGTTGAGCGAGCGGCGCGAGGAGCCCAGCTCGTCGAAAGCGCCCGCCTTAATCAACGAAGAGATGGCGCGCTTGGTGCACACCACCGCCGGCACCTTGGCCATGAAATCCGCAAAAGAGGCGAATCCGCCCTTCTCCTGGCGGCTTTGCACGATCGCTTCGACGACGTTCAGGCCGACGTTGCGAATGGCGGACAAGCCAAATCGGATGTCGTTCCCCACGGCCGTGAAGTTCACGCCGGAGAAGTTCACGTCCGGCGGCAGCACCCGCAGGCCCATGTGGCGGCACTCGGCCAGGTAGCCGGCCAGCTTGTCCTTGTTGTCCTTGTTAGCGGTCAGCAGCGCAGCCATGTACTCGGCCGGGTAGTGCGCCTTCAGGTAGGCGGTGATGTAGGTAACCAGGCCGTAGGCGGCCGAGTGGGCCTTGTTGAACGCGTATGCGCTAAACGGAACCAGCACCGCCCACAGCTTGTCGATCGCCTCGTCCCTAAAGCCGTTCTTCTTCATGCCGGCCTTGAAGTGAACGAACTGCTCCGCAATGACCTCGGGCTTTTTCTTACCCATTGCCTTACGCAGCACGTCTGCCTCACCCATCGTGAAGCCGGCCAGCTTCCGGGCGATCTCCATGACCTGCTCTTGGTAGACGATCAAGCCGAACGTCTCCGCTAGCAGCGGCTCCAGTGCCTCCGCCAGCTCCGGGTGGATCTGCTCGATCTTCTGCTTGCCGTTCTTGCGCAGCGCGTAGTTGGTGTGCGACTCCGCGCCCATCGGGCCCGGGCGGTAGAGCGCGCCCACGGCGGAGATGTCGGCAAAGGAGTCCGGCTTCATCTGCTTCAGCAGCGTGCGCATGCCCGCGCCGTCCAGCTGGAAGAGGCCCAGCGACTCGCCCCGGCCTAGCAGCTCGTAGGTCTCGCGGTCGTCGAGCGGCAGGTGGTCAACGTCAGGCACTTCCTTGCCGTTGGCTGCAATCAGCTCCAGCGCGTCGGAGATCGTGGTCAGGTTTTTCAAGCCCAAGAAGTCCATCTTGAGCAGGCCCAGTTCCTCGCACTGCGGGTAGTCGAACTGGGTGATGATCGCACCGTCGGCCGGGCGCTTCATCAGCGGCACTACCTCCGCCAGCGGACGGCTGGACATGATGACCGCGCAGGCGTGCACTCCCCACTGGCGGGTCATGCCCTCCAGGCCGCGCGCCAGCTTGACCACCTCGTCCAGGCGCATGGTGCCCTCGCCCGAGTTGGCCTGCAGGAACTCGCGGAAGCCGGCCGCCTCCCCGTAGCGCTCGTGCACGCCCTCGTCCAGCATGCCCGTGATGGGCACGTCCTTGCCCTGGATGGTGGGCGGCATGGCCTTGGTAAGCTGGTCGCCCACGCTGAACGGGTGGCCTAGCACGCGCGCGGAGTCCTTCAGCGCCTGCTTGGTCTTGATGACGCCGTAGGTGACCACCTGGGCCACATAGTCGTGGCCGTAGCGGCGCTTGACATAATCGATCACTTCCTCGCGCCGGCGTTCGTCAAAGTCCACGTCGAAGTCAGGCATGGAGACGCGCTCAGGGTTGAGGAAGCGCTCAAAGATCAGGCCGTGCTCAAGCGGGTTCAGGTCCGTGATGCCCAGGGCGTATGCGACCATCGAGCCCGCACCGGAGCCACGGCCCGGGCCCACGCGGATGCCCTGGCTCTTGGCCCACTGGATGTAGTCCGCGACCACCAGGAAGTAGCCGGGGAAGCCCATGTTGGTGATGACTTCCACCTCGTAGAGCTGCTGCTTGCGGCAGTCGTCGGGGATGCCCTGCGGGAAGCGGCGCATCATTCCGCGCTCCACTTCCTTCACAAACCAGGAGTGCTCGTCCTCGCCTTCCGGCACCGGGAAGTGCGGCATGTAGTTGGCGCCGTCTCGGGTGGTGCGGAAGGAAACGTCGCACATCTCCGCCACCAGCAGCGTGTTGTCGCAAGCCTCCGGCAGCTCGCGCCAAATACTGCGCATTTCTTGGCTGGAGCGGATGAAGTAGCCGTCGCCGTCGAACTTGAAGCGGTCCGGGTCGCTAATGAGCGAGCCGGAGTTGATGCACAGCATCGCGTCCTGGACGTCGCGCTCCTCCTTGGTGACGTAGTGGGAGTCGTTCGTCGCCAGCAGCGGGGCGCCGATCATCTTGGCGATCTTGAGCAGGTCCTGCTGCACCCGCCGCTCGATCTCCAGGCCGTGGTCCATGACCTCGACAAAGAAGTTCTCCTTGCCAAAGATGTCCTGGAGCTCGGAGGCGGCCCGCACGGCCTCATCCCAGTGGCCCAGGCGCAGGCGGGTCTGCACCTCGCCCGAGGGGCACCCGGTGGTACCGATCAGCCCGCTTGAGTAGGTCTGCAGCAGGTCCCGGTCCATGCGCGGGTACTTGCCCATCTGCCCCTCCAGGCTGGCCAGGGTGCCGAGCCTGAAGAGGTTGTGCATGCCCTCGTTGTTGCGGGAGAGCAGGGTCATGTGGGTGTAGGTACCGCGGGCCGAGACGTCGTCCTTGCGCTGGTCCTCGGTGCCCCACAGCACGCGCTTATTATCGAAGCGCGACGTCCCGGGGGTCACGTAGGCCTCCAGGCCGATGATCGGCTTGACCCCAACCTTCTTGGCGGCCCGGTAGAACTCGTAGGCGCCAAAGAGGTAGCCGTGGTCGGTGATCGCAATGGCCTGCTGCCCCAGCCGCTTGGCCTCCGCCACGGCCTTGGTCGTCTTGGCCGCGCCGTCCAGCAGCGAGTAATCGGTGTGAACGTGGAGGTGCACAAAGTCTGCGTCGGCCATGCCCGCCAGTCTACGGCCGGGGCGGCGGGGCCGGCACCGGAGAACACCGTGACCTTGCCCCGGCGCGGTGGTGCTTGAGGGCCGGCCGCAGGGTGGTTCGAGGCCGGGCGCAGTGTGATTCAGGGGTGGTTCGAGGCCGGCTGCGAGCTAGCTGCCGGGTGGTTCCGCGAGCCGATCGCCACACCGGTTCCTGGACGGCAGATACACAACTCGGGCGACGGGGGCACAACCTGGGCGACAAGAACACCACCCCGGCGACAAGAAACCCCGCAAACCCGTCGCCGAACATGCGTCCTCGTCGCCGAACATGCGCCCATGTCGCCCAACTCCCACCACCCACCCGCCGGGCAACCCCAGCTTTGCCGCTCCAGGCCCAATCCCGCCCCGCCTTGGAAACCCAGGCGCCCTATGTACCCGCCGAACTAAGCCCGCCGATTTGGCGTTGCGGCCGGCGGGAACGTCGTCCATCAAGAGGGACGATGTCTAACGAATAGAACGCAATCATCGCCCCTCAGCAATTGCCGCCGGGATCACTGGTGGTCTTCCCATGTCCGACTCTCCTTCAAGACCTACATAACGGCCCTGCCACTAAGTCTGACGCGGGACAACACCACAAGGGGCACTCCCTCAGCGAGGCCGGCTGTGTCTAGTCCTCCGAATGGTCGGCTGCGCTCCCATCCGCCACTGGCGAGTAGGCAGCGGCGGAGGCACCCAGAGTCGGGAATGCTCGCCAAGTGGTTCGCGGTCCAGCCCCGTCTCTAACGCTAGGCGAGCTCGCGCAGCAGGCAGATCGAAAATGTCCTTCCAGGTGAACCTCGAGAGTTTCCACCCAGCCGCCAACAACAGGCCCTGGCGCTCCGCCCACTTCTGTTTCTCGTCGTTGAACTGACGGTCGGTGGTCCCAAGCTTCCCAACCCCATCGAACTCCACAGCCGTTCTCTGCTCGGGCAGCGCAAAGTCGAGGTAGAACTGCTTTCCTTGGACCGTGACCGGCAGCTGCGGGGAAATCGGAGCCGAAGTGAGAGTAGACAACAGGTAGAGCATCACTCGCTCCCCGACGCTCTCGCACAATGCCGACGACGCGGCAAGCGCCAACCTCGAGCGCACCGGCCGCGCCTGCGGAACACCCTGATCCCACTTGGACAAGAGCGCCTCCCGCACCTCAGGTTCCCGGGCTGCCAACTCCGCGCGGTTGGCCGACGCCCCTGGGCCCGGCTGCGCCATTTGCCGCATGATTCCGCTGATTGCAACAACCGCTTCGAGCGGATGCGTGCGGGCGGCGAACTGAAAGGCGAGTTCCTGAAGTCTCTCCGCTAACACCCCGTGGATCCTCACTGGCGGCGCTGCCGTCAGTCCCGTGATTCGGCGACGCTTCACGGCAGGAAACACTTCGCGTTCCACCTGGACCTCGGGGTACCTGGTGGTTCTGTTTCCGTTTTCATCGCGCACCACGACGTCGGGATTCCCCACCCAACCTTCCACTCCCCACAGAGCAAGCGCCGAGTGGAGCGCGAAAACCGGCTCACCCGGCGAAGCTTCAGCCGTGGCGAAGATGCGTGCCAAGTTGATTTGCCTGCCGAGTTCCCAGGGACGACTAAGCAGGTCCTCATCACGCAGCCGCAGCGCAAACCCATACCGGATGGGGATTGTTCCAGCGCTGGTCCGCTCGCCACGTCCATCGAGTCTGACCAAATCAGTTCTTCTAATCTCCACCACACACGGATTACCGGGAATCGCTCGACTCGGGGTAGGAGGGAAAGCTCCGGTAGCCTCGAGGAGGTTTTCCACAGTCGTGGCCGCCGCAGGCCGAGGTTACCCGGCTAGCTGGAAGCGGAAGGTTGGGCTGAGGGCAATGCGCGGTGTGCGGGCCGGCGAGCAGTTGGGCTGAGGGCGGTTGCCACAGGTCAGGGGTTGGGTACTTCAACCACGTGTTGGTGGGGCGGGCCGGGCGACGAGGGCACAACTTGGGCGACAAGAACGCCACCTCGGCGACAAGAAACCCCGCAAACCCGTCGCCGAACATGCGTCCATGTCGCCCAACTCCCACCCACACACAGCTCAGCGCAGACCCACGCGCGCCGCTCAGCCACGTATTGGGGGCACTCCCCTGGGGTCAGCGCACCACACGCGCTGGCGCTGCCCTCAGAGCCCGCGCCCAAACCGCCCTCAGCACCCCACCAGCCGCCCGCGCCCAACGCCCAAACCGCCCTCAGCACCCCACCAGCCGC
>JAUMWR010000019.1:0-20606 GCA_030529545.1 Buchananella hordeovulneris
TGGGTGCTGCGAGGCACGGAAGTTCCGAGCGGTGTCGGTCCCGTCTTTGAATATGGGGCGCGGGCGCGCAACATAATGCCGCCGGCTCCCGTGGGAGAGTGCACCTCTGTGCCGCGCGGTTTTCGCACGAAATCAGGCTTAACCGCCACGCTCTGAACAACCGTCTTGCGGTGCTGGGGGATGGGCATACAATCGCGCCCATGGCCAACAACGAGATCGATATCAAGCCGCGCAGCCGTCAAGTTACGGACGGATTGAAGGCAACCGCCTCCCGTGGAATGCTCCGCGCCGTCGGCATGGGGGATGCCGACTTCGTGAAGCCGCAGATTGGCGTGGCGTCTTCTTGGAACGAGATCACGCCTTGCAACCTGTCGTTGCAGCGTCTAGCGCAGGCTGCTAAGGAGGGCGTGCACGCTGCGGGCGGTTACCCCCTCGAGTTTGGCACCATCTCCGTCTCCGACGGTATCTCCATGGGTCACGAGGGCATGCACTTCTCCCTGGTCTCCCGCGACGTGATTGCTGACTCCGTGGAGACCGTGATGCAGGCTGAGCGCCTGGACGGCTCCGTGCTCCTGGCCGGCTGCGACAAGTCGCTGCCGGGCATGCTGATGGCGGCCGCACGTCTCAACCTGGCCTCGGTGTTCCTCTACGCGGGCTCGATCATGCCGGGGCACGTGAAGCTGTCGGACGGCACGGAGAAGGACGTCACGATCATCGACGCCTACGAGGCCGTGGGCGCGCACCAGCGCGGCCTTATGAGCCACGAGGACGTCGTTGCCATCGAACGTGCGATCTGCCCGGGTGAGGGCGCCTGCGGCGGTATGTACACCGCTAACACGATGGCTTCGGTGGCTGAGGCTATTGGGATGTCCGTGCCGGGGTCCGCCGCGCCGCCGTCCGTGGACCGGCGGCGGGACGCAGCGGCTCGCCGCTCCGGCGCGGCGGTAGTTGAGCTCCTGCGCAGGGGTATCACTGCCAGGGACATCATGACCAAGGAAGCCTTCGAGAACGCCATTGCGGTGGTCATGGCCTTCGGTGGTTCCACCAACGCCGTGCTACACCTGCTGGCCATCGCCCGCGAGGCAGAGGTGGACCTGACACTCGACGACTTCGCTCGCGTCGCCGCGCGCACCCCGCACCTGGGTGACCTCAAACCCTTCGGCCGCTTCGTGATGAACGACGTGGACCGCGTGGGTGGTGTCCCGGTGCTGATGAAGACGTTGCTGGACGCCGGCCTGCTGCACGGCGACTGCCTCACCGTCACCGGAAAGACCGTGGCGGAGAACCTGGCGGACATCGCCCCGCCGGCCGCCGACGGCGAGATCCTGCGCCAGCTCGACAACCCGATCCACGCCACCGGTGGCATCACGATCCTGAAGGGCTCGTTGGCGCCGGAGGGCGCGGTGGTGAAGTCCGCCGGCTTCGACACCGAGGTCTTCGAGGGCACCGCCCGCGTCTTTGAACGCGAGCAGGGCGCCCTGGACGCCCTGGCTGACGGCACCATCACCCACGGTGACGTGGTGGTCATCCGCTACGAGGGCCCCAAGGGCGGTCCCGGGATGCGCGAGATGCTGGCGATTACTGGTGCCATCAAGGGTGCCAACCTGGGCAAGACGGTGCTGCTGCTCACTGATGGACGCTTTTCCGGCGGTACCACGGGCCTGTGCGTGGGGCACGTTGCCCCGGAGGCAGTGGACGGTGGCCCGATTGCGCTGGTGCGTGACGGCGACAAGATCCGCCTGGACGTCGCCAACGCCCGCCTGGACCTGCTGGTGGACGAGGCCGAGCTCGCTGAGCGCGCCAAGACCTTCGAGCCGCTGCCCCCGCGCTATACGCGCGGTGTGCTCGGCAAGTACATCAAGCTGGTGCACTCGGCCTCCGAGGGCGCGGTGCTCTACTAGCCGCGGGCGGGAATTTTCCCGCGTGTACGGGGACTCTCTCCCGGTGGTGTGGGGCGAGTGAGCGCACTGCGGAGTTTTCCCGCGTGCACGGGGACTCTAGGTGAGCGAGGCTGACACTCGTCAGCCTCGCTCGCGCCATTTGTGAAAGATTTAACCGGCTTTTCGAGCCCAAAGTGCTGCCCTTTGTGGGGAGGGCGGGCGCAAGATACTTGCCGTGAACGAGAGCGCAACCTCCCAGAAACTGAATTTAGATGACTTGGGGCCGGACCGGCTCATGAAGCAGTCGGGCGTCGTTTTGCGCCTGGGCCGGATGATGCAGGCATGCGGCGCCGGCTCCTACCGGATCAAGGCTTCGATGGCCCGGTTGGCGGCAGCGGTTGGCCTGGACAGGCACGAAGCCCAGGTGACGCTGACTGAGATCACCACCTCTTCTTACGCTGGGGAATACTTCCGCACCGAGGTCACCGAACAGCGGGCGGTGGGCGTCAACGCGCTGCGCCTGGACGAGCTGCGTCGCCTGGTGCGGAACCTCAAGCCGGGCACGCTCGTGGAGGACGTGCACGTGGAGCTCGACCGCATCGAGGCGATGAAGCCGCTGTACGGCCCGCTGGCAAACGCCGCAGCCTCCGGCGTCGCTTGTGCCGGGTTCGCGTTCCTGAACGGTGGCGGTTGGGTGGAGTGCCTGACGGTGCTGGTGGCGGCGTTCGTGGGCCAGGCACTGCGCCGCTGGATGCTGCACCGCCACGTCAACCACTTCGGGGTGTGGATGGCATGTGGTTTCGTCGCCGCTGGCTTCTACATCGGCATTGTCTCCGCGCTCGCCTCCGCCGGCGTGATTGGCTGGGGGCACCAGGCGGGCGTCGTCTCCTCGATCCTGTTCCTCATCCCCGGCTTCCCGATGGTGACCGCCATGCTGGACCTGGCCCGGCAGGACTTCTCCGCCGCCATCTCCCGCGCGGCCTACGTGATCCTAGTGATGGCCTCCGCCGGCGTGGCGGTGTGGGCGGTCACGCACGCGTTCCAGTGGGACGTGTACGCCCCCGCCCACTTTGCGCCGCACAACGTCTACCTGGTTAACGTCCTGCGGGTGCTCACCTCGTTCGTGGCGGCCTACGGCTTTGCCATGCTGTTCAACTCCCCGCACAAGGTGGCCTTCGTGGCGGCCTGCGTGGGCGGAGTGGTGAACACGGCGCGCATCGTGGCCGTGAAGGACCTGCACGTGCCGTGGCACCTGGGCGTCGGTTTGGCGGCGTTGACGATCGGCTTGCTGGCCACGCTGCTCTCGGAGCGCTCCAGCTACTCCCGCGTGACGTTGTCCGTTCCCGCGATCGTGATCATGATCCCCGGTGTGCCGTTCTACCAGGCGCTGACGAACCTCAACGACGGCAACTTCATCTCCGCGATGGGCAACATCTCTGAGGTCATGTTCGTGGTCACCGCCATCGGCGTGGGCCTAGCGCTCTCGCGCATCCTGACCGACCCGGGGTGGCGCTACGACACTGCCACCTCCACCCTGCCCGGCCTGCGTGCGAACAAGGCGCGCCACGAAGTGCGCTGAGTCTGCGACAACGGGGCGGTTCCAGTGGGAGCCGCCTCGTTCGCGTTGAGGAGGAGCGTGTGTGCGACGCTCCGTCTGGCTGGTTTGTGGAGAGCAGCGGGTGGTAACGTCGGCCACCAAAACCTCAAACCGGGCGGCAAATGTGAGCAAATCGCCGCTGATGGAACGGCGGCGACTCGGGACTAAGGCACCCCAAGGACGCCCACTTCATCCCCGATAATTGGAGTCAGTAGTAATCGAATCGGGGGAATTTACATGGGCCTGATTTTCTCAGCGCTGCAGGAAAACGACATCCTGCTACTCTTCCTACTTCTTGGTGTCGGCATGGTCTTCGGCAGTGTGAAGGTCAAGGGCATCAAGCTCGGTGCCGCCGCCGTGCTGTTCGCGGCAATGGCGCTCACTGCGTGGGGGCAATCGGCCGGATACGAGCTCCACGTCAACCACGACCTGGGCATCCTGGGCCTGGCCCTCTTCGCCTTCGCGATCGGCATCAACGCCGGCCCCACCTTCTTCAACACCCTCAAGACTGCGGTCGGCCCCATCCTGGCCATGATCGGCGTGCTGGTGGGCGCCGGTGCGCTCGCGTGGGGAGTGGGCAACGCGCTCGGCATGTCCCCGGCGCTGATCGGTGGTACCTTCGCAGGCGCGATCACCAACACCCCGGCGCTCTCCGCCGCCGGTCAGGCCAGTGGAGACACCGCCACCGCGACGGTTGGCTACTCCATCGCCTACCTCTGGGGTGTGTTCGGCATGATGATCGCCGCCGGATTCGCCCTCTCCAAGTCCCGCAGTGACAAGGACGCGCCCTCGCCGCTGGTCAACCGCACCATCCGCGTGGAGCGCGACGACAACCCGCGCGTTGGCGACCTGTGGGAGCGTGCCGGGGGAGAGGTGACCTTCTCCCGTCTGCGCCGCGGCGAAACCGGCCCCATCCGCCGGCCCAAGATGGAGGACACCCTGGACCGTGACGACCTCGTCACCGTGGTCGGCAAGGAGAAGGCCGTGGCGGCCATCATCGCCGAGCTGGGCCACTCCTCCACCCACTCCCTGATGGCAGACCGCTCCTACCTGGACTTCCGCCGCATCACCGTCTCAGACCCCAAGCTGGCCGGACGCACCATCTCCGAGCTCGACCTGAGCGGCAAGTTCGAGGCCACGATCTCCCGCGTCCGCCGCGGCGACATCGACATGGTCGGTGCCCCCACCCTTGTGCTGCAGCAGGGCGACCGCGTGCGCGTCGTTGCCCCCACCGGCGCGATGGCCAAGATCTCCAAGTTCTTTGGCGACTCCGCCCACGGCCTCTCTGACATCAACCCGGTGGCCCTGGGCCTGGGCATGGCCCTCGGCATCCTGATCGGCGAGCTGCCCATCCTCACCCCCAGCGGAGACACCTTCAGCATCGGCTCCGCCGCCGGCACCCTGCTGGTGGGCCTGGTGATGGGCCGCATCGGCCGCATCGGCCGCGTGGTCACGTCCGTGCCCTACACCACCTGCATGGTGCTCTCCGAGATCGGCCTCCTCGTCTTTCTGGCCTACGCCGGCACCAAGGCAGGTTCGCAGATCACCGCCGCCTTCACCTCCGGCGCCTGGACCAACATCCTGCTGCTCGGCTTCCTCATCACCAGCTTCGTCGCCGCCGGTATCTACCTGTCCATGCGACTGCTCTTCAAGATGGGCGGCACCCGCCTGGCTGGTGTGCTGGGCGGTACCCAGACGCAGCCGGCAGTGCTCGCATTCGCCAACGGGCGCACCCAGAACGACCCACGCGTGGCCCTGGGCTACGCCATGGTCTACCCCGTGGCGATGGTCGGCAAGATCCTCGTTGCCCAGGTGCTGGGCATGATGTAGCTGGCAGCGTGCCCGCAGGGGGCGTGGGGTGGGAGTTTCTCCCATCCCACGCCCCCGTTTGCCTCCCCGGCGGGCGTCGCCCGAAAAAGCTAGCAGAGCGCTTGCAAGCAAGGAAAACCGCGCAGAACGAAGGCAAAGCGGGGAAGGGAAGCGGGGCCACCGGCCCGCCGCAAGCCGCCCTACCACACCCTGGCGGGGAGGAGTTGTCTCACTTTTAGTACGGCTGAATCTGGGGCAACGCGGAGCGGGATTTCTAGTGTTGATGGGAGGTGTACCCGGCGTTAGGGGCCGGTTTCAACGAGGAGAGATGCCCAATGACTCCGCAATGGAAACCACGTTTGCTTTCCAGGTTGGCAGCGCTTTCACTGCCCGTTGTACTAGCACTCAGCTTGGCGGTGGTGCCGAGCTTCGCAGACGCCGCATGGGGTAGCGAGGCAGGCCCAACGCTGAGCGGGGCGGAGTGATACTGCTGACCCAGAACCGCTCGCTGCCGGGGCCGTCTGCGGTCAAGGCTTCGAAGCTGGGCGTGCCGGTCTACGCCCTGGGCGGTGCCGCTGCGGCTGCCAGCGCCTCGTTGAAGGCAACGCCGGTGGTAGGCGCCGACCGCGTGGCTACGTCGGTGAAGGCCGCGGAGATGTTCGTGCCGCAGGCCACCACCGCCGTGCTCGCCAGCGGCGGCGGGTTTGCAGACGCCCTCTCCGGAGGCGCGTTGGCTGCGAACAAGGGCGGCCTCCTGCTGCTCACCCGTCCAGAATCGGTCACCCCGGCTCTGGCGGCGCACCGGCGCAGATCTTCCTACACCGAAGTGCTCGTATCGGGTGGAAAGCGCTCCGTCTTTGACGCGACCATGCGCCGCGTCGCGGAGCTGCTGAGGCGTTAACCACAACCGCACTGGTGGGGCGGGGGAGCAATCCCTCGCCCCACCAGCATGTTCAAAATGTAGACCGTTGTCCCATTAATTGGACGCGATGCGAGCGAAGGTGACTTGCGGCGGCTGGCGCGATAGTGTTTGGTCATGTTCATCCCCGTAGTGCGCTAACGCAGCCAAGCTGCGTCCCTCGCGCTTGCGGGGATTTTGCGTGTTCTACGGGCAGATTTTAGGGAGGGAGGAGAGCATGACGAGCAGTGCGAAACTACACGCAGTGCCCGCCACCGCGGAATCGATGGAGGGCGCCAATGCTGTAAAGCCGCAGCGGATGATCGGTGCGCGCGCCGTCGTGGCCACCCTTGAGAAGCTGGGTGTCACGGACGTCTTCGGCATGCCGGGCGGTGCGATCCTCCCCATCTACGACGAGCTCTACTCTGCCAACCTGCGCCACATCCTGGTGCGCCACGAGCAGGGGGCGGGCCACGCGGCGGAGGGCTACGCCCACGCCACCGGCCAGGTCGGCGTCTGCATGGCCACCTCCGGCCCCGGCGCTACCAACCTGATCACCGCGCTGGCGGACGCCAACATGGACTCCGTCCCGGTTCTGGCCATCACCGGGCAGGTGGGGCGCGCGGCCATGGGAACGGACGCGTTCCAGGAGGCGGACATCGTGGGCGCCACGATGCCGCTGACCAAGCACTCCTACCTGGTCACGGACCCCAACGACATCCCGCGGATCATCGCCGAGGCCTACCACCTGGCCAACACCGGCCGTCCCGGCCCGGTCCTGGTGGACATTCCCAAGAGCGTCCAGGCGGCCGAGATGGACTTCGTGTGGCCGGTACAGATGGACCTGCCGGGCTACCACCCGCCGGCCGAGCCCAAGGAAAAGCGCGTCATCGAGGCCGCAGAGTTGATCGCTCGCGCCCACCGCCCCGTGGCATACGTGGGCGGCGGCATCACCCGTTCCGGCGCCAGCGAGGAACTGGCGGCGTTCGTGGAGGCCACCGGCATCCCGGTGGTGACCACGCTCAACGCGCGCGGCGCCTTCCCGGATTCCCACCCGCTCCACTTCGGCATGCCGGGCATGCACGGCACTGTGGCCGCCGTAGGCGCCCTGCAGCGCTCGGATCTCATCATCGCCCTGGGGGCGCGCTTTGACGACCGCGTCACCGGCCTGCCTTCCTCCTTCGCCACCAAGGCGAAGGTGATCCACGTTGACATCGATGCCGCCGAGCTGCACAAGATTCGCCGGGCCGACGTTGCTGTGGTGGCCGACGTGAAGCTGACGCTGCCCGCCCTGACGCGCGCCGCCACGCAGGCCTACGCCACCTACGGCCGCCCCGACCTGAGCGCCTGGACCTACAAGCTCTCCGAGATGCGCTCCACCTATCCGCTGGGTTGGACTGAGCCGGAGGACGGCCTGCTGGCCCCCCAGTACGTCATCTCCCAGCTCGGTGAGCTGGCGGGTGAGGACGCGGTGTTCGTCACCGGTGTGGGGCAGCACCAGATGTGGTCCACCCAGTTCATCAAGTACGAGCGCCCGCGGACCTACATCTCCTCCGGTGGTCTTGGCACCATGGGCTTTGGTGTCCCGGCGGCGATGGGAGCCAAGGTGGCCCGCCCCGAGGCCCAGGTGTGGTGCATCGACGGCGACGGCTGCTTCCAGATGACCAACCAGGAGCTGGCTACTTGCGCCCTCAACGGCATCCCGATCAAGGTGGCTCTCATCAACAACTCCTCGCTGGGCATGGTGCGCCAGTGGCAGACCCTGTTCTTCGAGCAGCGCTACTCCAACACGGACCTGCACACGGGCTACGAGGAGGTGGTGATCCCGGACTTCGTCAAGCTCGCCGAGGCCCTGGGCTGCGCCGCCCGCCGCGTGCACGCGCAGGAGGAGGTCGCTGAGGCGATCAAGTGGGCCAACTCGATCAACGACCGCCCGGTGGTGATCGACTTCCGGGTGGGCCGCGACGCAATGGTGTGGCCGATGGTTGCCGCCGGCGTCTCTAACGACGAGATCAAGTACGCGCGCGACATGGCGCCGGCTTGGGATGACGAGGAGGAAATGCTGTGACCGGCCTGAAGACCCTGTCGATTCTGGTTGAGAACAAGCCGGGCGTGCTGACACGCATCTCTGCTCTCTTTGCCCGCCGCGCCTTCAACATCCACTCTCTCGCGGTGGGCCCCACCGAGGAACCCTCCATCTCCCGCGTTACCGCCCTGGTGGACCCGGACCCGGAGGCGCTGGAGCAGATCCGCAAGCAGCTGGACAAGCTGGTCAACGTGCTGCAAGTTCACACGCTTGACGCGGAGACCTCGGTGCAGCGTGAGCTTATGCTGGTCAAGGTTGCAGCCAACGCAACCAACCGCACTTCCGTCCTGGAAATCGTGGACCTATTCCGCGCTCACGTGGTGGATGTGCACACAGACTCGATCGTGGTGGAGACCCTGGGGTCTCGCTCCAAGATCGCCGCGCTCCTCGAAGCGCTCGCCCCCTACGGAATCACTGAAATCGCTAAGTCTGGCGCCGTTGCAATCACGCGCGGGCCTGCCTCTCTCACCCAACAGTTCAAGGAGAACAACCGTGGCTGAAATGTTCTACGACGCCGACGCCGACCTCGCCGTCATCCAGTCCAAGAAGGTAGCCATCATCGGCTACGGCTCCCAGGGCCACGCCCACGCGCTCAACCTGCGTGACTCCGGTGTCGACGTGGTGGTTGGTCTGCGCGAGGGCTCCAAGTCCCGCGAGCAGGCCACCGAGGCCGGCCTGGCAGTTGCCACCGTCGCTGACGCTGTGGCCGCAGCGGACGTCGTCATGATCCTGACCCCGGACCAGTTCCAGGCCGAGATCTACAAGAACGACATCGAGCCCAACCTGAAGGACGGCGCCGCCCTCTTCTTTGCGCACGGCTTCAGCATCCGCTTCGGCTACATCGCGCCCAAGGACACCGTGGACGTTTGCATGGTTGCCCCCAAGGGCCCGGGGCACACCGTGCGCCGCCAGTACGAGGAGGGCCGTGGCGTTCCCGCCATCGTGGCCGTCGAGCAGGACGCCACCGGCAACGCCTGGGCGATCGCTCTGTCCTACGCCAAGGCCATGGGTAACCTGCGCGCCGGCGGCATCAAGACCACCTTCACCGAGGAGACCGAGACTGACCTGTTCGGCGAGCAAGCCGTCCTGTGCGGTGGTGTTTCCCAGCTCATTCAGTACGGTTTCGAGACCCTGGTTGAGGCCGGTTACCAGCCGGAGATCGCCTACTTCGAGGTGCTGCACGAGCTCAAGCTGATCGTTGACCTGATCAACGAGGGTGGTATCACCAAGCAGCGCTGGTCCTGCTCCGACACCGCCGAGTACGGCGACTACATCTCCGGCCCGCGCGTCGTCACCCCGGACGTGAAGGGCCACATGAAGGACGTCCTGACCGACATTCAGACCGGCGTTTTCGCCAAGCGCTTCATGGACGACCAGGCCGCCGGTGCGCCGGAGTTCCTGGCCCTGCGCGCCGCCGGTGAGAAGCACCCCGTTGAGGAGACCGGCCGTAAGCTGCGTTCCCTCTTCTCCTGGTCTGCTTCCGGCCGCGACGCCGACTACGTGGACGGCTCTGCCGGCCGCTGATTAGCGCCGTAGATTGACCGGCGGGGGCTGCGGCTCCCGCCGGTCTTTCTTTTGGACGACGTTCCCGCTTGCTGCGCGCCAAGAGCCGCCGCGCCGCGCGTGGGGAGGCTCGCGGCTCTGGTCAAGCCAAACACGGGCAGGGGCTCGTTGGCGTCCGGGCGGGGCGCCACCGCGCGGGCAGCGGCGGTGGATGTCTGGGCGCTACCTGCAGTCGAGGGATCTCGCGGCTCCCAGCCCACTATCCGTCCAAGATGTAGACGCCATCGTTCGCTATTTGGACGAGCGTTAGTATTCACCCATGACGATCAAACTTGCTCTGATTCCAGGTGACGGCATTGGCCAAGAGGTTGTTCCCCAGGCCCTGAACGTTCTGCGCGCGGCGGTGCCCGTGGAGATCGCAGCCACCGAGTTTGATTTAGGCGCGCGGCGCTACCTGGCGACCGGGGAGATTCTCACCGACGAGGATCTGGCCCGCATCGACGAGCACGACGCCATCCTGCTTGGCGCGATCGGCGACCCGCGCGTGCAGTCCGGCATCCTGGAACGCGAGCTGCTGCTCAAGATGCGTTTCGCCCTGGACCACGGCGTGAACCTGCGCCCCTCCCGCACCTATCCCGGCTCCGAGTCCATCCTGAGCGCCAACCCGCAGATCGACATGGTGGTGGTGCGCGAGGGCACCGAGGGCCTCTACTGCGGCAACGGCGGCGTCGTGCGCGCCGGGACGGACCAGGAGATCGCCACTGAGGTCAGCGTCAACACTGCCTACGGTGTTAAGCGAGTGGTGCGCGACGCCTTCGAGCGCGCCGCGGCCCGCCGAGGCAAGCTCACTCTGGTGCACAAGCACAACGTCCTGGTCAACGCGGGGCGGCTGTGGACCCGCTGCGTGGAGGAGAGCGGGCAGGAGTTCCCGACCGTCGAAACCAACTACCTCCACATCGACGCGGCCATGATCGCCCTGGCGGTCAACCCGGCCCAGTTCGATGTGGTGGTCACCGACAACCTGTTTGGTGACATCTTCACCGACCTGGCGGCCGCAGTCACCGGCGGCATCGGGCTCGCGGCGAGCGCCAACATCAACACCGAGCGCGCCCACCCCTCGATGTTCGAGCCCGTGCACGGCAGCGCGCCGGACATCGCCGGCCAGAACATCGCCGACCCGATCGCTGCGATCCTCTCTGCCGCCATGCTGGCAGAGCACCTTGGCTACGCGCCCGCCGCGCGCGCCATCGAGGCCGCCGTCACTGCCCACCTGTCCGAGCGCGAGGGCCGACTGCCCACCGACCAGGTGGGGGCCGACGTTTTGGCGCGCCTGCAATAGGACCAACCGGGTCTAGGCTATGAGTGCCTAGAGGAGGAAAAAGGAATGAGCAAGACCCCCATCGAAGAGAGCGCTGCGCTACCGGCCCCCGCAGCGGACGACGTTGCTGGGCGCTTCCCTGCGGCGGGTGCACCTGCCCTAGTGCCGGACGCCGAGCGCGCCGCCCTCCTGAGCGACCTCCACTTTGGCGAAGTCTTCTCCGACCACATGGCCCGCGCCGTCTGGCAGAGCTCCACCGGCTGGAGCGAGCACCGGTTGGAGGCATTTGGCCCCAAGGCGATTTCTCCCGCCGCCAGCGTGCTGCACTACGGCCAGGAGGTGTTCGAGGGGCTCAAGGCCTACCGCCACGAGGACGGCAGCGTCTGGACGTTCCGCCCCACCTGGAACGCCGCCCGCCTCAACGCCTCCGCCCGCCGGATGGCGCTGCCGGAGATCCCGGTGGAGGACTTCCTTGCCTCCATCGTGGACCTGGTGCGCAAGGACGAGGCCTGGGTCCCTACCGGCGAAGGCTCTTCTCTCTACCTGCGCCCCTTCATGTACGCCTCCGAGCCCTTCCTGGGGGTGCGGGCGGCCAAGACGGTGGTCTACGACCTGATCGCCTCGCCGTGCGGTCCCTACTTCAAGGGCGGCTTCCACCCCGTCTCCATCTGGGTGACCGACGAGTACCACCGCGCCGCCGTGGGGGGCACGGGCGCGGCCAAGACCAGCGGCAACTATGCCGCCTCTTTGCTGCCCCAGCTCGAGGCAGCCGAGCGGGGCTTTGACCAGGTCTGCTACCTGGACTCCACCAACACCTACCTAGAAGAACTCGGTGGAATGAACGTGTTTGTGGTCGGCAAGGATGGGACGGTGCGCACCCCGGCCCTGACCGGCACGATCCTGGAGGGCTGCACCCGCAACTCGATCATCCAGTTGCTGCGCGACCGCGGAGTCGACGTGCGCGAGGAGCACATAGCGCTCGACTGGTTGGCTGGCGCGCTAGAGAGCGGCGAAGTCACCGAGATGTTCGCCTGCGGCACGGCGGCCGTGGTCACCGCCATCGGCCGGTTGGCCGGACGCGGGTTCGACGTTCGTGTTGGCGATGGCGAGCCGGGCGAGCTCACACAATCCATCTACACCGAGCTGACGTCGATCCAGCTTGGCAAGCTGCCTGACAAGCACGGGTGGCTATACAAGCTGGTTTAGCGGTTGAGGACGACTCTAAAGTCGTCCTCAACTGGTTTTGGGCGTGCAGCCCGCTGCCCGGGGTTACTAGGGTTTTGGCATGAGTGATTCAAGCACCGTCCCCAAGCGGCTCAGGCAGGCTACAACTGCCAGCTTGGCCGCCCTGTTGCTTGCAGGCTTGAGCGGTTGTGCCAGCCAGAACGCAGACGAGATCAGGCAGTGGGTGGAAACCCACTACCCGCAGGCCAAATTCCGCATAGACCACGGGGCCATGGGGCCGCAGGCGCTGCGCATCAGCATCGAGGTGCAGGACGCCGCCGCCGGGAAGGCCGCAGCAAAAGACATCCTGGACCACGCCACGACGCTGCCCACGTATGTGTGCCTATCGTGGCCGCAGGGCGGCGGATTCAGCCGGATCACCGTGGGCGATGACACCCGCGAGGTGAAGTGGGAGGAGGCCCAAAAGCCGCTGCCCGCCGGCGCGCAGGAGCGCATCATCTCTGACCACTCCTCTGGCTACGACCTATGTGAGCAGCCCTATGGGCTAGAAAAGCTAGCGGACGGCGAGCCGGTGCCCTTCTATGTGTTCACCACCTACGTCACCGACACCCCCGAGCTGGTGGCCAAAGACCCGTTGGCCGACCCGGAGGGCTGGGTGGTCGGCTCGGACCTCCGGGCCAGTAGCGACTTGCAGTCTGTGGCCGTGGTGGAGGACATTCCGACGATCATTGAGGTCAACGCGAGTTGGTACAGCCACCGCCTGCTTTGGTTCGACACGAACGAAGAGGCCCTGGCCGCCTACGACCGGCTAGAGGAGGGGTGGGAGGTCAAAGGCGAGAACTTCCTCCTCCCGACCGGCCTGGTCTCGCCCGCCCAGGCGGTGGCGTTGAGCCAGGTGGCGGGGGAGAACTTTGTGGTCTCCCGCCCCGCAGACGGCACCACCATCACCCTCAACGAGGACGCCGAGCTCCCGGCACTGTTCGAGAAGGTGGTGTCCCTGGGCCTACCCGCCCCGGTGCAGGGGTATCGGGATCCCAACGGCAAGCAGCGCGAATCGCGCCGGGAGCACGGGGGAAGCGAAAAGCGCAATGACTACGTGACCCTGAGCGACCCGAGCCCGGAGGATCGGGACAATCAGTACTTTGCCCAGGTCATTGCCCTCTGGGAACAAGCCAAGGCCCGCTAGGGCCCGCAGGGCGAAGGGCCGCCGGGTAGCAGCAAGGTAGCGGCAATGCCCGCCTAGCCGACCAAACGAGCGTCGTATGAGAGGTAGGCTGCAACTTTCCTAGCGGGGCCCAAAGTAGACGGTCTCCAGGGCCAGGGAAAGGCGGTTCCGCCCGCCTCCCTGCGCGCTGCTGTCGAAGGACTCGCGGGCCCTGCGGTCGGTTTCCGCCAGATCCAGCAGCACCACCAGGCGCCAGTCGCGCTCCCCGGCCTCATCATCCAGGGTCTGGATGGCCAGCCAGCGCTGTGGACCAACGAGCTGCTCCAGGCGCGCCGCCCCCAGGTCGGCCAAGCCCGCCTCCAGCAAGGCGTCCATGTCCACGCTCTCCACGATTTGCACAAACTCCCCGCCCCGGGCGGCGGTGTCTGTGCCGATCCACTCGTGGGCCTCCCAGAACAGACCGAGCGCCTCGTCCCACTGCTCAAAGGTCCAGCCGGTGCCGCCCTCGTAACGCGAGAGGCCGTCGACGTCGTCGCGCGCCATGAACTCCACGCGGCGGAACAGCGCGGTGCGCAGCGCGGCGCGCAAACGCCCGACCACCCGCGAGGGGGCAACAAAGCCGTCGGCGTCGGCGCCGTAGGGCAACTCGACTGCGGCCGCAGCGCCGCCCGGCAAGCGGTCGATCTGGCCGTCGGCATCGTCGTCCAACCCAAGCGAAGCCCACTCATCCAGCAGCGAGGTGTCGACGGCACGTACCAAGTTGCCGAGCCAGGCGACCATCGCCTCCAGCTCCTCGGTTCGCACCTCCGGTGGCAAGCCGCGACGCAGCGCCCGGTAGGCGTCGGTCAGGTAGCGCAGCACCACGCCCTCGCTGCGCGCCAGGTCGTAGCGGGAAATCAGCTCCCCAAACGTCATGGCGTGCTCGATCATGAAGCGCACCACGGACTTGGGCGCCAGCTCGTTCTCGCCCACCCACGGGTGGGCTTGGCGGTACATGGCGAAGGCGGGGGAGAGCAGGTCGTGCAGCGGGCGCGGCCACGTTACCTCCTCCAGGGCCTCCATGCGGGCGTCGTACTCCACGCCGTCGGCCTTGAGGGCCGCCACCACGCGAGCCTTCTCCTCGTTCTCCTGCCCCCACAGCACCGGGCGCGGGTCTTCCAGCGTGGCCTCGAAGACGCTGATCACGTCCAGGGCGTACTCCGGGCTCTCCGGGTTGAGCAGGTCCAGGGCCGCCAGCGCGAACGGGGCGAGCGGGGCGTCGAGCGCAAAACGCTCGGGCAGGTCGGCGGCCAAGCGCAGGCGCGGTCCGCCGTCGGCTCGGGCCGCAGCGGAGGAGAGGTGCTCCACGATCTGCCCATCGCGCAGGGAGGCGTAGATCCGCACCGCCTGGCGCACCAGCTCGTTGCGGTCGGTCTTGGGCTCGTGGTTGTCCATGAGCAGGGCGGCGAGCACCTTCACCGGGTCGGCGTCCTTGCGCTGCAAAACGGACAGGATCATCGCCGCGGTGATCTGCATCTGCGAAGTCAGCTTCTCCGGCTGGGCGTCGCGCAGGCGCTCGAAAGTCTTGTCCGTCCAGTTGACGAAGCCCTCCGGGGCCTTCTTGCGCACGATCTTGCGGCGCTTCTTCTCATCGTCCCCGGCCTTGGCTAGCGCCTTGGCGTTTTCGATGACGTGCTCCGGGGCCTGCACTACCACGTAGCCAACCGTGTCGAAGCCAGCGCGGCCCGCGCGGCCCGCGATCTGGTGGAACTCGCGGGCGGTCAGGTGGCGGCTGGTCTGCCCATCAAACTTGGTCAGCCCGGTGAAGACGACCGTGCGGATCGGCACGTTAATACCCACCCCTAGGGTGTCCGTGCCGCAAATGACCGGCAGCAGGCCCTGCTGCGTCATGCGCTCCACCAGGCGGCGGTAGCGGGGGAGTAGCCCCGCGTGGTGCACCCCTATTCCCAGCCGTAAGAGCTTGGACAGGATCCGGCCAAACGCCGTGTTGAAGTTGTAACCCTCCAGCTCGGACGCAATCCGGGCCCGATGCTCCTTTGAGGTGATCTGGATGGAGGTGAGCGCCTGGGCGCGCTCCATCGCCTCCTTCTGGGAAAAGTGCACCACGTACACCGGGCAGCGGCCCGTGCCCACCAGGCGCTCCAGCAGGTCCTGAATGGGCTCCACCGAGTACTCAAACTCCAGCGGTACCGGGCGGGTGGCGCCCTCCACCAGGGAAACCGGGCGGGAAGTGCGGCGCTCCAAATCGGCGCGCAACCAATCCACGTCCCCCAGGGTGGCGCTGAGCAGCACAAACCGGGCCTGCGGCAGGCAAAGCAGCGGCACCTGCCACGCCCAGCCGCGCTGCGGGTCGGCGTAAAAGTGGAACTCGTCCATGACCACCGTGCCCACGTCCAGGTTGGGGCCCTCGCGCAGCGCCGCCAAGGCCAGAATCTCCGCCGTGCAACAAATGATCGGCGCGTCCGCATTGATCGCCGTGTCGCCCGTCAACATGCCCACGTTGGCCGCCCCAAACAGGCTAACTAGGTCAAAGAACTTCTCGCTCACCAGCGCCTTCAGTGGCGCCGTGTAATAAGTGCGGTCATCGCGCGACAGGCTGTAGAGGTGCGTGCTGGCCGCGATCAGAGACTTGCCGGAGCCCGTAGGGGTGGCGGCGATGACGTGGTTGCCCGCCAAGACCTCGAAAAAGGCCTCCTCCTGGTGCGGGTAAAGGGGACGGCCGGTGGACTCCGCCCAGCCGGCAAAAGCGTCGGCCAACTCCTCCTCACTGATCTTGTCGCCCGCGCCAGCGGCCTCAGATCGGTCGAAGAGGTCATCCAACAGTTCGTTCAACGCCGCAGCCATAACTACATTTTCGCACCCGCGTTCAAAAGCTGAACGTCCTATGTCAAGCGCAGGTAAATGGGGAGAAAATTCCTTATCCCTTCAGCCTCCGGTCCCCAACAAGGCCGGGACCAGCTAGGAGCAAACCATGGCCGCAGAGAACTCCCTCTTGACCACAGTGCTAGGAACGATCAACGACTACCTGTACGGCTACGTGCTGGTGGGCCTGCTAGTGATCGTGGGCATCTTCTTCACCGTGCTGATGCGCGGCGGACAATTCACCCTCATGCCCGACGCCCTGCGCGCCCTACTGCGCTCGCGGCAAGCCACGCACGGCATCTCCTCCTTCCAGGCGTTCGCGGTGGGAATCGCCTCCCGCGTGGGCATCGGCAACATCGCCGGCGTGGCGCTCGCGCTTGTCTACGGTGGCCCCGGCGCCCTCTTTTGGATGTGGATAGTGGCCCTGCTCGGCATGGCCACCTCCCTGGCCGAATCGGCGCTCGCTCAGACCTTCAAGGTGCGCCACCGCGACGGCTCCTACCGAGGCGGGCCCGCCTATTACATGGAGCACGGCCTGGGCTCCAAGGCAATGGGACGCGTCTTTGCGGTTCTGTTCATTTTTGCGGTGGGCCTGTGCGTGACCATGGTGCAAGCCAACACCGTGGCGGAGATCTTCACCGCCACCCACGGCGTGCCCATGTGGGTTACCGGCGTGGCACTCATGGTCCTGGTTGCCCCCGTCGTGATTGGCGGCGTGAAGTCCGTGGCCCGCGTCACCGAGTGGCTCGCCCCCGCCATGGCCCTGCTCTACATGATTGCCGTCGCCGTGATCGTCGCCATGAACATCACCCAGGTGCCCGGCGTGTTCGCAGACATCTTCCGCGGCGCCTTTGGGCTGGACCCCGCCCTGGGCGGCATCGCCGGTGGCGTCCTGGCGACCGTCCTCAACGGTGCCCGCCGGGGCGTGTTCAGCAACGAGGCTGGTCTGGGCACCGCCGCCAACGCCGCTGGCACCGCCACCGTGGCGCACCCCGTCAGCCAGGGCCTCATCCAGTCCCTGGGCGTGTTCATCGACACCATCTTGATCTGCACCACCACCGGCATCGCCATCCTCCTGGCCGGCCCGGCTGTCTACACCCCGGGTACCGACCTGGCCGCGCGCGGTGCCGTCCTCACCCAGGAGGCAGTGGCGGCCGGCCTGGGCGCGTGGACCGCCACCCCCATGGCGATCATCATCCTGATCTTCGCTTACTCCACCCTGCTGGGAATCTACTCCTACACCCAGGTCAACATCGACTACCTCTCCCGCAAGAAGGACCTGCACGTAGTCAACGGCGTGATCATCACGCTGGCCGCCGGCCTGGGCACCATCGCCAGCCTCAAGACCGTGTGGGCCCTCAGCGACGTTGCGCTGGGCTTGATCGGCATCCTCAACCTCCTGGCCATCATCGTGCTGTCTCCTTGGGTGCTGGCCGTAGTGCGCGACTACCGCGCGCAGCGTGCCTGCGGCGTGGAGGAACCGGTGTTCGATGAGAAGGCCCGCGATAGCCTACCCAGGCTCCTGCCCACCGACGCCTGGGTTTCGTCTACCGATAAGGGCTAGGGGGACACAGACTTGGGCCCGGCGGGCGGGGGATTACGTTCCCCGCCCGCCGGGCCCTTTGCTGGGCGATCTGCTACTCAGTGCCCCGGGCGTGCCTGCCTGCCTTCTGGCGGGGAAGCGCCGAGCCCCGGTCTGCCCAGGAGGCCATGGCCTGTTCCAGCGGGCCCCGCTGGAACACCAGCGCCCAGGCAATCCCAAAGACCACCAGGGCCGCCACCTGGACGAGCAGGGCCTGGTTGGAGGTCGCGCCCACCTGGTCTGCCATCAGCTTCATCATCACGATGTGCAGGCTGTAGGCGGTCAGGGACATAGAACCGACCGCAACCAGCGGGGTGAGGACGTACTTCAGGCGACGCCCCACCGCCACGAACGCCGCGATGACGAACATCGCGAAACCACCGGAGGAGAAAGCCTCGAACAGGGAACCGGAGTGCGGGGCCATCGTGTAGGTGGAGGAGAACAGGTCTTCCACCAGCTTTGGGGACCCGCCCTTGTCCTGCTCCTGGTACTTCTGGGTCATCAGGGTGTCGAAGAGCCGCCAGTCCTTCTCGGTCCAGGTCTCCGCCTGCTGGGTGAACTCCTCCTCGCTGCAGCTATAGAGGGCACCGTCCCGCACACACCAGAACTCGTGCACCGCGTTGGGTCCGCTGCCGGGCACGGGGTACATCTTCCCCGGCTCCAACAGCACGGAACCAGACGGGAGCGCAGACTGATCCGCGCCGCCAGGGACCTCCTGCCCGACCTGCGCCGAGACACCCGGGTTGAGCCTCAGGAGCGGGGCCGTGCCTTCTGCCACCACAAACGGGGCGGCGAAAGCCGCGAAGAGGGCCAGACCCGTCAGCCCGTAGCGCCACAGCGTTTTCGGGTTGGCCAGGTCACTGCGCCCAATGGCCATGCCAACCAGAACAAACCCCATCCACACGAGCGCCGGGTAGACCGAGGAGAAGAGCAGGGTGAGGAAGCCGTTGCCGGGCTGGGCCCCCAGGTAGAAGTAGTAGCGCACCATCAGCTGGCTCATGAGTTCGTTCACTAGGCCGCCCAGCGCCGCGAAACTGGCGCCCCAGATCAATAGGGTCCGCACGCGGCATTGCACGAACGGCAAGGACAAGACGAACCACAGCGCGTAGGAACCCAGAATGATCGCCACGGGGGTGCCCACGGACTCCAGGATCGAGGCGATGATCAACAGCACCACCGCGCGCGTGAAGATCCGCAGCCGGTCGCGCAACACAAACTCGCCCTGGCGGGGCTTGGAGCCGCCGGTGATGATCGCCAGGGAAATGCCGGCGATCATGGCGAAGAGGATTGAGGCCCGGCCGTGGGTAAAGCCTAGCCACCTGGGCGTGTTGCCGACGTCGTCCATGGCTGCGGCGTGCGCCACCACCATGCCAAGCAGGGCCAGGCCGCGCGCGGCGTCCAGACCGATCACGCGGGCCGCGCCGCCCAGGAACGGCCCCTTGCGCCGCTGGGGCCACCACGGGCGCACGCGGGTGGACCACGCAGAGCGCGGGGGTTCCGGCGCCTGGGCAGGAGCCTGCGCCTTGTCCCCCTCGGCAAACAGGACCGCCGTCTGCTGGCCGGCCGGGGCCGCCGCCTCCTGCACAGGCGACTGCGTGGCGGACTGTGCCGACAGGGAAGCCACCGCGGGCTCGGCCTGCGGCGCAGAGTGGGCGGCAGGCGCGGCGGCGCGCGGAGCGTCGGCCCGCATCACCGGCTGCACAAGTGGCTGCTCGGCCGGCGGGGCGGGGGAGGCCGGAGCCGGGAAGGCAGCGAACTCGGGGGAGGGGGGAACCACGGCGGGCTCTGGGGCAATGCCGGGAGTCGGCACTCCTTGCGGGCCGGAGGCGGCGGGAGAACTCATGCGTCGAGACTAATGCGAAGAAAGCGCAATCCCGCTCATGCGGTGGAATGAGAAATGCACCCTTATTCTCATCCCATGCGCATTGCACGTTTTGCTCTGAGTGACGAGCCGGCCTACGGCGTCCTAGAAGAAGACTCTGACCGGATTGTGGTGCTGGAGGGAGACCCCCTCTTTGGTGGCACCAAGCCCCGGGGGGAGATCACGAGCCTGGATGAGATTCGCCTGCTCTCCCCGGTGATCCCGCGCTCCAAGGTCATCGGCGTGGCCAACAACTTTGGGGGCACCCCGTTCCTGTACGCCAAGCCGAACACGTCGGTCATCGGTCCGGACGTGCCCGTCAACCCGCCGGCGTGGGCGGGGGACCTGCACGTGGAGGCCCACCTGGCGATCGTCATCAAGCAGCTCTGCAAGAACGTGGAGGCCGCCAAGGCGCACGCCGCGATCCTCGGTTACACAGTGGCCGCCGACTACGCGAGCACCACCGTCATGGAGACAGACGGCCAGTGGACGCGCGCCAAGAGCTGGGACACCTCCTGCCCGCTGGGCCCGTGGATCACGCTGGGCAACGAGTTTGACCCCGGCCAGGCCACCATCCGCACCTACGTGGACGGCGAGGTAGTTACCGAGGCCAAGATGGCCGACGCTGCCTGGAACCCCGCCCAGGTGGTAGCCGAGGTCTCCGCCGCAATGACGCTCCTGCCCGGTGACGTCCTCCTGTGTGGCGCCCCAGCGCCCGCCGCCCCCGTGCGAGCCGGGCAGCGCGTGGATGTGGAGGTCACCGGCATCGGTTCCTTCTCCAACCCCGTGATCGAGCTCTAACGCGAAACTAACGGCGGGGCCGGGTGGGCGCAGTGCTGTGAACATCCGCCACCCCGCCC
>JAUMWR010000019.1:20616-26210 GCA_030529545.1 Buchananella hordeovulneris
GGAGCCCCTCATCGCACGCTCCGGGGGGGGGGGGGGGGGGGCGGCGGGGCTTCGCGGGGCCCCCCCCCGGCCCCGCTTGCGCCGCGTCACCGCCCTGCAGGGCGCACCGGGCCTAGCTACCGCCTGGTCCGTATGCTTGCGCTGCCCGCACGATCCGCTGGGCGATCTCCACCACAAGAGAGCGTGAGGTGGCCAGGTTTACCCGGAAGTAGTGGCCAAATGCGTCACCACAAGACTGGCCGTCGTTGACGTCCACCAGCGCCTCCTTTACCACCACGTGCTGCACGCACTTGTCCGCCGGCAGGTACTTGGCGAGCTCGGAGGCGTCCACCCACGCCAGGTAAGTTCCCTCCACCGGGAAGGTACGCAGCAGATCGGTTTTGGCCATCTCCCGGCGGAAGGCCGCTACGTTGCCCGCGATGTAATGGTTCAACGCCTGCAGCCACTTGCGTGCCTCCCGGAAGCCGGCAGCGCTCGCCGCAGCCCCGATGGGTGAGTAAGTTGCAGAAAGCAACCGCTTGGAGACAGCGAAGCGCTTGGCTAGGCCAGGATCCGTCACCACCACCTGGGCGCAGCGCAGCGCCGGAATGTTGAAGGCCTTTGTGGCCGCGAGGGCCGTAACCGTGTGCGCCGCCGTCCCTGGCAGACTGCCGTACGGGACGTGGCGGTTGGCTGCTGACGGACAGGAGTGCACCAGCGGGGAGTGGATCTCGTCAGAGAAAACCAAGGCGTCGTACTTGCTCACCACGTCCCGGAGATCCTCGAGTTCGGCCTGGGAGAGGACACGGCCCACTGGATTCCAGGGGTTGCACAACACCACGAGGCCCGCCCCCGCCTGCAATGCCGCCTCGATCCCCGCCAGGTCCAGCCGGTACAGGCCGTCCTCGTCCGGCTCGCTAGGAACCTGGATGACCGGACGGCCCTCCGCTGCGGGCAGGGACAGGAAAGGCATGTAAGCCGGGGTGGGAACCACGACGGCGCTGCCCGGGCGGGTTAGGCGGGATATCACCTCCATCAGCACCGAGAGCACGTCCCCGCTCAAGGAAATGTGCTCCGGACTTACCTCCCAGCCGAAAGAATCCCGGAGGAAATCTGCGGTCGCGCTCACCGCGTCAGCGGTCCGCGCGGGGGTCGGGTAGCCCAGGTTGCTGGAGAGCACCAAACCTGCGGCAGCCTCCAACACCGGCGCGGGGGAGCGGAAGTCCATCTCCGCCACCCATGCCCCGATGGTGCTCGGCTCACGTGACCACTTGCGGGACCCGGTGGCCGCTCGCTCAACTGGATCCACCGCGTCGAAACCATAGGGCCGTACGTCGGGGCCGGCCGGGCTAGCGCAGGCCGACGAAGAGGAGGGCTGGGCGGCAACGTCGTCCATATCCCCCATCACCACGCGCCCGCGCTTCCGCCGGAGACCGACAGGGAACCAATGAACTTAGACCACTCGTTGGCCGCGAAATCCAGCGCGTCGCAAGAGGCCAGACCAACCAACACGGAGCCGGTCTCCACGTCTACGCGCACTGCCACCGCGCCGTGCGACTCAGTGGTAAGCCGCGGGCGGTACATGAAGTTGACCGCCATGAACTCGGTGCCGTCGGCCGCCTTCATCACCTCGGGCTCGCTGCGCTCCTCCAGCTTCTGCGCCGAACCAATCTTGTCCACCTGGGACTCCAGGTAGGCGGCAGTGGCCTCCTGGTCGCTCACGCCCTCGATCAAGCCCTCGCCCACGATCGCGGTGCCCACGTAGTGGCAAGCAGAAGGACCAGAGAGCTCAAAACCGGCAGCCTTCTCCTGCAGTGTGCGGAAACCCTCCAGCTCCGGGCGCACCAGGGTCAGCGGCGGCTGCGAGGCGGCCGGCGCCGCCGCAGGAGGCTGCGCGTCAGGGGCGTCCTGCGCGGGCATAGCACACGCGCTCAACAGGGCAAGGCAGGCGGCGGTGCCAACAACGCTGGCTGCGCGGCGGGGGAAGCGAAAAGCAAGGGTCATGGTCTCCACCCTAGGCGAGAGGAACCGCAAAGACGTAGCTGGCGTGGTCGTTTTGTCGCGACCACGCCAGCTATGCGCTCTAGTTGCACAGAAGAGGTTTAGAACTCGCCCGGGGCGCCAGCAGACAGGGAAAGGCCGGAGACGAACTTGTTGAACTCGTCCTGCTGCGCCGGGTTCTCGAGCACGCAGGTGCCGGTAGCCACGATGGCAGAGTTCGACTCGACGTCGACGCGGGCAGCGATGTTCATCTTGGTGGTGACGTTGCTGGCGGTGAGAGAGTACTCACGCTGCAGCATCTTGGTGCCGTCGGCCATGGCAATCTCGGAAATATCCGAAGAAATAGCCAGCGTGCTGCCGGGAGTCTGCACCGGCATGTTTTGCATCAGGAATTCGGTGGCTTCGCGGTCGGTGGTGCCCGTGATTACGCCAATGCGGCCCGGGTCGGTAGAAGCGGCAGCTGCGTAGGCGCAGTTACTGGCGGAAGAGAACGCAAAACCACCGCTTTCTTCAGTCAGGAAAGTGAAGCCCTCAATTTCCGGCTTGGCCAAGACCAAAGCGGTGGCGTCCGCGGCAGGAGCCAGGGCCTGCGGGGTAGCGGCCTCTGCGGGAGCAGTGCTCTCCTCCGGGGCGGCGGCTTCCGCTGCCGCGCTGGTCTCAGCGGGCGCGGGGGCAGTAGGAGCGGCCTCTTGACTGGAGCAAGCGCTCATCACAAAGGCGGCACAGACAGTAACGGCAATGAGAGAAGGTTTCATGTTGGACAAATTAGTGCCGAACGGGGGGGGAAGCCCTTGGCTGTCAATTGGGCGATTTTTCGCTATGACATGGGACACAGTGGCACAAAAGCTGCACATGTTTAGTGGCGCAGCACTCGTTAGGCGGGAAAGGAAAAGCCGCAAGTTAGCGCCCAATAATATCTATGCGCGCGGGAGAAAGAAGCAGGCACTTGTGGCCCGGTGCAAAGTGAATTGCCCTAAAGAAGCAGGAGTCGGGGCTCTCCCCGTCACTGAGGAGAGCCCCGACCGTCCTGAGACTCCCAGGGAGCCGCTAGGCAAACCGGACCTTACTGCCTAGCGTGCGGTGTGAGTGCTCAGAACTTCCCAGGCATACCCTGAGAGAGCTTCAGGCTGGCCAGCACCTGGTTGAACTCCTCCAACTCAACCTTCTCAGCGCCCACGCAGACGGACATGAGCGCCGCTACGGAACCGGTCTCAGCGTCCACCCGCGCCGCCACCGCAGTCGGGTGATCCACGCCGTCGCGGGCGATCTTCATGGTCACAAACAGCATCTCAGTGCCGTCACCCATCTTCACCTCCACGGGCTCGGAGGACTCCTTGATCTCCGCGCCGCTGATTTGGCTCAAACCGGTGGTGAGCTCTAGCGCGGTGGCCGCACGGTCGTTGTCGGCAGTCTGAGTAGCCACGTCAGAAATTACTGAGTAACCGCAAATCGAGTTACCCGGGTTGGAGATCTGGAAGCTACCCGGACGCAGCTCGGAGACAGCGAAACCCTCGATCTCAGGCTTGGTGATCTGCATCGGCTCACCGGCGGGCTCCGCAGCCCCAGGCGCAGCGGACTCGGCAGCCATGGCCTCAGCAGGGCTCTCAGACTCTGCCGGCTCAGCGCTCTGCGCTACGGCGGTCTCAGCGGCCGGCGCGGACTGCTCCGGCGTGGCGGGCTTTGACGAACACGCGGACAGGACCAGAGCAGAGCAGGCAGCAAGAATGGCAATAGAACGTTTCATGCCCGCCAGGCTAGAGGAGGACAAACCGGCGAAGCTTCATCCTCAGGTCTACGGAAAATCCCCGACGCATGAGACTCTCGGGTGACCAAAACGCCAACTTCAGGTGGGGCGGGGACACCAGGCCCGGCAAGTGGAGACGGCGGAGGAGGACGGCGCGGCGGCGGGCGGGAACGTCGTCCACCCGAACGCGGGGAGTCAAACAAGCCACAAAATCGGGCGGCACTGGAGGGGCGCACGCAGTCTTAGACTTACCTCCATCATGACTACTGCAGCAGCTTCTCCGGTTCGCGTTCGATTCTGCCCCTCACCCACCGGTACCCCGCACGTGGGAATGGTGCGCACCTGCCTCTTCAACTGGGCTTACGCTCGGCACGTAGGAGGCACCTTTGTTTTCCGCATCGAGGACACCGATGCCGCCCGTGACAGTGAGGAGAGCTACGCCGCGATCCTCGACTCCCTGCGTTGGCTGGGACTGACCTGGGACGAGGGGATCGACGTGGGTGGCCCGCACGGCCCCTACCGTCAGTCCCAGCGCATGGACATCTACAAAGACGTTGCGGCCAAGCTGCTTGAGGGTGGCTACGCCTACGAGTCCTTCTCCACCCCGGAGGAGATCGAGGCCCGCCACCGCGCCGCCGGCCGCGACCCCAAGCTCGGCTACGACGGCTTTGACCGCGACCTGACCGAGGAGCAGAAGGCCGCTTACCGCGCCGAGGGCCGAGAGGCTGTGCTGCGCATCCGCATGCCTGATGAGGACATCACCTTCACCGACCTGGTGCGCGGCGAGATCACCTTCAAGGCCGGCAGCGTGCCCGACTACGCGATCGTGCGTGGCAACGGCCAGCCGCTCTACACCTTGGTCAACCCCATCGACGACGCCCTGATGGAGATCACCCATGTGCTGCGCGGCGAGGACCTGCTCTCCTCCACCCCGCGCCAGGTGGTGCTGCACCGTGCCCTGGTCGAGCTGGGCATCTCCAAGGGTGTGCCGGAGTTTGGACACCTGCCCTACGTGATGGGCGAGGGCAACAAGAAGCTCTCCAAGCGCGACCCCGAGTCCAACCTGCTGCTGCACCGCGAGCGCGGCATGATCCCCGAGGGCCTGACCAACTACCTGGCCCTGCTGGGTTGGTCCATCTCCCCGGACAACGACGTGTTCTCCATGGAGGAGATGGTGGCGGCGTTCGACGTTCACGATGTCAACCCGAACCCCGCGCGCTTTGACCCGAAGAAGTGCATCGCTATCAACGCCGAACACCTGCGCCGTCTGAGCGAGGAAGACTTCCGGGGCCGCTGCGTGCCCTACCTGCACCAGGCCGGCCTGGTGAGCGCTGCCTCCTACGAGGAGCTGAACGAGCGCGAGCAGGAGATCCTTGCTGCCGTCGCGCCGCTGGTGCAGTCCCGCGTGCAGCTGCTGGGCGAGGTGCCGGGCATGATGGGCTTCCTCTTTACGGACGAGGTGCAGGTAGAGGACGACGCTCGCGCCAAGCTGCGTGCTGAGGCGGCCGACGTTCTGGCCACCTCCGTGCGAGTACTTGGCAAGCTTGAGGACGGTGAGTTCGTTACCGCGCGCCTCGAGGAGGTGCTACGCGCCGCCCTGGTCGAGGAGATGGGTATCAAGCCGCGCTTTGCCTTTGGGCCCCTGCGCGTGGCGATCACCGGCCGCCAGGTTTCCCCGCCGCTCTTTGAGTGCATGGAGGTGCTGGGCAAGGACGTTTGCCTGGCTCGCCTGGAGGCGTTGGCCAAGAGCCTCTAGCAAACAAGGGAAGGGGCGGTTGCAGCGGGGAAAACCCGCTTGCACCCCCCCCCTTTGGTCGCCCGGTAAAAGTTGTCGGGGCGGGCCGCCTGGGCCCACCCGGCTGAGCGCGGG
>JAUMWR010000019.1:26220-33577 GCA_030529545.1 Buchananella hordeovulneris
GTGTGCGGGGCGCACACGGCCTCAGCCAACGGGGGGGGGGGGGGTGTCGCCGGGCCACACCCCGCCCCCACCCGCCCCTTTTGCGTCGCCAGTTACTTGATGGCGGCGCGGACGGACTGCTCCACCGCGTAGGAGAGCGTGTTGTAACCGCCAGCAAGGTAAGCCGCCACTGGGCGCCGTAGTTGCTGGATGTACGTCCGTGCGTGCGAGCCGAGCTGGCTAGGCGGGCTCAGGAGCAGCGCGCCGCCGCCTCTCGCGGTGAGAGCGGAGGCAGCCAAGGCGTCAGCGAAGTGAGTGCCGTTGGCAACCACCACCCGCGTGGGCGAGGCGTTGGGCGCTGCAGGGGCTGGGAACGCTACCGCCACCAGGTAGGCGGTCTCGTAGCGCGAAGAACCCAGGAAGTGCTGGCTCGGGTGAATCCCGGCCCGGCGCAGCGCCGAGTTCGCGGAGCCACCCAGGACGGCGATGGAACGCTTGGACTGCTCCTGGCGCAGGAAGCTAGCTGCGGAGGCCGGCAGGGTCCCAGACTGGGTCAAGACCGTCACCGCCTGTGCGTTGTGAGACGCCGCGCCAGCCGAAAGACCGTCTGGGAAGTTGGAACCGTCGGTGACGAAGATCCGCTTCACTGCACCTGGGTTGGCCGCGATAGCCCGCTTGGCGATCCGCACAGAAGTGTCAACGCGGTCGTTGCCGGCGATGCGCTCCACCGAGATCCCCGCCCGGCGCAGGCTGCTTCCCACCCCGGCCGGCACGGAGCCGTTGCCGCCCAGGATCACCACGTGGCGCACGTGGCGCTTCTGCATGGAGGAAAGCACTGTGCTCTCCAAGGCGCTGGTTCCCTGAGTCAGGTAGATCGGTGCGTCCAAAACCCGGGACAAACCCGCTGCGCTCAAGGCGTCTGCGAAGTTGTTACCCGTGGCCAGGATGGCAGTGGGGGAAGCGGACTGTGCCTCCGCGATAGCTACAGCCGTCTCCACCCGGTTGTCGCCAGCCAAGCGTACCAGGGTGCTCTCCACCTTGGGCGTGGGCTTGGGGGGCGGGGTCGGCGTCGGCGTGGGCTTCGGCGGCACGACGATGGGCCTGGTGGGCGACGGCGTCGGCTTAGGAGTGGGCGTGGGGGGCGGCGTCGGCTTGGGCGTCGGCGACACGACGACGGGCTGCGTGGCTGACGGGGTCGGCGTTGGCGTTGGCTTCGCCGTGGGCTTCGGCGGCACCACGACCGGCTTGGTGGGCGTCGGCGTCGGCGTTGGCGTTGGCTTCGCCGTGGGCTTCGGCGGCACCACGACCGGCCTGGTGGCCGACGGCGTGGGCGTCGGCTTCGGCGGCACCACGACCGGCCTGGTCGGCGTCGGTTTAGGCGTTGGCGACACGACGACGGATTTAGTCGCCGATGGCGTGGGCGTCGGCTTCGGCGGCACCACGACCGGCTTGGTCGGCGTGGGAGTCGGCGTCAATTTCGGGGGCAGCAGCGGTGGCAAGACTCGGATCTCAGACTCGATCCAGCTAGAGCCAAACTCGAAACGAATCTTGGCAGTACCCGGCGCAATACCGGTCACCACGCCATCGCCGTCAGAGCGCAACAGCTCAGGGTTGAGGGAAATGATCTCCCCCTCCTCGATGGGCGCGTCAAAGAAGTAGACCTGGCGCTGGAGGTACAGCTTGTCGCCGACGTAGACCAATTTGCCACCCGACAGGGACATGCCCGGCTCCGCCTGGGTTGACAAGTGCGAGCGGATTGGGAATCCAGGTAGCTCGATCTCAACGTGGATCGGCCCCATCTTGGCTACGTGATACTCGCCAGTCTGCTCATCCACGGTGATGTTGAAATAGGCACGCGGGTGCACCATGAACTCGCCGTCCAGCTTGTACCGGGCCCGGTCGGAGTAGGCGTAGACCTCGAACTTGCCGGTGGATCCCACCCGCAGACTGCCCCACTTCCACTCGAAGCCCTTAATCTGCTCGACCTCCACCAGCATCTTGGCCGTGCGGCTGGTTTCGGAGTCCTTGAAGATAACGTGAGCCCGGCCCACGTTGATGGCGTCGTATTGGCCAGTGTCAGGATTCACCCGCAGGATAGCGGGGTCATCGGTGGAGAACTTACCGCTAAGGGTAGTAGGCGCACCGTTGACGGTGGCGGACATGCTGGTGTCCATCTTCATGCCCACCAAGGCCACCTGCGTGCCGGTCATCGTGATCTCCGGCAAAGGAAGCGGAGAGACGGAGACAACACGGGTTAGGGGAGTACCTCCGTCGGCCGGCTGGAAGGTGATGGTCGCCTGCCCAGGGGCCAGACCCTCGAGCGCGCCGGTGTAGCCATCTACGGAGAGGATGGCCGGAGCGCTGGAGGAGTAGGAGCCCTTCATGGCCACCTTACGTTCGTTGTAGAACGCCGTAGCCTCGATCGTGGATGTTTCGCCCAACCGCAACTGGCCCGGATCGCTCAACTCGGTGACGGTAGTGTCCGGAAGCGGGACATCCACCGCGTAACAACCGTTGCCCACTGCCACCGGCGTGGAGCTACCCGGCTGCGCCACGGAGTGGTTGGTCAGGTGCGAGCGCTCAGACAGCGCCAGCGCGTGGAAAGCAAACTTGGGATTGATCAGAGTGTGGAGGTGACCGGTGCGGTAGTTGAAGGCCCCCTTGGCTTCCATGAGATCGGTGTATTCCGCTTCCCACTGCCCCATACCCTGGCGGACGTCCATTCCGTTGAAGAAGCAGGCCAGGTTTTCGGTGTTTAGCTTCTGACCACCCGTGACGCCGAGGTCAAACAACCGGCCGTTATTGGGGCGCGTGTGGGTGATACCGGTCAGCGCCTGCTCAGCCGCTCGCTGGAGAGAAATGCGCTCGGCGTCGTGATCCCACTTGACGTGGTTGGCGTACTGTTCCGCAGAAGTAATGCCGTGCTCCGCTAGGACGGTCTGGAGACGGCGGCCATTGAAGAACGGGTTGGAGTTCCACATGCGCGTGCGCAGACCGCGTAGGGCGGCCAGTCCTTCGACCCGAACATTGTGCTGCAAGAACGCGATTGGAACTACCGCGCGCGGGCCAGGGCCCAGGTCGAGCCCCAGGTCTATCGGGGTGGAGTTGGCCAGGGTGCAAGTGGGCACGGTGGCATGCAGGCAAGGGTGGCGTCGGTGTGGGTCCACCGCCATGGGGAGCGGCTGGGCAGGTGGCGCCTCGTCTTGGGGAGCGAGCGGCTCGGCGAGGGCTGACTCCTGGGCGGGCTCCTCGAGTTTCACCGAGTAAGTGCCGTCCGGCAACTGTTGTGGAGAGACTAGGGGCCATGGGGTGGAGTCGTCCCCCGGCGGCGGTGTGGAGATGGTGGCGGATGCAGTAGCGGGGACTGCGATTGTCACAGCTATTGCTGTAGCTAACAGTTTGGGGATAGGAACGTTTTTCACCCTAACTCCTAATCTAGAGGGATATTGTGGATCGAAGTTAACCGGTAAAGCCAGGGTGGTGCGAGGCAATTGCAAATTTTGTGTTGGGGTTAACGAAAATCGGCCAAGAACGGCCAAGAGTGGTTGAAAATGCAACGGTCAACTGAGGTGGGGGAGGGTGGTTCGGGTGGGGGATGGGTGGCGATAGTGGGGGTTAAACATTTGGATTTCGCCCTCGATATTCCGTTCCGATTTGGAATAAAATCGGAGGTGGCCAAGAGGGGGGGCTGTGGCGTAATGGGTGATAGTGGCGCAGGCTCTATGTGAGATGGGGAGATGGACCCTGGTCTGCGACACCCGCTAACTCCCGGGCTGGACCCCCGCGCTGAGGCGCGCCTCTGCTGTCCACCTCGCCCGCAGGGGTCGTCCTGCTTAACCCTCCGCGCGCTGAGGGGTGCCTCGCTCAAAAACATCCTGGCAACCCCGCCTGTTTGGCCCCGTGCTCTGGGGGGCGCAGAAGGTGGTGCGGATTACGTTCAGTGGATTTGCTGCCTCGGGGGAGGTTCGTGTAACGTTGTCACCCGACGCTTCCAGGTAGGTGAAAGCCAAGCCTGAGAGCCCAAAACCCTTGGGGTATGGTGTAATTGGCAGCACGACTGATTCTGGTTCAGTTAGTCTAGGTTCGAGTCCTGGTACCCCAGCTCGCGAGAAATCGCGCGGCTCGTAAGAGTCAGTGGCCCCGTCGTCTAGCGGCCTAGGACACCGCCCTCTCAAGGCGGCGGCGCCGGTTCGAATCCGGTCGGGGCTACAAAGTGAATAGGGAAATAGCCCGGGAGAAGTCCCGGGCTATTTTCTTTTCCTGGCCGCCTGGTCGCTGTGCGGCATGTCACGGCAGATCGATTGGCGTTTAGGATGGGCTTGCCGCTAATGTTTCACCTGTTCGCGCAAGCGAGTGGCCCCGTCGTCTAGCGGCCTAGGACACCGCCCTCTCAAGGCGGCGGCGCCGGTTCGAATCCGGTCGGGGCTACAAACACGAAGGCGGTCCGGGAGTAATCTTCCGGGCCGCCTTTGCCTTTGCTACTGGCCGGCCTGGTGTAGGAGCTCGGAGAGGCGGTTGGCTGCAGCGGCCACCATCTCGCCGTAGATGCGGCCCGGCTGGCGGCCCATGCGTTCGATCGGGCCGGAGATGGAGACCGCTGCGATGACGCGGCCGCCCTTGCCGCGCACCGGGGCGGAGACGGAGCAGACGCCCGCCTCGCGCTCGGAAACGGACTGGGCCCAACCACGGCGGCGCACCCCGGAGAGGGTGGTGGCAGTGAAGGAGGCGCCCTTGAGTCCGGCGTGCAGGCGCTCAGGGTCTTCCCAGGCCAGCAGGATCTGCGCGCCTGAACCGGCGAGCATCGAGAGTGTGGCACCCACCGGTACGGAGTCGCGCAGGCCGGAGGGACGCTCGGCGGCCGCGACGCAGATGCGGTGGTCGCCCTGGCGGCGGTAGAGCTGCGCGGATTCGTCGGTGTGGTCGCGCAGCATGGCCAGCACGGGCCCGGCGCAGGCCAGCAGCCGGTCCTCGCCGGCTGCGGCGGCAAGCTCCGCGAGGCGGGGACCCAGTACAAAGCGCCCGTGGGAGTCGCGGGAGACTAGGCGATGGTGCTCTAGTCCCACTGCGAGGCGGTGGGCGGTGGGGCGGGTCAAGTGTGTGGCCGCAACAAGCTGGGCAAGCGTGGCCGGGCCGCCTTCGAGTGCGTCGAGCAGGGCGATGGCCTTGTCCAGCACGCCGATTCCACTTGAAGAGTTCGTCTCGTCCATGAGATGATATTGCCATCTCAGAACATGAGACGCAAGCAATCAGTCCAAATGAATATTTATTCATAGTCGCCGTGGAGGTGCACGTTGGGTAAGACACTCGCAGAAAAGGTGTGGCAGCAACACGTTGTGCGGGCCGGGGACGCCGGTCAGCCCGACCTGCTCTACATCGACCTGCACCTGGTGCACGAGGTCACTTCCCCCCAGGCATTCGACGGACTGCGCATGGAGGGCCGCCCGGTGCGCCGCCCCGACCTCACCATCGCCACCGAGGACCACAACACCCCCACGCAGAACATCGACCAGCCGATCGCGGACCCCATCTCCCGCCTGCAGATCGACACCCTGCGCAAGAACTGCGCCGAATTCGGCGTGCGTATTCACTCCCTGGGCGACGCCGAGCAGGGCATCGTCCACGTAGTGGGCCCCCAGCTGGGCCTCACCCAGCCTGGCATGACCGTGGTCTGCGGCGATTCGCACACCTCCACCCACGGTGCCTTCGGCGCCCTGGCCATGGGTATCGGCACCTCCGAAGTGGAGCACGTGCTGGCCACCCAGACCCTGCCGCTCAAGCGTTTCAAGACCATGAGCGTGACCGTCAACGGCTCCCTGCTGCCAGGCACCACCGCCAAGGACGTGATCTTGGCCGTGATCGCCAAGATCGGCACCGGCGGCGGCGCCGGGCACGTCATCGAGTACCGTGGCCGCGCATTTGAAGAGATGACCATGGAGCAGCGCATGACGGTCTGCAACATGTCTATCGAGGCCGGTGCCCGCGCGGGCATGGTGGCCCCGGATGAGACCACGTTTGCCTATCTCAAGGGCCGCCCGCACGCCCCGCAGGGCGAGGACTGGGACGCGGCTGTGGCCGCCTGGCGCGAACTGCGCACCGATGACGACGCCGTCTTTGACACCGAGGTGGTCCTCGAGGCCGCCGACATCGCCCCGTTCGCCACCTGGGGCACCAACCCCGGCCAGGGCGTGCCGCTGCACCAGAACGTGCCGGACCCGGAGTCCTTTGCCGACGAGACCGAGCGCGCCGCCGCCCGCCGCGCCCTGGAGTACATGGACCTGCGCCCGGGTATGCCCATGAAGGAGATCGAGGTGGACACGGTATTCCTGGGCTCCTGCACCAATGGCCGCCTGGAGGACCTGCGCGCCGCCGCAGCGATTCTGAACGGTAAGAAGATTAAGGAGGGCCTGCGCATGCTGGTGGTGCCCGGCTCCGCCAAGGTGCGCCTGGCCGCCGAGGCCGAGGGGCTGGACCGCATTTTCATCGAGGCGGGCGCGGAGTGGCGCAACGCCGGCTGCTCCATGTGCCTGGGCATGAACCCGGATCAGCTCACGGCAGGGGAGCGCTGCGCCTCCACCTCTAACCGCAACTTCGAGGGCCGCCAGGGCCCCGGGGGGCGCACGCACCTGGTCTCCCCGCCGGTGGCCGCCGCCACCGCGCTGCTGGGTCACCTCGCCGCCCCCTCTGACCTGCCGGTTTGATCGACTAGGAGTTTTGACGAATGGAAAAGTTCACTGTTCACACGGGTGTTGGTGTGCCGTTGCGTCGCTCCAACGTGGATACGGACCAGATTATTCCGGCCGTGTACCTCAAGCGCATTACCCGCACGGGCTTTGACGACGCGCTGTTCGCGGCGTGGCGCAAGGACCCGGAGTTCGTGCTCAACCAGGAGTCCTACCGCGCCGGCTCGGTGCTGGTGGCCGACACCGACTTTGGCACCGGTTCCTCCCGCGAGCACGCGGTGTGGGCGCTGCGCGACTACGGCTTCAAGGCCGTGCTGGCGCCCCGCTTTGCGGACATCTTCCGCTCGAACGCGGGCAAGCAAGGCCTGCTGGTGGCGTTGATTGACGAGGAGACTCGCGACGCCCTGTGGGCCCACATGGAGGGCGAGCCCGGCACCGAGGTGACGGTGGATCTGGAGAAGCGCGAGGTCCGCTTTGGTGACCAGGTGGCGCCGATCGAGGTCGATGACCACACGCGCGAGCGCCTGCTGGCTGGCGCCGACGACATCGCGATCACGCTGCAGAACGAGGAGGCGATCTCCGCCTTTGAGGCCAGCCGCCCCTCCTTCAAGCCCAAGACGCTGCCGGCGCGCAGCTAGGCGTACAAAGGGCCGGACCGGTGGTTTTCCCGCCGGGCCGGCCCTTTTGCGTGCATTTGG
>JAUMWR010000019.1:33677-41112 GCA_030529545.1 Buchananella hordeovulneris
CAAAGGGCCGGACCGGTGGTTTTCCCGCCGGGCCGGCCCTTTTGCGTGCATTTGGGGGCCGACGTTCCCGCCGGCAATCTCCACGCGCTGCCGGCTCTCGGCCCGGTGCGCCCCGCTTGGCGGCCCGCGTCAGGGGGCGGTGGCGAAGCTGTCCAGGGCCTCTTGCACGGCCTGGGCGTAGATCTTGCCGCCGGAGACGTCGGGGTGGATGAGGTCGTCTGCCAGGTAGTCCTGCTGGCTGGCTATCAGGGTGTCCCAGTTGGCCACGCGCACGCGGGAGGCGTGCTTGGCCGCGAACTGGCGGATCGCCTCGTTGTTCGGGGCGATCCACTCCACCGATTCGGGCCCGTAGGCCGTCACCAGCACCAGGCGGCGCTCCGGGGCTAGCGCTGACAGGAAGCCCTCGAGCTCCTCGGTGGAGACCGGGCCGTTGGAGAACAGGGAGACCACCACGAAGGGGCGCACCCCGTAGTTGGCGTCCAGGCCGGCCAGGATGTCTTCTGCGGTGAGGAAGTGGCGCGAGACCTCGGCGTCGATGGCGCTGTCTACCAACTGCTCGGCCAGCCCCTGCGCGGAGGCCAGGGTGACGGAGTCTCCCACCACGCTCACGTCGGAGCCGGGGATGGGGGCGGTAAGCGTGGGCGAGGGCGAGGCCGTCGGCCCCTCTCCGGCCCCCGGGGCGGGGGTCGTCGTGGGGGCGGCGCTAGCGGCCGTCTCCGGTGCGGTGGCCTGCGCACCCGGCTCCCCGGTAGGGGCGCCGGCGGGCGCGGCGGAGGCCGGGGGAGTGGCGGGCGAGCGCGAGGCCAGCGCCTGGCGCCCGGCCTCGATCTGCGCCTGGGCCTGGGACATGGCGGGCTGGTTGAACAGGCCCCACGCGAATCCGCTCAGCACGAGGATGATCGGCAAGATGGCGGCGGCGAACACCTGGTGCGGGGCGTTGAACAGCGCCTGGAAGGCGCCGCGCCAGCCCAGCTTGCGCACCGGGTCCTCCACGCACTTGTAGGAGAGCGCCGCCAATGCCACGGACAGGGCGGTGATGAGCAGCCCAACCCAGCCGGAGGGGACCTTGCGTCCCAGGTAGAAGGCGATGACGTAGAGGGGCCAGTGCCACAGGTAGATCCCGTAGGAGCGCTGCCCAATCCACACGAAGGGCTGCCAGCCCACCAGGAACTGCATGGCGCGGGCCGGGCCCGGCTGGCTGCCTGCCTGGGGCAGGAGCGCCTGGACCACGCCCACGGACAGAAGCGAGGAAACGAAGAGGATACCCATGCCCTTGGCCTGCCCCACCAAGGCGGAGAGGCCGGGGATGGAGGCGCCAAAGCCGAGGCCGAGGGCCAGGAGGGCCACCAGGCTGACCCACCCGATCACGCCGCGCACCAGCGCCCGCTGGGGGCTGGTGGATCCGCCGGGGCGCAGCCCCTGCGGGTTGACCAGGGCCAGGGCGGCGCCCAGCATGAGGCCGAAGGCGTGGGTGTCGGTGCCGAAGTAGGCGCGCGAGGGGGCGGAGCCCATGTGTGTCAGGAGCTCACCCCACCCCAGGGAGAGAGCAGCCAGCACGACGCAGATGATCGCGGCCACCCGGCGCGAGGTGAAGAAGCCATGCGCGGGCAGCAGCGCCATCAACCGTCCGGACAAGGCCAACATGCCGAGCAGGAGGAAGGGCCAGATCAGGTAGAACTGCGCCTCGATACCCAGCGACCATGTGTTGGTTAGGAGGAGCGGCTGGGAGTGGTCGTAGTAGGAGCTCCCGGCCAGGATCTCCACCCAGTTGGAGACAAAGAACAGGGAGCCAAGCGACTGGCGGCGCACCGCCAGCAGCGCGTCCTGCCCCACGAGCGCGGCGATCGCCACGGTGGTCACCACGGTCACGGCGAGGGCCGGGACCAGGCGGCGCTGGCGCCTGGCAAAGAAGGAGGAGAAATCGATGCGCCCGGTGCGCTGCTTCTCTCCCAGCAACAGGGAGGTAATCAGGAAGCCGGAGAGCACGAAGAAGAGGTCAACGCCCATGCGCCCCTGGGGAACCAGGCGCGGGAAGAAGTGGTAGCCCAAGACCAGCGCGATCGCCAGCGCCCGCAGGCCGTCCAGGGGTGCCAGGTGGCGGCGCTGCGCCAGCGTGGGCTTGCTCTCCTTGGCAGGAGCGGCTGCTGCGCCGCAGGCGGTGGAAGCGACCGGGGCAGCGGACTCTGCGCCCGCCTTGGCTCTAGCCGCAGAGAGCACCTGCGCGCCGGTCTTACTACCGGTCTTGGCGCTGGCCTTGGAACCTGCGGTGGAGAGCGGCGCGCCGCCAGCCTTGGCCGCAGCTTTGGTAGCCGAGGCGGAGCCGCTGGGGCGGGCTTTGCCCTTGCCCTTGGCAGCTGGCTTTTGGGTACCATCAGCCGCGCCCGCGCGCGCCTTACCCTTGCCGGAGGAAGCACCCGCCGGGGTCCCGCGCTGTGAACTAGGGCGCTGGGTGCCCCTGCCGCGACTATCCGAATGCAATTACTGCCCCTCCCTCCAGGCCAACGGGAGCCTAGCGCGTGCGGGGAGATCGTGCCTAGCTATACGCGTGCTCGTGTTGGTCACTGTGTACCGTATGGCTCGTTGTGCGCGCGGTGCGGGTGGCGAGGGTGTGCACGCGCCGTAAACTTGTGGCAAAGCGTGAGAAGGAGAGCCATGGCAGTGATGCGAGTCGAGGGCGGCAAGCCCTTGGAGGGCGAGATCTTTGTACGCGGCGCCAAGAACCTTGTCTCCAAGGCGATGGTGGCGGCACTGCTGGCTGAGACTCCATCGGTTTTGAAGAACGTGCCGCTCATCCGGGACGTGGACGTGGTCTCCGGCCTGCTGCGCCTGCACGGGGTCCAGGTGAACTTCGACGAGGAGGCCGGCATCCTGCACATGGACCCGGGCCACGTGGTTGAGGCCGCCGTCGCCCAGGTGGGCGAGCTGGTGGGGGCCTCCCGCATCCCGATCCTCTTCTGCGGCCCATTGCTGCACCGGTTGGGTCAGGCCTTCATTCCGGACCTGGGCGGTTGCCGCATTGGCGACCGGCCGATCGACTTCCACCTGAACATCCTGCGCAAGTTCGGCGCCGTGGTGGACAAGGTGCCGGACGGCATCCAGATCTCCGCGCCGCGCGGCCTGCGGGGAGACATCATCGAGCTTGACTACCCTTCCGTGGGGGCCACCGAGCAGACCCTGCTCACCGCCGTGCGGGCACAGGGCCGCACGGTCTTGAAGAACGCGGCCGTGGAGCCGGAGATCATGGACCTGTGCGCCATCTTGCAGAAGATGGGCGCCCGCATCTCCGTGGCCAACGAGCGCGTCATCACGATCGACGGCGTGGACGAGCTGGTGGGGTACACGCACACCGCCCTGGCGGACCGCATCGAGGCCGCCTCTTGGGGAGCAGCTGCGCTGGCCACCCGGGGTGACATCTTTGTGCGCGGCGCCACCCAGCCGGAGATGATGACCTTCCTGAACGTCTTTAGGAACATCGGTGGCGCCTTCGAGGTGCACGAGGACGGCATCCGCTTCTCCCACCCGGGCGGCGACCTGCACCCGGTGGCGCTGGAGACCGACGTACACCCTGGCTTCATGACGGACTGGCAGCAGCCCCTGGTGGTGGCCCTGACCCAGGCCAACGGCCTGTCCATCATCCACGAGACCGTCTACGAGAACCGCTTTGGGTTCACCGAGGCCCTGCGGGAGATGGGCGCCAAGATCCAGGTCTACCCCAACTGCCTGGGGCCGCTGACGTGTCGCTTTGGTGAGCGCAGCTTCCTGCACAGCGCCGTGGTCTCCGGCCCCACCCCGCTGCACGGGGCGGATATCGAGGTGCCGGACCTGCGCGGCGGCTTCAGCCACCTGATTGCGGCGCTGGCGGCCGACGGCACCTCCCGGGTGCATGGAATCGAGCTGATTAACCGGGGATACGAGCACTTCAATGCCAAGTTGCGGGCCCTGCAGGCGCGCACCAGCATGGAATAGAAACCAAGCAAAAAGTAAGCGAGCCTGACTGTGGGTAGAAGTTATCCCCTGTTTTATCGAGTCTCCGGCTTTGTGGCCCGGCTGATCATGCGGGCGGCCGCCCGGCTACGCTGGCAGGGCGTGGAGAATCTGCCCGCCGAGGGCGCCTACTTGGCGGTGGGAAACCACGTCTCTAACGCCGATGGATTGACCCTGCTGCACTTCCTGCTGGACCAGAAGGTGCCCGCCCGTATCCTGGCCAAGCACGAGCTGTGGCGCATCCCGGTGCTGGGCTTCTTCCTGCAGCGCACCGGCCAGGTGCCGGTGGTGCGCGGCTCCTCCCGCGCCGGGGAGGCGCTGGCGGCGGCTTTCAAGGCGTTGGAGAGGGGCGAGGTGATCGCCCTGTTCCCGGAGGGCACGCTGACCTCAAACCCGGATCTGTGGCCGATGACGGCCAAGACGGGCGCGGCGCGCCTGGCCCTGGCCACGGGCGTGCCGGTGATCCCGGTGGCCAACTGGGGTGCCCACGCCCTCTATCACCGCAGCGACGGCGTCCCGCGCTTCTGGCGCCGCCCGCGCATCGTGGCGCGCGCCGGCAAGCCGGTGGACCTGAGCGACCTCTACGGGCGCACGGACTCGGCGGCCTACAAGGAGGCCACCCACCGCATCATGCTGGCCCTCACCGCCCTGGTGGAGGAGCTGCGCGGCGAGCAGGCCCCGCTGCCCATGTGGGACTCGCGCCGCGACGGCCGCACCTACGAGACCTCGCCCCAGTACATGGACACCCAGTGGGATCCGCGCGTGGGTGTGCCTATTGAGCAGTCCACTGGCGGCGACATCGCCCCCCTGGTGGAGCGCCTGAACCAGGTGGAGGCCGACGCTCCCTACGACTCGGCCCCCTACACGTGGGGCAAGCGGGCCGACGCTGCCGCCCGACCGCGCCCAGAGCTCGCCGGCCCCCCGGTGCCGCCGCCCACCCCCAAGAAGCCCCGCAAGTTCGGGCTGCGCAAGGGGGCGGCCGCTGAATCGCAGGGGGGTCAGGCAACGTCGTCCACCAGGACCGTAGCTCCCGCCAAGCCGGGAACCAGCCAACCGGGAGAGAGTGCATGAGCGCAAAAGTTGCGGTAATCGGCACCGGGGCGTGGGGCACCACGTTCGCCCAGGTGTGTGCGCACGCGGGAAACCAGGTGGTGCTGTGGGGACGCAACCCGGAGGTCGTGGACGCCATCAACGCCCACTGCAACGAGCGCTACCTGCCCGGCCTGAAGCTGGACCCGAAGATCAGCGCCACCACTGACATGCTCGCCGCGATCGACGGCGCGCAGATGGTGGTCGTGGCCATCCCGTCCCAGACCGCGCGCGAGGCGCTGGCCCCCATCTGCGGCAAGCTGGGCGCCGACACCGTGGTGCTGTCCCTGATGAAGGGCATCGAGCTGGGCACCGACCTGCGCATGAGCGAGGTGCTGGTGGAGGCCCTGGGCGTGCAGGCCGGCCAGGTGGCTGTGCTCTCTGGTCCCAACCTGGCCAAGGAGATCGCCCAGCAGCAGCCCACCGCCACGGTCGTGGCCGCCCAGGACGAGGAAGTGGCCAACAAGGTGGCCCAGCTCTGCGCCGCCCCCTACTTCCGCCCCTACACGAACACCGACGTGGTGGGCGTGGAGCTGGGCGGCTCGGTCAAGAACGTGATCGCCCTGGCCGCCGGCATGGCCCTGGGCCTGGGCTACGGCTTGAACACCGCCGCCACCATCATCACCCGCGGCTTAGTGGAGATCACCCGCCTGGGCTTGGCCCTGGGGGCGGACCGCGAGACCTTCGCAGGACTAGCCGGCATGGGCGACCTGGTGGCCACCTGCGCCTCCCCGCTCTCCCGCAACCAGCGCTTTGGGCGCGCGATCGCCGAGGGACTCAGCCGCGAAGAGGCACAGCTCAAGACGGGCGGCACGGCGGAGGGCGTGAAGTCCTGCCAGTCGATTGCCCACCTGGCCCGCGCTAACAACGTGGACATGCCGATCACCTTCGGGGTGGAGGAGATCCTGCACGGCAACCGCGACCCGCGGGAAATCACCCAGGTGCTGCTCTCGCGTCCCCGCAAGGCTGAGGGCATCAGTGCCACCCCCCAGGAATGAACCTTAAAGATAGTTTCACAACCCAGTGAGGTCACTTTGACTGTGGAAAACAGCCCTGCGCACAAGACCCGCGTCGCGGTGGTGTTCGGTGGTCGCTCCGGCGAGCACGGCATCTCCTGCGCCACGGCCGCGAACGTGCTTGCCGCGATCGACCGCGAGCGTTTTGACGTAGTGCCGTTGGGGATCACCCGCGACGGCCAGTGGGTGCTGGTGGAGGACGACCCGCAGCGCTACGCCCTGCGCGACGGGGCCCTGGCGGAGATCGTGGCCCAGTCCGCGCCGGTCCAGGTGGTGTTGGAGGACCGTGGGGTGCTGCAGCTCGAATCCGAGGGGCAGCGCTTCGAGGCGGACGTGGTGCTGCCGCTGCTGCACGGCCCCTACGGCGAGGACGGGACCGTGCAGGGCCTGCTGGAGCTGACGGGCGTGCGCTACGTGGGTTGCGGCGTGCTGGCCTCCGCTGCGGCGATGGACAAGCACACCACCAAGCTGGTGCTGGCGGGGGAAGGGCTGCCCATCGGCCGCTCCGTGGTCATCCCGGAGGCGCTGTGGCTGCGCGACCGCGCCCTGTGCCTGGAGACGGTGGCGGCCCTGGGGCTGCCGGCGTTCGTCAAGCCCGCCCGCGCGGGCTCCTCGCTGGGCATCTCCCGCGTGGACCGGGCCGAGGACATGGTCGCCGCCATCGAAGAGGCACAGCGCCACGACCCGCGCGTGGTGGTAGAGGCCGCAGAGAGCGGCCGCGAGATCGAGGTGGCGGTGCTGGGTGGCCGCGCCGGCGGCTCGCCCCGGGCAGCCGCTCCCGGCGAGATCGTCACCAACACCGACGCCGAATTCTACGACTTCGACACCAAGTACGTGGCCGGCACCGCCGTGAACCAGATCCCGGCCGCCCTGCCCGAGTCCGTCTCCAAGCGGCTCCAGGAGCTGGCGGTGCGGGCGTTCGAGGCGCTGGGCTGCGAGGGCCTGGCCCGCGTGGACTTCTTTGTGCGCCCCAACGGGGACGCGGTGATCAACGAGGTCAACACGCTGCCCGGCTTCACCCAGTACTCGATGTACCCGCAGGCCTGGCTGGCCGAGGGCATGAGCTACACGGAGCTGGTCACCGAGCTGATCGAGCTGGCGCTAGAGCGCCGGGTCGGCCTGCGCTAGGCCCGGCTGGGGCGAGTCGGCCCGCGTGAGACGCGGCTGCGGCGGACCACAGGTGGCGGCCGGGCGGGGCGTACCCGCCCGGCCACCGCTTTGCTTCCCAGGGCACTCCTGCCTTTGCGAGCCGGCAGGTCCCGCGCGCGGCTTGCCTGGGTCCCGTTGCCGCACAGAGCCCGTGCAGCACCCGGGCGGCGCGGCAGAACCCGGGCGACGAGGCCGCA
>JAUMWR010000020.1 GCA_030529545.1 Buchananella hordeovulneris
TTCGCCACCAAAATGCACTACCCCTACCTCACCAACGAAGCAGAAAAACACCAAAGACGCTGACACAGCAGCTCACCACTCCCCCAGCCGGATTGCCCTCTTAGCGATTGAAAAGCCTCTGCTACTTAGCAAGCATCGCCAAATAGAAGCGATGAGCATATCTAGAATTATCCTGAGCCAACATTGTACCCGCCCTGCCCTTTCACTGGCTGGAGGGCAGGCACACCGACGATCCAACATGGATTGATAAGGTGATATATCTGCGCATCATAGCGACCTGACGCGATCCCGACGCTCCTGATCCTGGGGATGTTTGGCACCTACAAACTTATTTAGACTGGTAACATTATCCGAGACCAGTCAGCAATCCTAAGTCACCAAAGCGCACGAGGGCGTTAGATGAAGCTTAACTTCATCTAACGCCCTCTCTCGCCCTGATATTCGCCTCCTATACGAAGCGAATACCTAAGCTAACTCGCAGTCGGCGCTACTCCTACTCACCAGTCCTCCTGCGAAGAGCAAGCAACAACGAATAGCCCGTAACCAAAGCTGCCAGTGCGTAGACCCCTACGGTCGCGTTGAAGCCAGTAGACGCCAGCTTTCCCTTAGGGCGCACGGACGGACTCACCGACACAGACGCCGACGGAGACACCGACGGACTCACCGACACAGACGCCGACGGAGACACCGGAGGAATGACCGGGTACTGGTTTTTCACCGTGATCGTTGCAGTCTCCTTGTTCTTGACGGTGATCTCCTGTCCCGCCGCGCCTTCTACCGCGTAGGCGATAGAGGGAACCTGCCCGTTAATCGCCGGAACATTAATTTCTTCAACGACGCACTTGGCATTCGCCAGGATGCCGTGCAGGACCACCGTATTCGGCCCCTCTACGCTCACAACTTCTTTTCGACCGTCGGAGCAAGACACATTGAAGGTAAAACGTGCATTGTTGGCACCATCCGTTCCCTCAACCAGTTTCATGATCCTGAGGGAACCGAATCCATCTTTGAGTCCGCCACCTTCGGCCCCGAAATCCGCCCGCTGAGCACGCCCACGATAAGGCGTACCGTTCACAGTAGCGGTGTTATAGTAGGTCGCTCCAGGCTTCGTGCCGTCCGTGGTCTTTGCAAAGAATTGCAGAATGAGTTCGTGGCCCCAGTAAATTCCCCCCATAGCCGGATTGACTTCAGCCCGTAGATTCTTGGAATCGCATGCGATTCGAATCGCATGCGCAGGTACAGGGACATCGAGTTCTCCCGACCCGATAAGGCGGTACGTAAGCCTAGGAGCAGTATAGATCCCCGAAGCATGACCACTACACAAGAATTCTTGATTCGCCGCCGCCTTGTCCTCGATTACCCAAGTGTCCTGGTAGTTGTCTTCCGTCACCGGCCCTGCGTACAAACCCCAACGCAACAGCGCCAATCGGGAGGGGGCAACACCTGCGGGGTATGAAACGGAATTCTCATGCGGGAAGTCTCCAACTTTACCCGGAACTCCCCCACCGCCGGGCTTCCTGCCGAGCAATACGCCCGATAACGTCTGCGAACCCGCGCAACCACCATCGAATACAAGGCTGGGGAAGGCAGTATCCGTTTCAACATTGTTCAAGGTCGCGTTCCAGGTGACCCGCTGAAAGAAACTCGCCCACACGGAGCGGTGATTCTCCACGTAATCAGTGTACGTAAAGACTACTTCTTGATTCGAATTCCAGCGGCCGTACGCGACCACCCCGCCTTCTGCATCACGCACGGGAAACTCTCTCTCGGGCACACCCTGGGCCATTAGCGCATCGGGGAGTCGCACGGTAAAGGTCTGGCCTGCTTTAGCTCCAACCGCCACGTTCCACCTGACTTTAACATCTGTGGACTGCCCAGTGCGAGCTATGTATGTATTGTTGTCCACGTTCGGCGCACCCGGTTTCCAGACCACCGAGAAGTCAGATTGGCTACAGCCTTGCGCGTGCGCCACAGAACCGGGTGAGGCCCAAACGAGCGCTACGCCCAAAAGAAGGAATAGCGCAACTAACACCCCCCCCCCGCGCGGAAAACCAAATTCCCTTGTGTCACCATCGCTCCATATCCTTCCTCGAATGAACGCTGCTACTGGTGCACTTCCTGTGGGTTTAACGCCCACTCGACACACATAGCCATCGTACAGTCGTCACCGTTCTATCCACGAGAGTCCTTACGCTAGTTTTGCGCGAGGGCGGACGCTGTCTTGCCTCCGGGTCGAAACCGGAACTCACTTGTTGCCCGGCAAGTGAAACGCGGGTCGCCAGCCGGACGTCTACCGCCCAGCCCACCTAGGCACACGGCTCCTCTTAGGTGTCCGGCTTGTCTGCCAGCAGGGAAGGCACCTCCACAGGCACGAGCCTACGGCTCCTCTGCCCACGGCTCGCCTGGCTGTTAGTGGCGCATCATCTGCAGGGCGTGTTGCAGGTCAGCCGGGTAGGGGCTCTCGAACTCCACCCACTCCCCGGTCCGGGGGTGGGCAAACCCAAGGCGGACGGCGTGCAGCCACTGCCGCTCCAGACCCAGCCGGGCCGCCAGGACGGGGTCGGAACCGTACATCGGGTCGCCCACGCACGGGTGACCCACGGCAGCCATGTGGACGCGAATCTGGTGGGTGCGTCCGGTCTCCAGGTGCACCTCCACCAGGCAGGCGTGCGGCATAGCCTCCAACGTCTCGTAGTGGGTGATGGACTCACGGCCCCCGGCCACGATCGCCATCTTGAAGTCGCGGCCCGGGTGGCGCCCAATCGGAGCGTCGATGGTGCCCACGCTGGGGTCGAGGCGGCCCTGCACCAGCGCGTGGTAGACCTTGTCCACGGTTCGGTTCCTAAACGCGCGCTTGAGCATCGTGTAGGCCAGCTCGCTCTTGGCCACCACCATCAGGCCGGAGGTGCCCACGTCCAGGCGGTGCACAATGCCCTGCCGCTCCGGCACACCGGAGGTGGAGATCCGGTAACCGGCCGCCGCTAGGGCCCCCAGCACGGTGGGTCCATCCCAGCCCATGGAGGCGTGCGCGGCCACCCCCACCGGTTTGTCCACCACCACGAAGTCGGCGCAGTCGTGGACGATGTCCATCCCCACCGGGGTAGGCACGACCTCCGCTGGCTGCGGGTCAGGCACGTCCACGTCGATCCAGGCCACGGCCGGCAGGTGGTCAGACTTGCCCAGGGCCTTGCCCTCGGCCCTAATGCCGCCGGCGGTGGCGATCTCCGCCACCTTGGAGCGGGACATGCCCAGCATGCGGGAGAGCGCCACGTCCACGCGCTCCCCCACCAGCGCGTCGGGCACGGGGAAGGAACGCTCACTCATCCCCCGGCTCGCTTTCGTCGTTCGCGCCAGCGGCCTCGCGCGCCGCCTTCTTCGGCGCTGCTTCCTCTTTTGCCGGCCACGGCTCGATCCCCAGCACGGTGAGCAGCATGAACGCGGCGGCCGCGCCCACCAAGGCCACGTCGGCAATGTTGCCGATGAACCAGTCGCCGTAGGCCAGGAAGTCCACCACGTGCCCGCGCATGAACCCGGGCTCGCGGAAGAGCCGGTCAATCAGGTTGCCGACCGCCCCGCCCAGGAAAGTGCCGGCCAACATCGCCCAGGTGAGGTTGGTGATGCGCGGCGCGTACCGGGCGATGACCGCCACGGTGACCAGGGCAACGACGGCAAAGACCCAGGTGGAGCCTGCGGCAAAGGAGAAGGATGCCCCGGGGTTGTAGTGCAGCTCGAGCCCAAACCACTTGCCGAGCAGGTCTATGCGCTCGCGCCCAGCCAGGGCGCTCACCGCCCAAACCTTGCTTCCCTGGTCCAGTGCCACCACTGCCAGGCTGGTTCCCGCTACGGAAGCCAGCACCGTACCTTTCGAGGCCATTGTTCTCCTTTACATACGGCGGGGGGGGGGTGGTTTGCCCCCCCCCCCCCCGCCGGCGCTAACTAGCTTCAGTCCAGAGTCGGGCGGTCCAGGGTGTTGTTGACCACGTTGGCCACCAGGGACTCCAGGTAGGTGCGCAGGCGCTCACGGTACTCGGCCTCGTACTCGCGCAGCTCCTCGATCTTGCGCTCCAGCAGGGAACGCTCCTGCTCGAGGCGAGCCAGGGTGCGGTTGTGCTGCTCCTCGGCCTCGCGCACGATGCGCTCGCCCTCGGCGCGGGCGTCCGCAACGATCTTCTCGCCCTCGGCGCGGCCATTGGCCACGTACTCGTCGTGCAGGCGCTGGGCCAGCAGGAGCATGCCGGTGGCGGACTCGGGCTCGCTCGGCAGGGCGGCGGGGACCTCGGCGGCGACGGGAGCGACAACCGGCTCCTCGACCTCCACAGGGGCGGCCACGACCGGCTCCGGGACGACTTCCTCAACAACGGGAGCGGCAATGACGCCGCCACCCTGGGTCAGCTCAGCAATGCGACGCTCGGCGGCAGCCAGCTTCTCCTTGAGCTCTTCGTTCTCGGCGTTGACGACGCGAAGGGTCTCAGCGACCTCGTCCAGGAAGTCATCGACCTCATCCTGGTCGTAGCCCTCACGGAACTTCGTTGCCAGGAAACGCTTGTGCAGCACGTCATCGGTGGTGAGCAGCGCCATTCAAGTCACCTCTCGCTTGGCGGGTGCACCGCCGTGGCGCACCGTATTTACAAATGAAAACACCCCGAATTCGGTGTGTATCAACTACAACACACTAGCACGTGTGTTTGCCCCGACTCATGCGTTAGGGGCATTACTCCGAGAGCTTGGAGATGGTTACGCTCTCCGGAGCCAACACGAAGACCTCCTGCGTGACCATTGAGAACTGGCCATTGCAGCCGGCCACCACGCCACACGCGAAGTCGTAGATGCGGGTCTTCTCGCGGTCAGAGGCGCTGGAGATATCGAGGATGACGGGCGTTCCCGCAATCAGCTCCGGCACGAATTGTCCGCACTCGTCCACGTTGCGGGGACGGCAGGTGGACATGCGCTGCTCGACGATCTGCACAGGACGGTGCAACTCGGTGACGTTGTCCAGGTGGTCGTCTTCGTAGCTGTCCTCGTAGCCGTAGTCCTGCTCGTAGCCGGTCTCCGGGATCTCTTCCTCGGCCGGCTGGGCGGTGAAGAACCGTCCGAACACTCCATTAGACATGTCTTGCTCCTTTAGGGCGCCTATGCGACCACGCTAGCTATTCGAGTCGCTGTTTCCTCGATTTTGCGCGGCGTGTTGCGCAATAACCGCCAATGCTTGGCGCCCGGTTGGGCCGTTGCGGCGGTACGAGTAGAAGTCGGTGTTCTCCAGGGTGCAGTCGGGCGAGGCGTAGGCCACCTCGACGCCGTACGCGGCCAGTTCCGCGAGCACGCCGACACGCAGGTCGAGGGCGTCGGTGCCCCACCTGGAGGCCGCCACTACGTGCGGGTGGGTTTGCTTCGTCTCTGCGGCCAGCTCGGGGCTGACCTCGTAGCAGCGGGCGCAGATGTGGGCGCCGATCACGGCCTGCAGCGGCGCGGTGGAGCCTACTTCGCTTTGCAGGCACCGCGCCTGCCTGACCGCGTTTGCCACGACGCCGGTCAGTAGACCCTTGCGACCGGCGTGGACGGCTGCGGCCACGCTCCCGTCGGCGGCGAGCAGGCCGATCGGCACGCAGTCGGCCACTACCACGACCGGGCTGAGTGCTGGCGAGGTCGAGGCCAGCGCATCCGCCGTGGGCACCTGCGCGCTTGCTGCCGCCTGCCCGCCCGGTTCCTCCGCCAGGGCGCACGCGGCGGAGTGGACCTGATTCATCCAGGCGAGCCTGGCGTGGGCAGGCAGGAGCGCTTGGAGCTCGCTCCGATTGGCTAGTACGTGGCCGACGTTGTCACCGACGTGGTCCCCCATGTTCGCGCCCGGTTGCCCGCCGGGCCCCGCCCAGATTCCCTGCGAGTGGCCGCCCCGGGCGTTGGTTAGGACGACGCTGCCGCCGGGGAGGTCGATGACGACCCACCCGGCGGCTGTGATGCGCTCTTCCAATCAGGACTCGAAGGTGCGCAGGAACTTCGGCGGGGTCAGCTCGGGCTTGCCGGTGGAGCGGCTGTCCTCGTCGTAGACGCGCGGCATCTCCAGGCGGCCCGTCTGACTGGAGGTGGAGGGCACGAAGGTCGGCATCGTGGCGCCACCCGGGCGGTCCACCAGCACGGCGTCGTCGTCCTCTTCAATCGTGGGAGGAACCACCGCTGCGCGGCGGGCCGAGCGGGGGGTGGCCGGCGCTGCCGGGGCCGGGACGGGCTCCGCCTCCGGGGTGGGCAGGGTGCCGGTCTGGCGGGCGGCAGCGACCATGGCGTCGGCGGCGCGGTAGACCTGCGGCTGGGTGGACTGCGCGGCCTCCTCCTCGCCAGCGTTGCCGTCGAAGCCTGCGGCGATGACGGTAACGCGCATCTCATCGCCCAGGGAGTCGTCCAGAGCCATACCGGTGATGATGTTGGCCTCGGGGTGAACGGCCTCTGCCACCAGGTCGGCGGCCTCGGACATCTCGTTCATACCCATCGCGGAGCCGGCCTGGCAGTAGACCAGCACGCCGTGGGCACCGTTGATGGTGGCCTCGATGAGCGGGGAGCTGATCGCGGCCTCGGCGGCGGAGAGCGCGCGGCCCGGGCCGGAGGCGGTACCGATACCCATGATGGCGGTGCCGGCGTCCTTCATCACAGACTTCACGTCGGCGAAGTCCACGTTGATGACACCCGGGGTGGTGATCAGGTCGGTGATGCCCTGGACACCCATCTGCAGCACCTGGTCCGCAGTGCGGAAGGCCTCCAGCATGGTGATGTCCGGGTCGTTGATGTCCAGCAAGCGGTCGTTGGGGATGACGATGATGGTGTCCACCTCGGCGCGCAACGCCTCGACGCCGGCGTCGGCCTGCTTGGCGCGGCGGCGGCCCTCGAAGCGGAACGGGCGGGTGACCACACCGACCGTCAGGGCGCCCAGGGAGCGGGCGATGCGGGCCACGACGGGGGCGCCACCGGTACCGGTGCCACCGCCCTCACCTGCGGTCACGAACACCATGTCGGCACCCCGCAGGGCCTCCGCGATGTCCTCCTCGTGGTCCTCGGCGGCACGCTTGCCCACGCTCGGGTCGGCGCCGGCACCCAGGCCGCGGGTGATCTCGCGTCCGATCTCCAGCTTGACGTCTGCGTCGCACATCAAAAGCGCCTGCGCGTCGGTGTTGATGGCGATGAACTCCACACCTCGCACGTCGGCCTCGATCATGCGGTTGACGGCGTTTACGCCACCGCCGCCGATGCCGACGACCTTGATGACGGCCAGGTAGTTCTGCGGTGACGCCATGAGATCCCTCCCCTTCATAAACCCTAACCCTCTAGTTGAAGGTTAACGTTATGTCATTTCTGCCTAGGGAAATGAAAGCGTGTCCACAGCCCTAACTCGCGTGCGACACGCGGGAAACTCCCGCTTCCAATTGAAAGAAATTCCCGCGTGGTCCGGGAGCCGGCCGATGATCCAGCCAGCCGCCAGCGCCCCCGCTCAACGCATGTTCAACCGCCCAGGGTGCTGGGCCGGTCCGGATTGGAGACGTCGTACTGCTTGGCAGGCTGCTCCAGCAGCAGGGCAAGTACCTGCGCCTTTAGTTGCGGCTCGCTCTCGTCGCCCCACAGGACCGTGGCCCCGCTGGTCAGGGTGAAGGTGGCCTGGCCCGCCACGCTCACGCGGCAGCCGGACAACTGCGTTCGCACGCCCTCGGGCAGGGCAGAGAGCGCCGCCGCGCCGGCGCGCGCCTGCATGCTGCGCTCCCCGCCTGCCTCTAGCTCCACGCGCGGCAGGGACGCCTCGTTGGCCCCCTTGCCCAGGCTGGCGCCGTTCAGGGCGAATAGCTCAAAGTCGCCGCCCTCCAGCGGCACCGCGATGGCCGGCGCGTGCATCTTGATCTGCACCTCCACCCCCTTGGGCGGGCGGCGCGTGACCTCGGCCTGGTCCACGGCGTCGATCTCCTCGATCACGCGGTCCAGCTCGCCGGTGTTGAGCAGCAGCAGCGGCGTGCCGGCGCGCTCCTCCACCTTCGCCAGCACGCGGGCCTGGGTGGGGGCGTCCCCGCCCGTCACGGAGACGCTCTCCATGTTCAGGCGGTAGTAGGGGGACCACAGCCCGAATCCGGCCACGAAGGCCACCACCAGCACCGGGCTGCCCCACAGGGCGATCTTGCGAATGCGGGCGCTCTTCTTGGCACTCTCGCGTTCGGTGATCCGGCTGGAGAGGTCGGCCGGGCGGTCCTGATCTGGCTCCTCCCAGTCCCCCGCCTTGTTCAGGCGCCTGCCGAAGGTCGCCTGCGAGCGGTGGGACTCAAGGCGCTCCAGTTCCTCCCCGCTGAACTCCTGCCCGCGCGGGGGCTGCCCCTGCCCGGGCGTGAGGTCGCCGTGTTGCTCGTCAGTCATCCGCGCGCTCCCGCAGCGCGGCCAGGACGTCCTCGGCCTGCTCGGTGATGTTGCCGGCACCCACGGTCAGCAGCAGGTCGCCGGGCTGGGCCCAGGCGGCTAGCTCCCTGGCGGCCTGAACGCGGTCCGCGACGTACTCCAGGCGCTGGTCCAGGCCGGTGATGGCGCGACCGTCCACGCCCTCCACTGGGTCCTCGCGGGCGGCGTAGATGTCCGTGACGATCGCCTTGTCCGCCAGCGCCAGGGCGGCAGCGAACTGGGAGGCAAAGTTCAGGGTCCGGGAGTACAGGTGGGGCTGGAAGACCACTCCCACGCGGCCGTCGGTGGCGGTGCGAGCGGCCCGTAGGGTCGCCTCCACCTCGGTGGGGTGGTGGGCGTAGTCGTCCACCACCAGCACGCCGTGCTCCAGGCCGCGGCGGTCAAAGCGGCGCCCGGTGCCAGCAAACTGGCCCAGCGCCATGGCGGCCCGCTCCAGCTCCACTCCCAGCGCGCTAAGCGCGGCAGCCGCGCCCGCCGCGTTGAGGGCGACGTGCTCGCCGGGCACCGCCAGGTGCAGCTCGGCGCTCTGCTGGCCGTGGGTGAGGCGGTAGCCCTCCCCTGCGGTCTCAAGCAGCACATGGTTGCCCTCGCGGCCCTGACGGCCGTAGGTGATGACCTTTAGCTCAGCGCCCACCTTGGCCAGCAGCGCGGCGCAGCCCGGGTCGTCGGAGCACGCCACCAGCGTCCCGCCGGGAACCACGCGCGCGGCGAAGTCGACGAACGCCTGCTCAAAGGCCTCGCGGGTGCCGTAGTGGTCCAGGTGGTCGGGCTCGATGTTGGTCACCAGCGCCACGGTGGGGGCGTAGTTGAGGAAGGACTTGTCGGATTCGTCGGCCTCCGCCACAAACACGTCCCCCGCACCCCGGTGCCCGCCGGAACCCAGGCCGGTGATCGTGGAGCCCACGGCCCACGACGGGTCCAGCCCCACCTCGCGGGCGGCCACGGCCAGCATCGCGGAGGTGGTGGTCTTGCCGTGGGCGCCGGCCACCGCCACGAAGCGGTCGGCCCGGGCAGCAAAAGCCAGCGCCTCGGAGCGGTGAATGACCTCCTGGCCGCGCTGGCGCGCCACGGCCAGCTCCGGGTTGGACTCGCGCACGGCGGTGGAGACCACGACCGTGGCCTGCGCGGGTACCTGCTCCTTAGCGTGGCCCACGGAGACGTTCACGCCGAGCGACTCGAGGTGGCGCAGCGCCGCCGAGTCCGCCCGGTCGGAGCCGGAAACGGTGAAACCTTGGGCGGCCAGCAGTTCGGCGATCACGCTCATGCCGGCCCCGCCCACGCCAATGAAGTGGAAGCTCTTTTCTTCTGCCGGGGCCGACGCTGCCGCCGACGCCCCCTCTTGCGGCGCCGCTGCCTGCGCGGTCTGCCCCAGGAGGGCGAGGATGGCGCGCGCCATCTGTTGGGCGGCGTCGATGCGGCCCACGCCAGCGGCTGCCTTGCCCATCTGCGCCAGGCGCGCCGAGTCGCGCGCCAAAACCCCGGCGGTGCGCACGAACTGCGCGTTCAGGTCGCGGTCATTGACCAGGAGCGCTCCCCCGGCCGCCACGCAGTCGGCCGCGTTCAGGCGCTGCTCGCCGTTGCCGATGGGCAGCGGCACGTAGATGGCGGGCAGGCCCAGCGCACACAGCTCGCTGACGGTGCCGGCCCCGGCCCGGCACACCACCAGGTCGGCGGCGGCCAGCGCCTGCTCCATTTCCGGCAGGTACTCCAGCACGTGGTAGTTGGGCTGGCCCGCTGCGGCGGCGCGGACCGAAGCGTCCTTGCCCTTGCCGGTCAGGTGCAGCACCTGCACGTCCAGCTGCGCGACGCCCTGGGCAAAGGCGTCGTTGATGCTCTTGGCGCCCAGGGACCCCCCGGTAACCACGATCGTGGGCAGGGCGGGGTCCAGGCCAAGGCGGCAGGCGCCGGCCTCCCGGGCCTCCTGCGCCTTTCCCCCGGCGCGCTGGGCGGCCAGGGCCGCAATCGGGGCACGCAGGGGCAGGCCGATGCACTCGGTGCGCCCGGCCCTGGCGCGCAGCGGGGTGGAGGGGAAGGTGATCGCCACGTACTTGGCAAAGCGCGCTCCCCACCGGTTGGCTAGGCCCGGCCGGGCGTTCTGCTCGTGGATGGCCACGGGCACCCCCAGCCGCTTGGCGGCCAGGTAGGCGGGGGTGGAGACGTAGCCGCCCATTCCCACCACCAGGTCAATGCGCTCGCGCCGGATCAGCGACTCCACGTCCTTGATGGCGCGGCGAAAGCGCAGGGGGAAGCGCAACGCGTCCAGGTTGGGGCGGCGCGGGGCGGGCACCTTGGCGATCTGCTCCAGGCGCAGGCCGGCGGCCGGGACCAGCTTGGTTTCCAGCCCCTCGGCGGTACCGAGCACCACCAGGTCTTCCTTGGGAACGCCCAGCTCCTGTAGCGCGCTGGCAACCGCCAGCAGCGGGTTGACGTGCCCGGCGGTGCCACCACCGGCCAGTAAGATTCGCACCATCAGGCCTTCCCCTTCCCTGCCACTACGGCACCCGACCGCCTGGAGGCGATTCGGCTCAGACCACTCAGCCCCCCGGTGGGGTTGGTGGCCCTACTTACAGATACCACGAGGCCCAATGCCAGGTAGGTCGAGACCAGGGAGGAGCCACCGGCGCTCATGAATGGCAGCGGCACGCCGACCACGGGCAGCATGCCCGTCGTCATACCCATGTTGATGAAGCCCTGCAGACCGATCGAGGCACCGATGCAGGCGGCAAAGACCTGGCCCGAGCGCAGCGGCGAGCGGGCCCCGATTCGAAACAGCATGTAGATGAAGAACACGAAGATCAGGAGGAAGGTGAGGGCGCCCCACAGGCCGTACTCCTCCCCCAACACCGCAAAGATGTAGTCGGTGCGGTACTCCTCCAGGTAGCCCCACTTGAAGCGCGACTGGCCGGGGCCCGTGCCCTGCAAGCCGCCCGTGGCAAAGGCCCAGATGGCCTTATCCGCCTGGGAGGGCCCGGTCTCGTCCGGGTAACCCGCTCCCTCGAGCAGCTCCTGGAAGCGGCCCAGGCGGTTCTTGCTCGCCAGCACCAGCGCCACCAGGGAGATCGCGGCCAGAGAGGCCACCCCCACCACGTACTTGAAGTCGAGCCCGCTCATCCAGGTGGCCACCGCGGCGATGGCCACGAACATCAGCGCAGTACCCATGTCGCGTCCCAGCAGGACGGAGCCGATCGAGGCGAACACGGGCAGCAGGAAGGCAAGCAAGTGATTGCGCTTGCGGATGTCAAAGCCCTCCCGGCCCAATATCCAGGCCAGGTAGAGGGCCAGCATCACCTTGTGCAGCTCCGCCGGCTGGATCTCCAGGCTGCCAATTGCCAACCACGCTCTGTTGCCGTTCTTCAGCACGCCAAAGAAGGAGGTGTACACCTGCACCGCCACCGAGATGCCAAGAAAGATCGCCGGCATGTAGTAGCGCTGCAGGAAGCGCCAAGACATGGCGGCCGTAACGCCAAAGCCCACCCAGCCGATGACGTGGAACTTGACGTAACCGCTCACCCACCCAAAGACGGTTCTGCCGTCGTCGCCGCCGCTGGGGACGCCGTTGACGGAGGTGGTCAGCAGGAAACCGAAGACGATGAACGCCCCGATGGTGGCGCCCAGCAGCACGCGGTCTGCGGCGGGGCTCTGGCCCCGGCGCTCCAGCCACTCGCACAGCTTTTGCCAGTGCGGGGAGAACACCTTGCCCACCCACTCAAACGGGCGCGCCAGCGCAGCGAAGAACCACTCCAGGACAACGAGCGCCCAACTGCGCTCGGCACTTGCTGCGGCGGTGGCGCCGCCCGGCGCTGGCTGTGCCTCTCGCTGCGGGGCGGGCCCGGGAGCGGGCTTTGGCGTCGGCTGGGAGGACTGGCCCGGGGGGCGCCTACGCACCGGGGCCGGGCGCTGCTGCCCGCCTCCCCTGGACGGGGTGGGACGCTGATTCATCGCGCTGCCTCCCTCTCCTGCACCGCCGCAGCAAAGAGGTTGCCGCGCTGGGCGTAGGAAGTGAACTGATCCCACGACGCCGCAGCCGGGGCCAGCAGCACCGTGTCGCCCTCGCGTGCCACCTCGGCTGCCTGCGCCACCGCCTGGCGCACCACGGCCTCCGGAGAGCCGTCCTGCACCACGCTGAACGCCACCCCGTGCTGGTGCAGCGCGGCCTCGAGCGCGGCGGTGTCGCGGCCGATCACCACGGCGGCATGCAGGCGGGCGGCAACGTCGGCCACCAAGGGGGCCAAATCGGTGCCCTTGGTGTCTCCACCCACAATCCAGACGGCGCGGCCCGGCTCCACACCCGCCAGGGCGGCCTTGGCGGCGTGCGGGTTGGTGGCCTTGGAGTTGTCCACGTACGTCACGCCAGCAACCACTCCCACGCACTGCCCGCGGTGGGCGTCCAGGTGGAAGCTGCGCAGCACGCCGGGGATCAGGTCGGCAGACATGCCTGCACTCAGCGCCAGCGCGCTCGCCGCCAGCACGTCCACCACCAGGTGGCCGGCGGGCACCTCTCCCCCGAGCGGAGCCAGGTCCGCGAAAGTCGCCAGGGCCCGGGCCTCGCGGCGCCGGTTCTCCCCGAAGGCGCGGTCAACCAGGATGTCCTCCACCACGCCCAGCTCGGACAGGCCGGGCACGCCCGTGGTGATGCCAACCGCGCGGGCGCCCTCGGTGACGTCGGCCTCCTCCACCATCGCGCGGGTGGCCGGGTCGGGCGTGTAGATGGCCGCCACGCGGGCGCCCTCGTAGACGCGGGCCTTGGCCGCCCGGTAGGACTCCAGGTTGCCGTGCCAGTCCAGGTGGTCCGGGGCCAGGTTCAGGCAGACCGCCGCCTGGGCGTTCAGCCGCCCGGTGTCCTCCAGCTGGAAGGAGGACAGCTCCAGGGCCAGGGCCTGCGCCCCACCGGCCGCTCCCAACTCGGCCGCCACGCGAATCAGCGGGGTGCCGACGTTCCCGACCGCCGGCGTGCGCAGCCCGGCCGCCTCCAGCAGCGCCGCAGTCAGGCGCACCGTGGTGGTCTTGCCGTTGGTGCCCGTGATCGCCAACCAGGGCGTGTCAGGGCGCGGGCCGGACTCCTGAATGCGGCGGGCCAGCTCGATCTCGGAGATCACCGGCACGCCCGCGCGCTGCAGCGCCTGACGCACCGACGTATGCGGCGCGATGCCGGGAGAAGTGATGACAAGGCGAGAATCGGCCGCGATGGCACGCTCGGCCAGGTCGGCAGCGTCGGACGCTAAATAGACCTGCGCGCGCGGGGCGGCCTCGCGGGCGCGCTCGACGGCGGCCTCGGAGGTATCCAAGCCGATCGGCGCGGCCCCCAGTGTCGTCAGCACCTCCAGGACGGCGATCCCGGTGGTCCCCAATCCGAGGACGAGCGGGCGGGTCAGGCTGGCGGCAAAAGAGGCAAGGTCATTCACTCTCTCAATGCTGCCTGCACCCACTCGGCGTAGAAAACAACCACGCCGAGGGCGGCAGAGATTCCCGCAATGAGCCAGAAGCGAATCACCACCGTGATCTCCTGCCAGCCCTTCTGCTCAAAGTGGTGGTGCAGCGGCGCCATGCGGAAAACGCGCCGGCCAGTCAGCTTGAAGGAACCCACCTGGATGACCACGGACAGCGTGGTGATCACGAACAGGCCACCGATGATAGCGGCCAGCATCTCCGTTTGGGTCAGGATGGACAGTCCGGCCACGGCACCGCCCAGGGCCAGGGAGCCCGTGTCACCCATGAAGATCTTGGCGGGAGAGGCGTTCCACCACAGGAAGCCCAGCAGGGCGCCCACCAGGGCGGCGGAGATGATGGCCAGGTCCCGCGAGTCGCGCAGCGAGTAGCAGCCGGCGATCACCTCCAGGGCGTCGCAGGCCTGCGAGTGCTGCCAGAAGGAGATCAGGGTGTAGGCGCCGAACACGAAGATCGAGGCGCCCGTGGCCAGGCCGTCCAGGCCGTCGGTAAGGTTCACACCGTTGGACCAGGCGGAGATGAGGAAGTTGGCCCACAGGACAAATAGGACCAGGCCCAGCCCAAAGCCCCACTGCCCCAGGTCCAGGGCGGGGATGTCCCGCGCAAATGAGATCGCGGTGGAGGCCGGGGTGCGGCCAAAGCCGTCCGGGAAGAACAGCACCGCCACGGAGAATGCGATTCCCACGCCGATCTGGCCAGCCAGCTTGGCCCGGGCGTTCAGGCCCAGGGAGCGCTGGTGGGAGATCTTGATGTAGTCGTCCAGGAAGCCGATCAGCCCCAGCCCGGCAAAGAGTCCCAGCAGGAGGAGGGCGGAAACCGAGGGGCCCCGGCCCTGGTAGAGCAGGGAGACCGCGTAGGCGATCACCGTGGCGAGGATGAACACCACGCCACCCATGGTGGGGGTGCCGCGCTTGGTCAGGTGCGAGGTGGGGCCGTCTTGGCGAATGAACTGACCGTACTGGTTGCGAACCAGGAATCGGATAAAGACGGGGGTGAACCCCACCGAGATGGTCAGAGCCACCCCGAAGGCCAAGAGGATGGAAATCACTGCTGTCCTCCGCGAATTACTTCATAGCTTCGGCAAGCCTATACGCGCCGGAGCCGTGAGATCCCTTAATGAGAACAACGTCTCCCCGTTGCTCGCCCAGCTGCGCGCGCGCCTCCTGCGGGTCCAGGGCGTAGAAAACCTCCACCCCGGCGGCCTGCGCGGCCTGCCCCAGCGACTTGGCGTCCTGTCCCAGCGCGATGAGGCGATCCACCCCGGCCGCCGCTGCGGCCTGGCCCACCCGAGCGTGGATTTCCGGGGAGGTCTCCCCCAGCTCCAGCATCTCCCCCAGCACCGCGATGGCCTTGCCGCCCTCCTGCTTGCGGGGGGAGGCGAGCTGGGCCAGCACGGTCAGCGCGGCGCGCATCGAGTCCTCGTTGGCGTTGTAGGAGTCGTCGATCACCAGCACACCCGCAGGGGTCTCGTGTACGTCCATGCGGTGGGGGCTGGCCGGGCCGTGGCTGGAGAGCACGCGCGCCACCGCGGCCAGGTCCAGGCCCAGGGCCAGGGCAAACGTGGCGGCCGCCAGCGCGTTGGCCACGTGGTGGGCACCCACCAGGCGCAGGTGCACGGGGGCGCTCTGCGCGCCGGCTCCGGGCGCGGTGTACTCCAGGTCGAAGGAGGCGCGGCTGGCGGTGTCCACCTCCACATTGAGCGCGCGGCAGGTGGCCTCCTGCCCGCAGGCAGAGAAGGTCAGGCGCTGGTGCGCACCGGTGGTCATGGCCGCCACCTGCGGGTCATCGGCGTTCAGGATCGCCACGCCGCCCTCCACCAGGCCGGCCAGGATCTCCGCCTTGGCTTGGGCCACGGCGCTGGCGCTGCCGAACCCACCCAGGTGGGCGGTGCCCACCATCAGCACGCCAGCCAGGTCCAGCGGGGCGATCGCGGTGAGCTCGTCAATGTGGCCCGGGCCGGAGGCCCCCATCTCCAGCACCAGGTAGCGCGTCTCCTCGGTGCACTTGAGCACGGTGAGGGGCAGGCCGATTTCGTTGTTGTAGGAGGCCTCCGGCGCCACGGTGGGGCCCAGCTCGGCGCAGAGCACCGCGAGCAGGTCCTTGGTGGTGGTCTTGCCCGCCGAGCCGGTCACGCCCAGCACGGTCAGGCGCTGCCCGGCGCTCACGGCCTGGGCACGCAGGCGGGCCAGCACCCCGGCGGCCAGGCGTCCGAGCGCGGCCACCGTGGAGGCGACTCGCACGTGCGGCACGCCCACTTCCTGCTCGGCCAAGGTCAGGACCGCGCCGGCGGCGTGGGCGCGCTCTGCGTAGATGTGCCCGTCGCTGGTTTCGCCGACGATCGCCACGAAGAGGTCGCCCGCACCGACTTCCCGCGAGTCGCGGACGACGTTGCCGCTCACCTGGATTTCAGTGCCGGCGGGGTTGACTAGTTGGCCGCCCACCAGCTCGGCGACCTCTTGCGCGCTGAGCTGGATCACGCCTGGCCCCACTTCTCGATGACGGCGTCGCGCATCACGGGGGCGTCGTTGTAGCGGTGGAAGACGCCGGCGATCTCCTGGTAGGGCTCGTGCCCCTTACCAGTGACGATCACGGTGTCGTCCGGGCCTGCCAGCATGACGCCCTGGCGGACGGCGGCAGCGCGGGAGTCAGACTCGTAGACGTCGGTGAGGGTGGGACGGACCTCGCGCACGCCATCCAGGACGGCGGCGCGGATGGTGGCGGCGTCCTCGCTGCGCGGGTTCTCGTCGGTGACCACCAGGACGTCGGCCAGTTCGGCCGCTACGGCGCCGAGCATGGGGCGCTTGCCCTGGTCGCGGTCTCCGTCGGAGCCGAACACGATGATGATCTTGCCGGGGGTGATGGGGCGGATGGCCTGCAGGGCCAGGCGCAGCGCATCCGGGGTGTGGGCGTAGTCCACGATGCACAGGGCGCGCCCGCCCTCGCGCTGGCTGACGCGCTGCATGCGGCCGGGGATGTTGTGGGCGCCCGCCACGGCGGCCACCACCAGCTCCTCGCCGATGCCGAGCTCGAGGGCCATGACGATGGCCAGGGCCGCGTTCTGGATGTTCACGCGGCCGGGCAGCGGGCACTGGGCGATGAGCTGGCGCCCGTCCGGGCCGCGCAGGGTGAAGGTGGAAGCGGACTCCTCCAGAGAGACTCGCTCGTCGTGTACCGTCCAGTCGGCCTCGGTGTCCCCGTCGTAGGCGCGGACGGTGGTGACCGGGATGGTGGCGATCTGGGCCAGCTTGCGGCCGTACTCGTCGTCCACGCAGACCACGCCGGCGCGGGCGTGCTCGGGGGTGAAGAGCTGGGCCTTGTCCAGCAGGTACTGGTCCATCGTGTGGTGGTAGTCCAGGTGGTCGCGCTGCAGGTTGGTGAAGCCGACCATGTCAAAGCAGATGCCGTCCAGGCGGCCCAGGTCGATGGCGTGGCTGGAGGCCTCCAGTGAGGCGGCGTCCACGCCGTGCTCGCGGCCCAGACGCAGCAGACGGTGCAGCACCGGGGCCTCCACGGTGGTGCGGATAGACTCCACGGTCATGTCCCGCACGCGCAGCTCGACGGTACCGGCCACCACGCAGGAGCTGCGGTAGGCGGAGAGGATGGCCTCCAGGAAGTAGGAGGTGGTGGTCTTGCCGTTGGTGCCGGTCACGGCGGTCTTGAGCATCTCGCTGGCCGGGTCGCCGTAGACGGCCACGCTGAGCGGGCCGGCCAGGCGGCGAACGTCGGCGTGCACCAGCACCGGCACGCGCTGAGCTACCCCGTTTTCCTCGCACAGGCGGGCACCCGCCTCGTCGGTGATGACGGCGCAGGCGCCGGCGTCCACGGCAGCGGGCGCGAACTCGGCGCCGTGCCGCTTGAGACCGGAAAGGGCGATGAACGCCTCCCCTGCGCGGATGTCGGCAGAGTCCATGGTGACTCCGGTGATGGTCACAGCTTGGATCGCAGCGGCGTCGCCGGTGCGCAGCTCGAAGCGGGCCGCCAACTCAGCGAGGGACTCGGCGCGGGGCGCCGGACGCATTTGAACCAGTTCCATCATTTCCTAGTTGCCTTCTTCCTGGACGGGGACGTCGGTGCGCAGAGGGTAGGGCTTAAAGGGTACGGCGGTGGGACGCTGCTCCAGAATTCGCATCGCCGCCGCGCCAATCGTCTTGAACACGGGGGCGGCCACGGTGGAGCCCCAAATGTCCTTGCGGGGGTGGTAGATCACTACGGAGATGGCCACCACGGGGGCGTTGGCCGGCAGCAGGCCGGTGAAGGAGGCCACCGTGCCGTCTACCTGACCATTGTCGCCAAAGATCTGGGTGGTTCCCGTCTTGCCGGCTGTGCGGTATCCCTCCACGACGCCGGCGTAGCCGGTGCCCTCCTTGCTGGCGACGGACTCCAGCATGGTGAGCAGTTCCTTGGCGTGCTTTTCCTGCATCACCTGGCGCGGCTCCGGGTGCTCTGCGGCGGTGTAGAGGCCGTCGGCGTCCGTGTAGCCGTCCACCAGTCGTGGGGCGCGGTAGATCCCGCCTCCGCCCACGGCCGCGACCATGGCGTTGGTTTGCAGGATGGTGCCGGAGTAACCCTGCCCAAACATGATGGTGTAGCGCTGGCGGCCGTCCCACTCCTTGGCGGGGCTGAGCCAGCCGCCGCTCTCGCCCGGCAGCTCGATGCCGGTCGGGGCGCCAAACCCGAAGTCGCGCAGGTACTTCTCCCGCACCGAGTCCTCCACCATGTCTCCCACCTGCACGGTGCCGGTGTTGGAGGAGGCGGCCAGCACGCCGGCCGCCGTGTACGGCATGACCTCGTGCTCGTCGGCGTCGCTAAACGCCTCGCCGCTGGGGGTGACGAAGTAGTAGGGAGCGGTCACCGGAGTGGTGGGGGTGATGGCGCCGGAGTCGAGCGCCGCCGCGAAGGTGGCGATCTTGCCGGTGGAGCCCGGCTCGACCGGGCTGGTCACGGCCCGGGAGTCCAGGGTGGCGTTTGCCCACTTCTCCGCCGGGGCGTTGGGGTCAAAGGAGTTGGAGTCGGCCAGCGCCAGCACCCTGCCCGTGGCGACTTCCTGCACCACGGCGGTGCCCCAGTCCGCCTGGAACTTGGCAACCGTCGAGTCAACGGCGTCCTGCGCCACGAGCTGCAGGTCGCTGATGATCGAGGTGTGGACCGTCTGACCCTTGCGCGGCTCGGCGATCACATCCATGCGGGAGCCCGGGATGTGCAAGCCCGTGGCGGAACGCTCGTAGGAGTACTTGCCGTCCTGCCCCGTCAGGTACTCGTTCTGCGTCAGCTCAATGCCGGTCAGGCCCTGCACGGGCTTGCCCGCCTCCTGGTTAGCTGCGTAGCCGGTGACGGTGGAACCCACGCGACCGTAGGGGTACTCGCGTATGTAGACGTTCTCCCGGACCAGTCCCTCGATGTTCCACTCCTGGATCTCACGCCACTTGGTGGGCAGGATCTCGGTGGCCACCACGTAGCCCTGGGAATCGCCGGCCAGCTCCGCGCCTAGCTCCAACGGGTCCCTGTCCAGCAGCGGGGCAAGCACCTTGGCGGCGCCGTGCGCGCCGTAGCCGATCTCGTTGCAGGTGTCTTCCTTGCCGTTCTCGTCGATCGTCACCACGCGCTCGAGCTTGCCGGTCTCCGGGTTGAGCTGGCGTTCGCAGACGATGTTGTTGGCCAGGCGGCTGAGGTCGGCCTTCACGTTCACGCGCTCCACGGAGGTGGCCAACACGGCCCCGCTCGCGTCCACGATGTCCCCGCGCGGGGCGAAATCCACCTCGTACTCCGAGCGGTACTGGGTGGCCAGGTCATTGAATTCGGAGCGCAGGACAACCTGAGCGCGCAGCAAACCAGCGGTAACGACAAAGACCATAGCTAACGCAAGGCTGATGAACGCCCCCCACGCGCTGCGCGGGGGGCGCTTTGCCGGTGGTGCTGCCACAACCGTCTCCAATACTTCCCTAGGACTGAGGAGGAGTCAGGCTCCCTCTCACTTAGCGGGGTCGGCCTGGGCGACCTCCCCAGTAGCCAGGGTAACGGTGCCGGGCGACCCTGCCTGGACAAGTCCCAGTTCTGCGGCGCGGCGCGCCAGCTCCTGTGGGGAGGAGACGGCCAGGGCGGAGGCGCGCATGGACTCGTACTCGTCGTTCAGGATGTTCAACTGGACCTGGAGGTTGTTCGCCTCGTACTTCTCCTGGGCGGCCAGGGAGTTGAAGCCGGCGGCCACGCCCGCCCCGAGGACCACCATGATGATGGAGGAGAGCAGCACCCAGATGTTCAGGTTGCTGGTCGGGGCGTTGCGCACCATGGTGAGCGCGGGCGCCTGCGGCCTAATGCGGGCAGCAGGGCGGCTGGAGCGTACGGGTACGGCGCTCATTTCTTCCTCCTGGGGCGGTTGTGGGTGGCAGACCGGTTAGCGGTGGCGGGTAGGGGGCGCAGCAGCTCGGCGGCGCGTAGGCGCACGGAGGCCGAGCGCGGGTTGCGGGCCAGTTCGGCAGCGTCGGCCACCTCGGCACCGCGAGTGAGCAGACGCAAATAGGGGGCGTGTTCGGGCAAGACGATCGGCAGGTCGGGCGGGGCGGAGGACGTGGCCCCCCGCGCGAACGCCTGCTTGACCAGGCGGTCCTCGAGCGAGTGGTAGGACTCCACCGCGATGCGGCCGCCCACCGCCAGGCTCTCCAGCGCCGCCGGGAGCGTGTCCTCCAAGATGCGCAGCTCGTCGTTGACGGCGATGCGCAGCGCCTGGAAGGTGCGCTTGGCGGGGTTTCCGCCCGTGCGGCGCGCCGGGGCGGGGATGCACTGGCGCACCAGGTCAGCCAACTGCCCCGTCCGGGTCACCGGGTCGGCGTCACGGCGGCGCACGATCTCCCTGGCGATCGCGCTGGCAAAGCGCTCCTCGCCATAGACGGAGATGATGCGGCGTAGCTCTCCCTCGCTGGCGGTGGCCAGCAGGTCTGCGGCAGTCGGGCCGCTCTCCCCCATGCGCATGTCCAGTACCGCGTCGTGCGCGTACGCAAAGCCGCGCTCGGCGTCGTCCAGTTGCAGCGAGGAGACGCCCAGGTCCAGCAGGATCGCGTTCACGCGCCCGCCGTTGCCGTGCTCGCGCGCCACTTTCGCGATCTGGTCGTAGGTGGTGAGGACCCCCTGGAAGCGGTCGCCAAACCGGGCCAGGCGGGTGGAGGCCAGCGTCAGCGCGCGCGGGTCGCGGTCGATGCCGATCACGCGGGCGTTGGGGCACGCCTCCAGCAGCGCCTCGGTGTGCCCGCCCATACCGAGCGTGCCGTCGATCGCGACGCTGCCCGGCTCTGCCAACACGGGGGCGAGGAGTTCCACGCAGCGCTCCTTGAGGACCGGGGCGTGCAGGGCGGCCACGTCCTGGGAACTGATGCCCTCGCCAGCCTGGGGCTCGCCGGGAGCCGCGTTCTGCTCGTTGACGTCCTGATTGGTCATTCCTCGCCTCCTTTCTGGTGACAACGGCTATGGGTGGGGCGATTTCTTGGGGGCTCCCGCCGGCCCACGACCTTGGGGAAGACGGCCGCAAAACGGAAGGAGGCCCCAGCAAATCGCTACATGTAGAAGGAGTGAGCCTGCTGAGCCAGGAGGGCCTCCTGCTCTGCCTTGTACTCGTCCCAAATGGGCGTAGCCCAGATCTCGAATCGCGTGCCGGAGCCGATCACGGTCAGCCCCTTCTCCAGCCCCGCGAAGGCGCGCAGCGGAGGGGGAACAGTGATGCGTCCCTGACTGTCGGGGCGCTCCTGGCTGGCGCTGGCCAGCATGATGCGCTCCAGGTGGCGGGCGGCCGGGTCCATGGCTGCCTGCGCGCGCAGGCGCGCGTGCATTTCTTGGAACACCGGCAGCGGAAACACGTAGAGGCAGCGCTCCTGCCCCTGCGTGATCATCAGGTCCCCGTCGCCCAGGGCCTTCAGACCGTCCCGTAACTTGGCGGGCAAGATGAGCCGTCCCTTGTCGTCCAGCCGTGGCGTGTACGTGCCGTAGAACATGGCTCACCTCCCTCCCACTTCCTCCACTTTACTCCACCAATCTCCACGTGGGGCCAGGAAATTGCCCTATTTCTTGTACAAACCGGCCCATAATCGTTGTAATTACAGGCGGGGAGGAAAGTGGAGGGATTTTGCATACCTCACCCGGATTGGCGTGGTGCCCGGCACAATACGGCCGCGCGCTCTCCCGCTCGGCGCCGTGGGTGGACGACGTTGCCACCCGGCCAATTTCCTTGTAATCACGGGGAAAACTCGCGTCCGCCCCGGTCCGAACAGGGCGGGTTTAGTTGCCGCCCCGGGCGGCGAGCCGCCGGCCGGGGAGGAAAGTGGAGGGCAGTCAGATTTCGGCGCCGGGCGGGGCGGGTGGTGGTAGGTGGAGCGAAAGGGCGGCGGGAGGTGGAGGAGGAGGGAGATTGATGGCGCTGCGAGTGCGGCGAGCGCCCGGCAGACTCCGTTAGCGCAGCAGCGGCAGCTCCCGGCAGCAGGTGAAAGCGGACGGGTCGCGGGGCAGCGCGGGCACGGCGGTGGCAGGAGCGTCGGACAACGCGCGACTCGGGCAAAAGACGGCCGGGCGGGCAGACGCAGCAACGCGAAGGCGGCGGGCGCGGGGATCGGGCGGCGGGCGGAGCGTCGGACAAACAAGACGCGGGAAAGAGTCCGGCAGCGCGCGGCCGGGCCGCGAGCGCAGGGCGCGCAGGAGGCGGCAGTTGGCGCTCCCCCGCCGCAGAGACCGGGCGGCCAGACGGGGACAAAGCAGCGGGCCGCCTCCCGCTACGGAGAGGCGGCCCGCCTACTGGCGCGAAGCTAGCGCTTTGGCTTCGGGCGCTTGGGCTTGCCGGAGACCGGGGTGAGCGCGTAGAGGCCGCCAAAGAGGGCGCACAGGAAGCCCGCCACTCCCACCAGCAGGGAAACGAAACCGCTGCCGAGGGTCACGCCCACCACAATCACGCCGAGCCCTGCCAGCAGCAGGACCGCGCCAAAGAACAGGCGCTGGAAGGACAGGGAGGAAGACGTGGCCCTCTGCTCGGGACTGGGTTTGGTGGGACGAGCCGGGCGGGGGGCGGGCTTGGTTGCGGGGGCGACTGACCCTCGGGGCGCGTCAGTGGCCTCGGCCGCGCCCTTGGCCTCCTCGGTCTCCTCGCCGGCTGGCTCGCTGGCGGGGGCGGGAGAATCCTGCTCGACGGGGGAAGCGTCCAGGTCTTCTCGCAGCTGGGCTTCCAGTGCTGCCAGTACCTCGCGTTCGTGATCGGACAGTGCCATTGCCTCCCCCTTTCCCTATTGGCCTAGGTCCAGAATACCGGGCTGGAGATAGCGGTGTGCGCCGGGTCTTTCCTCCGGGTCGCACTTGGGCCCGTTCTCCGGGCCGCTTTCCAGGTCGCTCTCCGCGCGATTCCCCGGGCCGCACCTCGGGCCGCTCGCCGAGCCTTGCCGGGCCAGCGAATCGACGCTGCGGCGTCCTAGCGCTCGGCCCGGGTAGGTGCCTGCGGGCCGTGCTCCCCCTTAGCGGCAGCGGTCTTGCCCAGCAGCGCGGCGGGCATGAGTGCCTCCACCCCGAAGCGGCGGTGGACCTGGTCCATGCCGGCGGCGGAGGCGCTTTGGCGGGGGTCGTCGTCGAAAGCAGCCTGGACGCCGCTTTCCAGACTGCGCAGCCCCTCCACCCGCACGCCCAGCAGGCGCACCCCGGTGGGCGGCACGGGCACGGCATCGAGCAGGGCCAGTGCCACCTGGGTGATTTGCGCGCTCGAGTTGGTGGCGCGCTGAAGGCTGCGCGAGCGGGTGATGGTCTGGAACTGGCCGTCGCGCAGCTTGATCGCGACCGTGGTGGCCACCTGGCCGCTGGCGCGCAGCAGGGCGGCGCAGTGGAAGGCGAAGCGGCGGGCATGCTCGGCCAGCTCCGCGCGGCTGCGCAGGTTCTGGGCAAAGGTCCGCTCGCGGCCCAGGGACTTCTCCTGGCGGCCAGGGCTGACCCGGCGGCGGTCCTCGTTGAACACCAGGCGCGCCAGGCTCTCGGCCAGGCTGTGTCCCACCATGCGCTCCAGCTCCGCCCCGCCGGGCAGCAAGGCCAGTACGGCGGGGCCTGCCGGGCGCGGCTGCCCGCCCTTGGTCAGAAGCCGGGCCAGGTCCCCCACCGTGTTGATCTCGCGGCGCAGCAGCTTTTGCGCTGTGACGGCCCCGATTCCCGGCACCGCCCCCACGGGCAGGCAGTGGAGGAACTCGAGCGAGCGCTCGGCCGGGATGAGCAGGAGGCCGTCAGGCTTGGCGTGGGCGGAGGCGAGTTTGGCGATCAGCTTGGTGGAGCCCACGCCCACCGAGGCCGGCACGCCCACCTCGGCGCGGATCCTGCGCCTGAGCTCGGTGGCGATGGCGACGGGGGTACCGGCGGTGCGGCGCGCGCCAGAGACGTCCAGGTAGGCCTCGTCCACGCTGACCTGCTCCACCAGGTAGGTCGCCTCCCGCAGGATCTTCATGACCTGACCACTGACCTCGCTGTAGCGCGCGAACCGGCCGGGGCGCAGGATCAGGCCGGGGCAGGCCGCGAGCGCCTGGTGCGTCGGCATGGCGGAGCGCACCCCGTAGGCGCGGGCGGCGTAGTTGGCGGCGCTGATGACGCCGCGCTCGCGCCCGCCCACCGCCACGGGCCGGCCCTTCAGCGCTGGGAAGTCGAGTTCCTCCACGGAGGCGAAGAAGGCGTCCATGTCGAGGTGGAGGATGGGGGTGGCGGAATCGTCGTCCCCCCAGTGGCGGCGCGCGTTAGCGCTGCGTGGCGCATTGCTCATGGCGGCCTCCTTTTGACGCGCATACTACCTTTGCCCTGTGAGCCGACGACGTTCCCCTGCGCCCCGCCAATCAGCGGGCCCGTCCTTTTGCCTGCCCGAGCACCCGGTGCAGGGGCAGCACGCAATGCTGGAGTGCCACAGCGACGAGCGCGGGGTGTTGCTCTACATCGACGGGGTAGAGAGCTCCTACCTGGACGCCGACCCGGCGCACCTGGAGTTTGAGTACATGCAGCAGATGACCGCCGCGCTGGTGGCGGCGCGCGGCCAGGCGCCGGTTAAAGCCCTGCACCTGGGCGGCGGGGGCTGTGCCCTGGCCCGCGCGTGGGACGCGCGCTTCGCGGGCTCCACGCAGGTGGCCGTGGAGTACGACTCGGTGCTGGCCAGCAGCGTGCGCGAGTGGTTTGACCTGCCGCGCGCGCCGCGCCTGCGGGTGCGCCACGGCGAGGCACGGGCCGTGCTCTCTAGTGGCACCTCGCGTTTCGAGGCGATCACGCGCGACGTCTTTGTGGGCCGAGACGTGCCGGCGCACCTGCGCTCGGCGGAGTTCGTCTCCACTGTGGCGGCCCGCCTGGAGGGCGACGGGATCTACCTGGCCAACCTGGGCTCCAAGCCGCCGCTGGTGGAGGCCCGCCGGGAGGTGTCCACCGCCCTAGAGGTCTGGGGGCGGGAGCAGTCGCTGGCGCTGATCAGCCTGCCCTCGCTGCTGGCCGGGCGTCGGTATGGCAACTTCGTGCTCGCCTTTGCCGCAGGCACCGACTGGTCTCGCACCGACCTGACTCGCCTGCTGCTGAAGCTACCGCTGCCCGCGTCCTTCCTCACCGGTTCGCAGCTACGCGACTTCGCCGCCGGGCACTTCCCCTACCGGGATTCCTCCCCCTGGGGCGAGGAATCCGGCGTAGAGTCCGGGGAGCTGTCCGGCGCGATCTCCGGCCCCGCATTCGGCGCGGCCTCCGGCGCCACATCCTGAGCGGCACCCGGCCCGGCCGCAGAGGCGGGGCCCTCCTCCCCCAACCGGGGCTGGGGCGGCAGGAAGTGCTGCACGGCCGGCCCCTGCTCGCGGCGGTGGCGCGGGGCGCGGCGTACCGGGGTGGCGCCGTTTTCTGCGTGGCGGCGCGCGGGCGACGTCGGCCCACTCATCGCCTGCTGGCTAAGAGAGGCCAGGTAGTCCTGCACAGCGTCGGCGATCTCCTCGCCGGTGGGCAGGTCACCGCTCGGCTCGTCGACCGCCGTGGGGGTGGCGGGGATGGCAGCGTCGTACTGCGATTCCAGCAGGGCAAGGTACTCGCCAAACCGGCTCTCCTCCCCCTCTGCGGTCTCGATCAGCTCGTCGATCGGGAAGGGGTTCTGGGTGGCGGCCGCCTCGAGGTCTCCCACGGGCAGCTTCAAGCCGGTCACCTCGCTCAGGTGACGAATCGTGGCCGCGGCGGCGTCCACGCAGCTCATCTGGCCCAGGTAGAACGGCACGAAGGAGACGAGCTGCAGGGTGTCGCCTTCGCGCTCGGTCTGGTCGACGTCGATCAGCATGTCCAGGGAGGCCGCCGTCTGCATGGCGCCGATCAGGGAGGGGCGCTCCATGTGAGCGGCGGCGGTCCCGGCGGCGTGCACCGGGGTGGGGCGCGTGTGCGGCACGGGCACCGGCACACCGAAGGAGGAGATCGTCAGCTCGACGCCCGCCTCTTCGATGATCTTGGCCAGCTCGGCGCGGAAGGCTCCCCACTTGAAGTCCGGCTCCGGGCCGTGGAGCAGGAGGATCGGGGTGCCCTCGAGGTCGTGCACCAGGTCCAGCGCGATCTCCGGCTCCGCCACCCCGCTGACCTGCCAGTTCTCCACCCACACGGTGGGACGGTGGGAACGGTAATCCAGGAGCTCGTCGGTGTTGAACGTCCCGATGCGGGTGGGGTTGAGGGCGGCGCGCAACTGTTCGGCCACCAGCCGCCCAGCCATGCCGGCATCCATCGCACCGTCCAGGTGGTGGATCAGCACCGGGGCGCGGAACGTGGCCACTTCGCGGGTAAACAGGTTGGTCATGCCGCCTCCTTCCTCTCCTCTTGAGACTAGAACGTCACAGGCAGCTAGGCGATTCCATATCCGGCTAACGGATGTGAATAAGCGCTTAGCGCATCCACCCCCAGCATGACCCGTTTTGTGCTCGGAGCGGCCATAATAGATGGCCCCCTTTGTGAAAGGAACGCGCTCCTTTGGCGAAACATAACCATTCCTCGACTCCCTCTTTGCCCGGTGCTGAGCCGGCGGCGGATGCCGCTTTGGCGTCCGACGTTGCCGCCGACGCCCCCCTGCACGCGGCCAACGCGCAGGACGCCGCCGACGGGACTGAGGTAATCAGGGACGCGGAGATTGCCCGCGAGCAGGTACGGGTGAGCGCGGCCTACGCCGCGCTGGACGAGCGCCGGGAGCGCTACCGCTCGGAGCAGGCGCGGGTGCAGGGCGAGGCCGTGGCCGGAACGCCCCAGTCGCTCACCGAGCGCGACGCGCTGGCCGCCCACTACGGCGACGAGGCGCAGCGCCTCAGCCAAGTAGAGGAGCGCCTGGTCTTTGGCCGCCTGGACATGAACGACGGCGAGGAGCGCTACGTGGGCCGCATTGGGCTCCACGACGCGGAGGGCAACAAGCTGCTGCTGGACTGGCGCGCCCCGGCGTGCGAGCCGTTCTACCGGGCCACCGCCGCCCACCCGCTGGGGGTGGCGCGCCGCCGGCACGTGGTGACCCGCCGTCGGCAGGTGATCGACCTGCAGGACGATCTCCTGGACACCTCCGGGGCCGTGGACCTGACCCAGGTGCGAGGCGAGGGAGCCCTGTTCGGGGCGCTGGCCGCCGCCCGCTCCGGACGCATGAACGACATCGTGGCCACGATCCAGGCCGAGCAGGACGTGGTGGTGCGCGCCCCGCTGGACGGGGTGACCGTGGTGCAGGGCGGGCCCGGCACGGGCAAGACCGCCGTGGCGCTCCACCGCGCCGCCTACCTGCTGCACACGCACCGCGAGCGCCTGGCGCGCTCGGGCGTGCTGGTGGTGGGCCCCTCGCGCACCTTCCTACGCTACATCGAGCACGTCCTGCCCTCTCTAGGCGAGTCCGGTGTGGTTTCCACGACCATGGGGGACCTCCTGCCCGGCTACCGGGTGGGCGGGCGCGACTCGCGCCGCGCGGCGGAGATCAAGGGCCGCGCCGTGTGGCAGAAGGTGTTGGAGCGGATCGTCTCCGCCAAGCAGCGCATTCCGGCGCGCCAGAAGCTGCGCGTGAGCGGCCTGACCATTGACCTGGAGCCGGGCGACGTGCGCTCGGCCATTACGCGCGCACGCCGCACCGGCTTCCCGCACAACGAGGCCCGCGTCAAGTTCGTGGAGTGCATGCTCGACTCCCTCTCCGCGCGCCTGGCGGTGGCCTACCGACGCAGCGCAGACGCGGAGGTGGAGGACTGGATGCGAGAGGACTTGCGCCAGGACCGCGACGTGCGCATCGCCCTGAACAAGTGCTGGATGCCCATCGACATCCAGTCCCTGCTGGGCCAGATCTTCTACCACCCCCACTACCTGGACACCTACGCCCCGGAGCTCACCGAGGATGAGAAGGCGCTGGTGTGGCGACCGCTGGGCTCCCCGCTGACCGAGGCGGACATCCCATTGTTGGACGAGCTGGCGGAGCTGGTGGGAGACACCGCCCTGGAGCGCACCCAGCGCGCCGAGGAGGCTCGGCGCGCTGCCGAGGTTGCCGCTGCCCAGGCCGCGCTGGAAACGGCGGGCTTGGAGAACGGCATCGTGAGCGCCGCTATGCTGGCCGAGCGCTTTGCCGAGACCGGGCCGGAGATGACCCTGGCGGAGCGCGCCGGCCGCGACCGCGCCTGGACCTACGGGCACGTGATCGTGGACGAGGCCCAGGAGCTCAGCCCGATGGCGTGGCGCGCCATCCTGCGCCGCTGCCCGGCCCACTCGCTGACCGTGGTGGGCGACCTGGCCCAGTGCGCCTCCGCCGCCCCCGCGTCCTCTTGGCAGGGCGCGCTCGGTAAGAAGCTGGCCGCCCAGGTCAGCGAGTACGCGCTCACCGTCTCCTACCGCACCCCTTCCCGCATCATCGACGCGGCCACCGAGAGTCTGGAGGTGCTGGGCAGCCCCGCCGGGTACCCGCTCACGGCCGCACGCGACCTGACTGACTCCCTGTTGTTTGCCCAGGACGTGGCGCTGGACGATTTGGAGTCCCTGGTGCGCGGCGAGCTTGCTTGGCTGGACGAGCACAAGGGGGCCTTAGCGGGCACGCTCGCCGTGATCGCCCCTCCCAACCAGGTGGCGCAGGTGCGCGCAGCCCTGCAGGTTCACCTGGGGCAGGCCAGCCACGAGCTGGACCTGCTCAACCGCGTGGTGGCGCTGGGCCCGCTGGCCTCCAAGGGGCTGGAGTTCGACTCCGTAGTGGTGTGGGAGCCGATGTCCATGTCCGCTCACCCGGCCGACCTGTACGTAGCAATGACCCGCCCCACCACCAGGCTGCTGCTGGCCAGCCAGGGCGCGCTGCCCGCCTGGCTGCGGGAGATGGTGGGACGCCTCAGCTCCCGGTAGGCCCAGCGCGGCTCGGCCGGGCGCCGCCAGGAGCGGGAAGCGCGGATCGGGGACTCGGGCGCTGAGATCCCCGCCACCCCTGTGGGCCCGGGGTCAGGTGTGTTCAACGCCAAGCGCCCAAGTAGTGGTTGGAGCGGCTCTCGGCAATTGATTGCAGGCAGAATTACCCCCATGAGTCGCATTCTGTTGTTGGAAAATCCCCACGCCGTTGCCGATGAGGTCTTTACCGCCTACGGCCACGAGGTTGTGCGCTACAAGGGTGCCCTGGACGAGGACGAGCTGATCGAGGCCCTGGAGGACATCGACGTGCTGGGCCTGCGTTCCAAGACCATGGTCACCGAGCGCGTGCTGCGCGCCCGCCCGGGCCTGCAGGCCATGGGCGCCTTCTGCATCGGCACCAACCAGATTAACCTGACCACCGCCGCGAGCATGGGTATCCCCGTGTTCAACGCCCCCTACTCCAACACCCGCTCCGTGGTGGAGCTGGCGCTGGCGGAGATCATCTCCCTGACCCGCCGCCTGACCCCCCTAAACGACGCGCTGCACGCGGGCGTGTGGGACAAGACCGCCGACGGCGCCCACGAGGTGCGCGGCCGCACGCTCGGCATTGTGGGCTACGGCAACATCGGTGCCCAGCTTGGCATCCTGGCCGAGGCGATCGGCATGAAGGTCATCTACTTCGACGTGGTGGAGAAGCTGGCCCTGGGCAACGCCCGCCCGATGCCGACCATGGACGACCTGTTGGCGGAGGCCGACATCGTCTCCGTGCACATCTCCGGCTCCGCCGGTACCGAGGCCATTTTTGGCGACCGCGAGTTCGCGGCCATGAAGGACGGCGCCATCTTCATCAACCTGTCTCGGGGCCACTTTGTGGACTACGACGCTCTGCACCGCGCCCTGGATAACGGCAAGCTCTCCGGTGCGGCAGCCGACGTTTACCCCGAGGAGCCCAAGAAGAACGGCGACCCGTTTGAGTTCCCGCTGCGCGGCTACGACAACGTCATCCTGACCCCCCACATCGGTGGTTCCACCGAGGAGGCGCAGCACGACATCGGTCGTTTCGTGGCCAGCAAGCTGACCGACTACCTGCGCAGTGCCTCGACCGACATGTGTGTGAATCTGCCGCAGCTCACCCTGCCGATGGGCCGCCCGGGCCGCCACCGCGTGGCCTACGTGCACCGCAACACCCCCGGTGTGCTGGCGCTCATCAACCAGGCTTTCGCCGAGGCCGGCGCCAACATCGAGGGTCAGATCCTGGGCACGCTGGGCGAGATCGGTTACGTGATCACCGACATCGCCTCCGAGCTCCCGGTGGAGGCCATTGCCGCCCTGAAGGAGATGGAGCAGACCCTGCGCCTGCGAGTGGTTGCCATCTGAGCCATGTCATTTTGACCGGGTGTTAAGCGACTCCCCGGTGGTGCCGGCCTGCTGCGTGCAGGCCGGCGCTGCTTTTTGCGCTGCACCGCAGCCCACCGGCGGCGCGGCGGAGGTGAATCACACGCCTACTGGGCCCAAGAGAGACTATTCACCCCGAAAGCTACGCCAGCGTAGGTTACGCTTGCGTAGCAATATTTCTTCGGGAGAAAACGAAGCGCCATGACTATCACCTCCTCCACGTGGCAGCACTACGCGCCGGGCGTGCCCACCACGGTCGAGATTCCGAACGTTGACGTCTTTTCCCTCCTTGAAAAGGGGGTGAAGCGGGCCGGGGACTCGGTGGCTACCGACTTCCTGGGGGCCACGCTCACCTATCGTCAGCTTCACCACCGCGTGCTTAGCGCCGCAGAGGTGCTGCGCCGCATGGGCATCGGCAAGGGCACCGTGGTGGCCGTGATCGCGCCGAACTGCCCGCAGCACGTCGTGGTCTTCTACGCGCTGGCCCGCCTAGGCGCGGTGATTGCGGAGCACAACCCGCTCGCCCCCACGGAAGAGCTCGAGGCGCAGATCAAGAACCACGGCGCCCAGATCGTCATTGCCTGGGAGCCGGTTGTGGCGCGCCTGGCTGCGGAGCACCCGGCGGGTGTGGGCCGCACCTACGTGTCAATCGACCTGACCGCGTCCATGCCCAAGCGCATCCGATTTGCCCTCAGCCTGCCGCTGAAGGCGGCCAAGCAGAAGCGCGCCGAGATGCGCGCCGAGGTCCCGGTGGGCACCCTACCCTTCGACGAGATGGTGGAGAGCAGCCTGCCGCTGGTGGATTCCCACCCGCGCCCGCCCCACGAGGATCTGGCGGTTCTCCTCCACACGGGCGGCACCACGGGTACCCCGAAGGCCGTGATGCTCACCCACCGCAACCTCGTTGCTAACGCCACGCAGGGCGCTGCTTGGTTGCCGGGCATCAAAGAACCCGGCGAGGTGTTCTTCTCCGTCCTGCCGTTCTTCCACGCTTTCGGGCTCACCCTTAGCCTCACCTACGGCATCTCCGCCGGGGCCACCCTGCTGATCCTGCCCCGGTTCGACGTCGAGCTGACGTTTGCTGCCAACAAGCGCCGCCCGATCACCTTCCTGCCGGCTGTCCCGCCCATCCTGGACCGCCTGGAGCTGGCCTTGCAGGACAAGCCGCAGGACTTCTCCCAGTGCCACACCACCCTGGTGGGAGCGATGAGTCTGCCCAAGGAGGTGGCCGACCGCTGGGAGAAGGTCACCGGGCACGAGGTGATCGAGGGCTACGGCATGACCGAGTGCTCCCCCGTCATCCTGGGCAACCCGGTCAGCGAGAAGCGCCGCCCTGGCGCGCTGGGCCTGGCCTTCCCCTCCACCGAGGTGCGCATCGTGGACCCGGAGGAGCCCACCCGCGACGTACCGGAGGGGGAAGAGGGCGAGCTGATCGTGCGCGGCCCGCAGGTGTGCGCCGGCTACCTGAACGAGCCCGAGGAGTCGGCCGAGCTCTTCACCTCGGAGGGCTGGCTGCGCACCGGTGACATCGTGCGCCTGGACAACGGCTTCGTGGTCATGGCCGACCGCCGCAAGGAGCTCATCATCTCCGGTGGCTTCAACATCTACCCCTCGCAGGTGGAGAACGCCGTGCGTTCCATGCCCGGCGTGGTAGACGTGGCCGTGGTGGGTATCCCGGCCGGTTCCCTGGGCGAGCACGTCATGGCGGCTCTGGTGCTGGAGCCAGGCAGCCAGGTGAGCCTAGAGGAGGTGCGCGCTTGGGCGGAGAAGTCCCTCTCCCACTACGCGCTGCCTCGCCAGATCGCGGTCCTGAAGGAGCTGCCGCGCTCCCAGCTTGGCAAGGTGCTGCGCCGCTCCGTCAAGGAGCAGTTGCTCTCCGCCTCCGCGAAGGCTGCCCAGGCCGCGCAGGCGGCCGGTCAGGCGGCGTCGCAGGCCGCGCAGGCCGCCTCTCAGGTAGTGGCCACCGCCCAGCAGAAGCTGCGCGAGCGCGCCCACGAGGCCGAGGGCAAGCGCGCAGGTTCGCGTCCTAACCAGTCCCAAGGAGACAAGTGAGCTCTACGCCCGCCGCCACCTACGCCCGTCCCCACTACGCCGGTGGCGTGGCCGCCACCATCCCCACGCCAACCGGGGATCTGGGTCAGGTATTGGAGGGCGCGGCCAAGTGGTACCCGGAGCGGGTGGCGATTGACTTCCTGGGCGAGACCACCACGTACGCGGAGATGACGGCCCAGGTGGCCAAGGCCGCTGAGGTCCTGCGGCGGGCCGGCGTGGGGCACGGCGACGTGGTCGCCGTGTGCCTGCCCAACTGCCCGCAGCACGCCGTGGTGTTCTACGCGATCACCCGCCTAGGGGCGATCGTGGCCGAGCACAACCCGCTGGCCCCGGCCGCCCAGCTGCGCGCCCAACTGGCCGCGCACGGCGCCCGCGTGGTCATCGCGTGGGAGAACGCGGCCGACGCCCTGGCCGGTCACGACGACTCCCTCACGCTGTTCACGGTCAACCTGGCCGCCGCCCTGCCGTGGTCTAAGCAGCTCGGCCTGAAGCTGCCGGTGGCTAAGGCGCGCAAGCTGCGCCGCAAGATGCGCAGCCGCGTGCCCGCCCACGCCCGGTCTTGGGAGCAGGAGCTGGCCCGCGCCACCGGCCTGGCGCCCAGCCATCCGCGCCCCGCCGTCCAGGACGTGGCAGTCCTGCTGCACACGGGCGGCACCACGGGGACGCCCAAGGCCGTGATGCTCACCCACTACAACCTGCTGGCCAACGTTTCCCAGGCCTGCCAGTGGGTTCCCCACCTCCACGAGGGCGCCGAGGTATTCCTGACCGTCTTGCCGTTCTTCCACGCCTTTGGCCTCACCTTCAACCTGCTGTGCGCCGTCAACTTCGCCAGCACGCAGCTCATGTTCCCCACCTTTGACCTGGGGCTGATCCTGCCCGCCTTCGCCCGGCGCACCCCCACCTTCTGTGTGGCGGTGCCGGTGGTGTTCGAGCGCCTGCTGCAGGCCGCGCACAAGGCGGGAGTGGACCTGACAAGCATCCACACCGCGATCTCCGGGGCCATGGCGCTGCCCACGGAGCTGGCCCAGGAGTGGGAGAAGGCCACCGGCGGCATCATCGTAGCCGGTTACGGCATGACCGAGACCTCCCCCATCGTGGCGGGCTCTCCCCTGACCGAGGAGCGGCGCCCCGAGGCGCTGGGCCTGCCGTTCGCCGCCACGGACGTGCGCGTAGTTGACCCGCAGGGCAACGACGTTCCGCCCGGCGAGCCCGGCGAGCTGCTGATCCGCGGCCCCCAGGTATGCAAGGGCTACTGGAAGAACCCGACCGCCACCGCCGAGCTCATCGACGCAGACGGCTGGCTCCACACCGGGGACATCGTGCGCGACGAGGACGGTTTCCTGGTCATGGCTGACCGCGCCCGGGACCTGATCCTGGTGGGCGGCTTCAACGTTTACCCCACCGCCGTGGAGGCGGTGCTCTCCCGCGCCCCCGGCGTGCAGGAGGTTGCCGTCGTGGGCGTGCAGTCCGGCGGCAACGAGGTGGTCGTGGCCGTCGTGGTTCCCAAGGAGGGGCACAGCGTGAGCCTGCGCGCACTGCAGGACTTTGGCGCCAACGAGCTGCCCCGCTACAGCCTGCCCCACCGGCTCGAGCTCACCGACTCCATCCCGCGCAACGAGATCGGCAAGGTGCTGCGCCGCCAAGTACGCGAGTTCCTCGCCCAGTTGCCCAGCAAGAAGTAGGCCTCCAAGCCGCTGTGCCCGCCCCGCTGGCGCCAGCGGGGCGGGCGCTTTTCTGGGGGCGCGGGCGCGCGGGTCCGTGTTTTTACATCAGCTCGGCGACAAGGACGCAAGCTGGGCTACAAGGACACATGTTGGGCGACAAGAACCCCGGCAACCGCGTCGCCCATGTGGCGTTCTCGTCGCCGAAGTTGTGTCCTCGTCGCCCAGGTAGAAAGCCAAACCATCACCGGGCCCCGACGCCCACGCCATCCTCAACCACCTACCCGGTTACTAAAGAGTTCCAAGTCAGGTCAGCTCACCCAGAGGCCGGTGGAAGCAGGCGGGCAAGCACTGGCAAAGCCCGCGGCAACACCGACAAAACTTGCAGCAAAACCGCCCTTTCTGTCTTCCCAATCACACTTCGTTGCCTAGGCTGGTCTAACTGCACAAACCTCAAGGAGGATCCATGCGACCACTAGTTTCCCTCGCCGCAGCAGCCGCGCTTGTGTGCGCTGCCGCCGTCCCCGCGCTGGGGGAAGAAAACCCGGTCCCCGTTGAACCGGCCGCAACCACGCAGTCCCGGACGCCAGAAGAGATCCTGGCCGGCATGTCCCAGGACGAGAAGGTGGGCCAGCTGCTGTGGACGCACGTCTACGGCGCCAGCGCCGACGACGCCTCGATGGCGGCCAAAAACCAAGCGGTCTTCGGTGAAGACGTCACCACGCCCGCCCAGGCAGTCACCAAGTACCACTTGGGTGGAGTGCTCTACTTCAACTGGTCGGGCAACGTGGGGCGCCCCACCAACCTCGAGCAGGTAGCAACCCTGTCCAACGGGCTCCAGGAGGCCGCCAAAGCCAACGGCGCCAAGGTGCCGCTGGCGATCACGATCGACCAAGAGGGCGGCATCGTCGCCCGCATCACCTCGCCCGCCACTGAGTTCCCCGGCAACATGGCGCTCGGCGCCACCCGCAACAAGGAACTGGCCCGCGAGCAGGGCGTAATCCTGGGCAAGGAACAGCGCGCCCTCGGCATCAACGTCGACTTCGCACCCACCATCGACGTCAACACCAACTGGCAGAACCCCGTCATCGGCGTCCGCTCGATCTCTAGCGACGAGAAGCTGGTGGGCCAGCTTGGCGTCGAGCAGATCCTCGGCATGCAATCCCAGGGCGTCTCCGCCACCGCCAAGCACTTCCCCGGCCACGGCGACACCGTCACCGACTCCCACCTGGGCCTGCCCGTGGTCACCTACGACCGCGCCACGCTCGACCGCCACCTCGCCCCCTTCCAGCAGGCGATCGACGCGGGCGTGGACATGATCATGACCGCCCACATCGTCGTCAACGCGCTCGACCCGGAGATGCCCGGCACGCTGTCCAAGAAGGTGCTGACTGACCTGCTGCGCACCGAGATGGGCTTTGACGGCGTCATCACCACCGACGCGCTGGACATGGAAGGCGCCCAGTTCGCCGTCATGAGCGACGAGGAGGAGGCCCGCTATCGCGAGCTGAAGGCCGCCATCGCCACTCCCCCGCCGTCCGACGACCCGACCGCCCAGGACCAGTACCAGCAGGCCACCGCCGAGTTCAAGGCCTTCATGGCCCCGATCCGCGGCCGCGTTGCAGTGGCCGCCCTCGCCGCCGGTAGCGACATCCTGCTCAACGTCTACGACGCCGGCGCCGTGGTCTCCGCCGTCAAGGCCGCCGTCGCCGACGGCACCGTGCCGCAGGCCCAGCTCGACGCCTCCGTGCTGCGCGTCCTGAAGTGGAAGCAGAAGCGCGGCGTCCTGGATGCCGGCCCGGTAGACACCGCCGCGATCGGCAGCCAGGTGGGCCTCGAGTCCTCGCTGGCCACCGGACGCCAGATAGCAGAGAAGTCCCTGACCCTGCTGCGCAACAACGGCGACCTGGCCCCGTTCGGCCCCGCCCGCTACCCGCGCCTGCTGGTGGGCGGCTCCACCTACGGTAACCCCGAGTTCCTCACCCCCGTGTTCGAGGAGGCCGGTTTCAACGTCACCTTCAAGACGACCGCCAAGGCGCACCCCACCGACGCCGAGATCAACGCGATGGTTGAGGCCGCCGCCAACGTCGACGCCGTGGTGCTGACCAGCTGGAACGCGACCGCCGCACAGCAGAAGATGATCACCGACGTCGCAGCCGTCGGCAAGCCGGTGTTCCTCATCTCCACCCGCAACCCGTACGACATGGCCAAGTTCGAGGGGAAGGACTTCCCCGCCGTCGCGGTAGCCACCTACTCCAACAAGAAGGTCTCGCTGACCGCCGCAGCCAACCTGCTCATGGGGAAGTTCAACCCGACGGGCAAGCTGCCCGTGCCCGTGCCCGCGCCGGACTCCTCCCAGGACGTCTACGCGTTCGGTTACGGCATGGACTACGCCTGGGCCCACCGCGTTGCCGGTGGGGACCGCTACGCCACCTCCATCGAGGTGCTGAACGCCGGCAAGTGGGCAGACACCGCCGTGATCGCCACCGGTGAGCAGTACGTCGACGCCCTGGCCGCCGCCCCGCTGGCTGCCGCCCTCAACGCACCGGTGGTGCTCAGCCGCCGCGCTTCCCTTGCCCCCGCACTCACCAAGGCCCTGCAGGAAGCCAAGATCACCAAGATCGTGTTGGCGGGCGGCAACGGCTCCCTGAGCCCGGGCTTGGAGGACCAGCTCAAGAAGGCCGGCTTCACGGTGGAGCGCGTGGGCGGCGTTAACCGCTACTCCACCGCCACGAAGCTGGCGCAGCGCGCGCTGGACTCCGGCGCCACCATCGAGCGCGTCTTTGTCACCGACGGCACCGACTTCCCCGACGCTCTGGCCACCGGTGGTGTGGCCGGCGCCGCGAAGGCGGTGACGGTCCTGACCGACAACGGCAAGATGCCCAAGGAGACCGCTGACTTCCTGCGCAAGACGGCCAAGCCTGCCGTGGCCGTGGGTGGCTCCGCCGCCGGGGTGACCCTGCGGGAGGCCGGACGCCTGGGCATTCGCGCCACCAGCATCGTGGGTGGCGACCGCTACGAGACCGCCCAGAAGACCGCCGAGCGCTTTGCGCCCGCCGCGCGTTCCCTGGTGGTGGCCTCCGGCGAGTCCTTCCCCGATGCCCTCAGCGGCGCGGCGCTGGCCAACTCCCGTGGTGGCGCCCTGCTGCTCACTCGGAGCGGGGACCTGCCGGCGCAGGTGAACTACTACGTGGAGCACAATGGCGACTTCCCGCGTGCAACCGTCCTGGGCGGCACCGCTGCGGTAAGCGACGCCACTCTGGCTCAGCTGGTAGCAACCCTGGGCCCCGTTACGCCGTAGCCGGAGTCGTCTAGATGCCGGTGGGGGCGAGAGCGTTGAAACGCTCCCGCCCCCACCGGCGTATCGCTGTCTTTTTACGCCCGCTGCCCCGTAGGGGCCGGGTCAGTTAGCTGCGGTTTTCCGCGCGCAGCTCGGAGATGGCCGCTTCAAAGTCCTCCAGGGAGTTAAAGGAGGAGTAGACGGAGGCGAAGCGCAGGTAGGCCACCACGTCCAGTTCCTTGAGCGGTTCCAGGATGGCGCGGCCCACCTCGCCGGTTTCCACCTGCGCGGTGCCGGTGGCGCGAATGGACTCCTCCACGCGCTGTGCCAGCAGTTCCAGGTCGTCCCGGGAGACGGGGCGCCCCTGGCAGGCCTTTGCCAGGCCCGCGATCACCTTGCCCCGCGAGAAGGGCTCGAGGGTGCCGGAACGCTTAAGCACGTAGAGCGCGGCGCTCTCCGTGGTGGTGAATCGCTGCCTGCACCCCATGCATTCGCGTCTGCGCCTGATGACAGCACCGTCTTCGCTAGCGCGGGAGTCAACCACACGCGAGTCAGAGTGTCGGCACAGCGGGCAACGCACGGAATGTCTCCTTTGGGGGCTAAGCGTTTAAGCCGGGGCCTTAACCTTACCCGCCCATGCCAGGAGCGTGCTGGGTGCGCCCTGAGAAGTTGCCGGGCCTCAGCGCAGGACGCCCGCCACCACCGCTGCAGTCATGAACGCGCCGGCACACATGGAGGCACCCACGAGCACGACGTTGCCCACCTGGGCCAGCCAGCTGTGCAGGCTCTCTACCTCCGCGCCGCTCCCGGCGCCCGCAACGCTCGCCAGCGCCGCCTGCGGGGTCTTGGCCTGGGCGCGCAGGCGCAGTGCCCCGGCGCGTTGGCTGGCCTGCACGCCGGCCACGTAGTCGGGCGTGACCAGTCGCAGCGGAGCAGACCCGGCCTGGGGCTGAGCGGAGAGAGCGCCGCGCCCGCGCTGCTGCGACGCCGGGCGGACCGCTGCGCGCGGCTGGGCCTGCACGCCCGGACACAATGGCACCACGGTGGCACCGGCGCGCGCGGCGCCGGCCCGGGGACAAATCTGGCGAACAGTGCCGCGCGGCGAGACCCGCGCTCCCTCAGCCTGCACCAGCGGGGAAACGGCTAGAGCACTCATCACAACTCCTCGAACACACGTTCGTCGAACAACTGTTTGAAGCTTAGAACGCACGCCCAGCAATGTCGAGCACTTTTCGAACAAATGTTTGTTTTTTGTTCGATCAGCTCCTAAGCTGGCTACAGCAAAACACCGGGCACCAACATTTGGAGTGGGGATGGCTGTAGACAAGCAGCGGGGCCAAGGCTCTGAGCAGGCCGGGGCGCCGCGTGGCCTGAACCGGCGCCAGCAGGAGATCCTCGACTTCATCACTGGGCAGGTGCGCTCCACTGGCTACCCGCCCAGCATGCGCGAGATCGGCGAGGCCGTGGGACTGTCTTCTCCGTCCTCCGTGCTCCACCACGTAGATGCCCTGACCAAACTCGGCTACCTCCGCCGCGACCCGCGCCGCCCCCGCGCCATGGAGGTGATCGCTCCCGCCAGCCACCTGGACCGCGCAGCCGAGGCTGAAGGGGCGGTCGCGCCCGCCGAGACGGGCCAGTCCCCTCACGCGGCCAGCAACCTGATTCCTCTCCGCAAGGACGGGTTCGCTTCCCATGCCGGGGAGGCGGGGCCCGCCGACGCCGGCCCCCTCCCCCAGTTCGAGACCGCGAGCGGCACGGAGAGCGCAGCGCGGGCCGCCTACGTCCCCCTGGTGGGCCGCATCGCCGCCGGTGGCCCCATCCTGGCCGAACAGGTGGTGGAGGACCTGCTGCCCCTGCCGGAGCGATTCACCGGCACTGGTGACCTCTTCATGCTGGAGGTAAGCGGCGACTCGATGATCGACGCCGCCATCTGCGATGGGGACTGGGTAGTGGTGCGCCGCCAACAGGTTGCGGAAAACGGGGAGATCGTGGCGGCCATGATCGACGGGGAGGCCACCGTCAAGGCCCTCTCCCGCAAGGATGGCCATGTCTGGCTGCTGCCCCGCAACTCCGCCTACCCGCCCATCCCCGGTGACGAGGCCACGATCCTCGGCAAGGTGGTCACCGTCATTCGCGCCATCTAGCGAGAGCGCGGACACGGGCAAGGGGGAGCACCGGTTGGTGCTCCCCCTTGCCCGGTCGGGAAATGCTAGAAGCCCAGCGAGCGGGCGACCTCACGCAACTGGAGCGCAGAGGCGGTCAGAGCGTCGCGCTCCGCCATCGTGATCGGGGGAGCCAGGACCTTGCCGGCACCCTCGCGAGAGACGATGGTGGGCACGGCCATGCACACGTCGGTGATGCCGTTCCAGTCCTTCAACAGCGTGGAGACGGTCAGGACGCGGTTCTCCCCGCGCAGCACGGCCTCGATGATCTTGGTGACGGCCAGGCCCACGGCGTAGTTCGTGGCGCCCTTGCCCTCGATGATGCGGTAGGCGGACTGCACCACGTCCACGCGAATGCGCTCGCGCAGGTCGTGGTCAAAGCGGCGCCCGTCGGGCAGCTCCCACTGTAAGAGCGGCACGTTGCCGATCTCCGCAGTGGACCACAGCGGCACCTCGGAGTCGCCGTGCTCACCGGCGATGTAGGCGTGAATGTTCTGGACCGCGATGCCGGTCTCCAGGGAGACCAGGTAGCGCAGGCGGGAGGTGTCCAGCACCGTGCCGGAACCGAACATGCGCGTGGGGTCCAGGCCGGTGATCTTCAAGGAGGCGTAGGTGACGACGTCCACCGGGTTGGTAACCAGGATGAAGACGGCGTTGGGGGCTACCTCCACCAGGGGAGGCAGGATCTTCTTCATTAGATCGACGGTGGAACCGGCCAGCTCCAGGCGAGTCTGCCCAGGGTTCTGCTTGGCGCCGGCGGTAACGACCACCACGTCGGCGTCGCGGACGGCCTCGATGTCATCGGAGCCGTACACCTCGTTCATGGGGGTGAACTGGATGCCGTGGGCAATGTCCAGGGCCTCCGCTTCCACCTTGGGCTTGTTGATGTCGTACAGCACCACCTCGCGCGCAACGCCGCGGATAACGGCGGCGTAGGCGAGGGTGGAGCCGACGGCTCCGGCGCCAATGATGGCTAGCTTTGAGGGCCGGGCCTCACCACGGGTGGGGTACAGGGTCTGAGCGGCGTTTTCGGGTGCCATTGTCATGTCGACTCCTTCCATCGGTGATGACTCTTCCACCCTAAACCGAGTGGTGCCCTCAATTTGGGACATAAGTTCGCAGCGAAACAGTCAATCGATCAGTCTTTGATCACAACTCGGTGACAGCATCGTCGTTGGCGGCCACTAGCTGTACTGACCGGGGAGGTTAGTTAACCGGGACACTGGCGCACGACCTCCG
>JAUMWR010000001.1:0-47276 GCA_030529545.1 Buchananella hordeovulneris
CCCCTCCGGGGGAGGCCGTGTTCGTTGTAGGCGGTACGCGCAACGGGCTCACGTCTTGGAAGAAGGAAGCCGGCGTCGCGCTCAAGGACATAGAGCGGCGGGGCATGTCCTAACCCGCCTTCGGCGGGGCGCCGGGCTGAACATGCTGGCCGTGAATAGGCTAGTTATCAACCCGTGGATGGACTAGTTTATCTACCGTGAATGGGATAGTAGGGAAGGGTTGGATCTCCTGGAGTACCTGTTTGGCTTCTTGATCCAATCCCGGGCTGGCTGCCTAGCAACAATCCGTTCAAGCGCCTACAGCAGGGGCCAAAGCATCAGCTTGCTGACCCCGCGTTGGCGGCGAGGCTGCTTGGTCTGACCGAGGCGACGCTGGTCTCTGCCGGTGGGGCACACATGGTGGGGGCGCTCTATGAGTCGCTAGTTGCTTTGGGAGTGCGCGTAATGGCGCAGGCCGCAGAAGCGACAGTCGCGCACCTCCGCCTGTTTGGAGGAGACCGGGAAGTCGACTTAATCGTCGAGGGAGCAGAGGGGCAGGTGATCGGGGTTGAGGTGAAGCTCTCCGGTTCAATTGTCGATGCTGACGTTCGTCACCTGCTGTGGTTACGCGAGCAGATGCCTGGCCGCGTAGTTGATCTGATGGTTGTCAACACAGGGACAGTCGCCTACCGCCGTCCCGATGGGGTGGCTGTAGTGCCCTTAGCGTTGCTCGGTCCGTGAGAGTCCGGCTGCGCGTGGAGCGCAGTGCGAAGGAGCGGCGTCGATGACCTTCTCGCGTCGCGGCGCGCTAACTAGACTCGTCTCTATGCACAGGCAGCTTTCCGCCGACGAGCGCGCCGTGATCGAAGCGCTCATTCTGCGTGCTCCCGTTATGGCTGACGTTCCCACCTCCCAGCGCGAGCAGTGGGCCGCCACGCTCGATGACCTCTCCGTCTGCGGCGAGTGCGGGTGCGGGACGTGCCCTTCCGTTGAGCTGGCCTATCGCGGCAAGCCCGTAACTTTGGCGCAGAGCGAGGAGCCGGAGGACCGCGTGATCCTGGATGCGTACACCAAGGACGCGGTGGTGATGCTCTTTGTTGACGGCGGCATTCCGTCCTACCTGGAGGTAGCTCCCTACCAGGACCCCGACACCCGCCTACCAATCCCGCGCGTCGCTGACCTGGACCTGCCGCGCTGATCTCCCGGGCCCCCGATTCCGCCCCGCCTGCCGTTTCGCCAACTCTCCCCTTCGCAGGAGTAAGGTGCATAGCGGCCGCCTATAGGCCGGCCCCGTTATCTCTCCATTAAGGACTCAAACAATGATCCCGGCCCCCTCTCGTCACTCCTCCACCTCCCAACGCGCGCAAGGGCCGCGCGGGAACGTCGGCGAACCAACTCGCGCCGCCGATGGCCGCGTCATCGAGTGGACTGCCCCGCGCCTGGTGGAGACCACCGAGCGCAACACGATCCCGGCACTGTTGGCGGCGCGCGTGGAGCGCAGCGCCTCCCGTCCGCTGTTGGCGGTGAAGGACGCGCTCGGCACCAACTGGCGCTACCTGAGCGCGGCGCAGTTCGCGGAGGAGGTCGAGCGCACTGCCGCCGGCCTGATCGGCATGGGCCTGGAGTTCGGGCAGCGCGTGGCGATCATGTCCCGCACCCGCTACGAGTGGACGTTGCTGGACTACTCCTGCTGGGCGGCGGGTCTGGTGCCCGTCCCGATCTACGAGAGCTCGTCGGCTGAACAGATCGAGTTCATCCTGAAGGATGCCGAGGTCGCCGTGCTGGTCACCGAGACCACCACCTTGCAGGAGCTGGGCCGCGCCGCCTGCGCCGCCGGCGGTTTGGACGACGTTCAGCTGCTTTCCCTCGACACCGACGCCATTGCAACCATCCAGGCATTGGGAGCCGACGTTCCCGCCGGCGCCGTCGCCCAGCGTGGCGCCCTCTTGAGCACGGAGAGCCTGGCGACGATCGTCTACACGTCCGGCACCACGGGGCGCCCCAAGGGCACGGTCATCACGCACGGCAACTTCACGGACCTGGCCGTGAACTCGCACGCGTGGATGCCGGAGGTGGCGATGGGCCGCGACTCGCGCCTGCTGCTGTTCCTGCCGTTGGCCCACGTCTTTGCCCGCTTCCTGCAGGTGTTCCAGCTGTCCGGCGAGGGCATCCTGGGCCACACCCCGGACACGAAGAACCTGTTGGCTGACCTGGCCACGTTCAAGCCCTCATACCTGTTAGCCGTGCCGCGCGTGCTGGAGAAGATCTACAACTCGGCCGACGCCAAGACTGGGGGCGGCATCAAGCAGAAGCTGTTCAGGTGGTCGGCCAAGGTGGCGATCGCCTACTCGCGGGCGCTGGAGAAGGGCGTGGTCCCGGCGGGGCTGAAGTTCCAGCGTCGCATCGCCGACCGCCTGGTGTACTCCAAGATCAAGGAGCTAGTGGGCGGCAACGCGGGCTTCATCATCTCCGGTGGCGCGCCGCTGTCCACGCGGCTGGCGCACTTCTACACCGGGCTGGGCTTGCCGGTGCTGGAGGGATACGGCCTGACGGAGACCGTGGGGCCGCTGTCGGTGAATACGCCCACGCTGAGCAAGATCGGCACGGTAGGCCCGGCGCTGCCCACGCTGCGCGTGCGGATCAGCGAGGAGGGGGAGATCCTCATCAAGGGCCCCTCCGTGTTCCAGGGGTACCACAACGCCCCGGAGGCCACCGCTGCGGCGTTCACACCAGATGGCTGGTTCCGCACCGGCGACCTGGGCGCGCTGGACGACGACGGCTACGTCCGCATCACCGGCCGCGCCAAGGAAATCATCGTCACGGCGGGCGGCAAGAACGTCGCCCCGGCGGCGCTGGAGGACCCGCTGCGCGGCCACCCGCTCATCAGCCAGGTCATCGCTGTCGGTGAGAAGCGTCCGTTCGTGGCGGCGCTGATCACCCTGGATGAGGAGATGCTGCCCGGGTGGCTGAAGAGCAAGGGCCTGCCGCCGATGACGGTGGTGGAGGCCGCCACCCACCCGGCGGTGTTGGCCGCGCTGGACCGCGCTGTGGAACGAGCCAACAAGCACGTCTCGCGCGCCGAGGCCATCCGCAAGATCAAGGTGCTCACCACGGACTTTACCGAGGCGAACGGCCTGCTCACCCCGTCGTTGAAGGTCAAGCGCTCGCTGGTGGTGCAGCGCTTTGAAGAGGAGATCAACGAGATCTACGGCGGCCCGGTGCGCGAGGCTGGCGAGGAGAGCTGAGGTCGAAGACGGCTCCCCGGGCGGCTGGCTAGGGAACCGCTGCACGCAGTTGGGCGACGAGGCCACAACCTGGGCGACAAGAACGCCACCTGGGCGACAGGAATGCGGGCGTTCTTGTCGCCAAACATAGGGACTCGTCGCCCAACATGTGTCCTTGTCGCCCAACTCGTCTCATGTCGAGCCTGCCAGGGGGACAAATGGAGGGGGCGCCAGTGCGTACAAGCCTCGTCTCAGTACAGACCCAACTCCTCGGTTAGCACCGTGAGGTCATCTGCCGCCACGCGTCGCGCGTGAAAAGAGGTATTTCACACGGCGGGCTTGCGGCAGTCAGGGGTGGTCGCCAAGGCGCTAACAAGGGGTGGGACGGCGCGTAGCCTGGGCGCTGACACCGCATCGCAGTGAAGATAAGCGATGGAACCGGCAGCTGTAGTCGAGTGGACCCCGATCTAGGAATCCCTCTTCCCGAGGGACCTGCCTCTGATCCTCGTCGAGGGCGAGGTGCCGGTGCGGGCGTTCAAGACGCTGCGGGACACGGCTGTGTTCCCCAACCTGCGCCTGAGCGTGCGCGACTCGCAGGGGATCACGGGCAAGAAGGTGGAGGGGTACCCGCTGCCCTACCGGTCGATTAACATGTGGTCGGCGAAGACGGCAGGCTTCATGGGGGTGAACACGGAGATGGAGCCGTGGACGCGCGCGGGCCGCATAAAGCGCAAGCTGGGCGGCCGCGTCAACGTGCGCGAGCTAGTCCTCATGAGCAGCCAGGTCGGGCTCATCCCGTAGCGGCGGCGCGCAGGCGGCGAGCCAGCGTCGGCAGCGAGGCCCGCGTCAACGCCAAGCCCAGTTCCTTTTGGCTCCACCCGCGCGCCTCGGCCAGGCCGCGAGCCAGAGAGGCGATCGATTCCGCCGTTTTGGACGACGTTCCCGCCGGCCCTCCCACCCCAGCGCCGCCCGGCGGGGCGGTCAGGGAGGTGAGGAAATCGTCTGGAGTTTGGGCGAGGAGGCCGCGCCGGGCAAGCACGTGCGCCGGGAAGTCCCTGGTGTTGGCGGTCACGATCACCTGGGCGCCGCAGCGCATGGCAGCGGCGACCACGTGGCGGTCGGCGGGGTCGCTCAGTCCGATCCCGGCCTCCAGGGACTCATAGCCACGCACCAGGACTTGCGCGCCCCACCCGGCCAGCTCAGCGCGCACCTGCTGCGGGTCGCCCAGGCGGGCTCGCCGCACGGTGGCGCTCACCTCGCCGGTGATTCGCAGGGTCCAGCGCGGGGCGAATAGGCCGGCCCGCCCGCATCCCAGCAGCAGGTGGCGCAGTAATTCGGGGGCCAGTACGCAGGAGTCCAGCACTGCCACCGGAGCTGCGTGTGAAGTTGGTGGCGCGGGCGCCCGCTCTGGGCTTAGAGTACCGGGCCCACTGGCCAGGCCGGAAAAGCCGGGGCCGACGGCGAGGCGCGGAGCGTCGCCTGGGCCGCTCTGCTGGCAGGCGGCCTGACGGGCGGGGCTCACAGTTTCTGGATGATTCCGTAGTAGAGGGACAGCGCGATGACTGTGGTCATAAGAAGGTAGAAGGACCACTTCCATGCGGTCGGCAGCCACTTCAAGCCCTCGGGGATGGGGATCTCCCTAGAGACCGTCATGTGCCACTCCCTCTGGAGACGACTGGAGCTTTTGCCCTTTGTGACCACCCAACCGGTGTCAACTATTTGCCCGCTGGACAGAGGCGCCTGGTAGTAGGCGTAGTCCTCACCAGCCGGGGCAGGCACGTTTGCGGCAGCGGTCGGCGTGGCCTGCCCAGCAAAAGTCGGCGTGGCCTGCCCCGCCTGCGCCGGGATGAGGTGGGGAATCTGCGGTGCGGCGGATGCGGCAGGAGGGTGGGGGCCGGGCGGTACCTGCGCTACGGGCGGTACCTGCGGGTCAGCCGCCGTGTCTAGCATGGGGCCTTGCCCGGGGTGGGAAGAAGGTACGGGCGGGAACGAGTGCTGGCTGTGTGGCATAGTCGGGGCCTAAGAGTTGGCGGGATTGGTCTGGCTGTAGCCTCGGTCGTCGGCCAGGCGTGCTACGTGGAGGGTCAGGTAGGCGACCTCGTCATTGGTGAGGCGGGCCCCCAGCCGCAGTTCGATGAGGCTGGCTAGTTTCAGCGCGCACTGGTGGGCGCGCGGGTAGGCCTCGCGGATGGCGTTGCCAATGGTGCTGGCCTTCTCCACCAGCTGTTTGCCCTGGCCAATGCGCACAAACAGGTATCGCACGTGGGTGATGAACCGGCCCTCGGAGACCGAGATCGCGGCAACCTTGCTGCTCTCCTCCGCACCCGCTGGTGTGCCTGGATTGGCAGCGACTTCCTCGCGGCGCGGCCCGAAGGTCTGCTCTACCACCGTTAGCATTTGCTGGATCAACCCGGTCATCTTGTAGGTGTAGCTCAGGTCCCCGGTGGAGAAACCAGCGTTGACCAGGTGGAGAGCGAAAGCGGTGGCCTCACCCGAGGGCAGAATGCCGCCCAACTGCCGGTTGAGCGCCGCCAGCAAGGAGAGAGCCTGCGAATACTCGTGGGCGTAGAGAGACTGCACCTCCGCGCCTATCGGATAGGTAATCGCAATGCCAGCTTCAATGCGTTTGACGGCAAAGGAAACGTGGTCGGCCAACGCCATCACCAACGTCACCGAACTCGTCAGGGCCTCGGGCAGTCCAGCGTGCTGCATCGCCTCGCTTACCAGGGCGACCTGTTCCGGGGAAATGTCAGCCAAAAGCTGCCCCATGTGGTCAGGGTCGCGGCCGTTCTCCGGCACAAACTTGCGGGCCACCTTGGACGGGTCTACCAGCTGCCCAGGGCGCGCCTGGAAACCAATGCCTCGGCCGGTGAGGATCACCTCCATCCCGCCAGGGCCGGGCTCCCGGGCCAGCACCACGTTGTTATTGAACACACGCAGAAGCTCCATTGCTGCCTGCGTCCCCCGTTCCATGAAAGCCAATCTACGCAAAGGAGTGAGGGTGGCGCACCCGGACGGTGCGCCACCCCCCAGAGGAAGTTAGCTACCTGGCCACCTTGATGACCGGGTCTCCGGCTGCTACCTCGCCGCCAGCCAGCGGCGTCACCTCTCCCAGCGCAGCGGTGTTCGTGACGGTCATGATCGTCGTGGCGGGGAAGCCGGCCCGCTCAATGGACTCGAAATCGACCTCCACCAGCAGGTCGCCAGCCTCCACGCGCTGGCCCTTGCCAACAGCAACTCGGAAGCCCTCGCCCTGCAGCTTGACCGTGTCGATACCAACGTGAACCAGTACCTCCACGCCATCGTCGCTCTTAATGCCGAAAGCGTGACCGGACTTGGCGGCGGTAGCCACCGTACCGGCGATCGGGGAAACGATTCGGGTCTCCACCGGCTCGATCGCCACGCCCTCGCCCAGTGCCTTGGACGCGAACACCTTGTCCGCACACTCGGCCACCGGCAGCACACGACCAGCAACCGGGGCGCCCACGGTCGTGGTGGCCACCAGCGTTGCCGTAGCGGTGCCCGCGCCACCGGCAGCGGCGGCAACAGGGGCGGCGGCGGGGGCGGCCGGGGCGGCGGCAGCGTCGTCCACCTTGCCCAACGCGGCGGCCTTCTCCTCCGGGGTGCGGTAATCCAGCGCAATGATGAGCGCCATTGAGGTGAAGAACGCGACGGCGATGGCGATGCCGTAAACCCACATCGGGTCGAACACCGGGATGGTCAGCACGGAGGTGAAGGCAAAGGCGTTGGTCTTCACGCCCTGGAACGGCAGGCCCAGGACGGCAATCGTCAGACCACCGGCGAAACAACCGATCAGCATGCGGGAGTAGACCTTCTTGAACCGCAGGTGGATACCGTAAAGGGAAGGCTCGGAGATGCCACCAAACAGACCAGCAGCCAGCGCACCGGTAGCGGTCTGGCGCATCTGGGTGTCCTTCTCACGCAGCGACAGGTAGAGCACACCAGCGGTGGCGCCAAAGCAAGCGAAGTTCCACGCACCCATCGGGCCCTGAATAAAGTCGTAACCGAGGGTGTCCAGGTTGACCAGCATGAGAGCGTTGAGCGGCCAGTGCAGACCCAGCGGCACCAGGAACGGGTAGAGCATCGGGATCAGGATGGCAAACACGAACGGGGCGTTGGCGTTCATCCACGCCAGGCCGGCGCCCAGACCATTACCCAGCCACACGCCGGAGGGGCCAATGATGAAAGCGGTCAGCGGGATCATCACGGCCATGGAGATGAAGGGCAGGAACACCATTTGGATGTTGTTCGGGATGACCTTCTTCAGGCCCTTGTAGAGCAGGCCCAGCACGGCCGCCATGATCAGGGGCACGAACACGTTACCGCCGTAACCGTTGAGCTGCATCGGCAGGCCCCAAATGGCGGTGGAGCACTGCATCTCGCCGTGCAGGGTTTCGTTAGCTACGCAGGTGGTGCCGGGGAAGCGCTCCGGGTTGGCCAGGCTCATGAACTCCGGGGTCATCAGCGCACCCATGATCGCGGCGCCCACCCACGGGTCAACGTTGAGCTTCTTGGAGGCGTTGTAGGCCACCATGATTGGCAGGAAGTAGAACACCGCTCGCCACATCGCGTCGATGAACACCCAGGTGGCGCCCTTGTCGGGAGCGCGGAAGTCAACGATGTGCAGGGCGTCTAGCACCGCAGCGGAGGCGATGATTAGGGAGGCGCCCAGCAGCACGCCCAGGATCGGGCGGAAGGAGTCAGAGAGGTACTCGAAGAAAGCGTCGAGGATTGCGGACTTGCCGCGCGCCTTGGCGCGGGCGGCCTCCTTGACGTCGGCGTCGCTTTGTGCGCCGCCCTTGCCCACGCCCGGCAGGGCAGTGAGCTGGTTGTAGACGCTCTGCACGGCGCCTCCGATTACCACCTGATAGCGGTCCCCAGACTGCGGTACGGCGGCCAACACGCCCGGGGTGGAATCTAGCTTCGCCTGGTCAACAAGGGAAGCGTCCCTGAGCTCAAACCTCAGGCGCGTGGCGCAGTGCGACAGGCTCGCAATGTTCTCAGCGCCGCCAATGTGGGCCAGGATGGCCTTGGCGGTCTCCAGATCAGACACCTTCGTCCTCCTTAGTAGGTTTGCAGGATTGTTACTCCGGGGACGTTCCCGGGGGCGGGCGGCGGCGCCTTGCCGCCGCCCTTACTTTGGGACTGAGCAATCTGGCCCTGAAAACAAAAAAGACCCGAGACGGCACGTGAGTGCGTCTCAGGTCTTGCCTCAGATCTGATTTCTCAGCGGAGTAACAATCCTGCATTGAATGACACGAGCCTAACAGCGGGGAGCGGGCTGGGCAAGAGCTTTGAAGATCCTGAAAGTGTTTGTGGGGGTAGCGCCGCAGCGCTACCCCCACAACCGGCCCGTTTGGCCGCAAGTTGCACGGCTTACTTGAAGTGAGCCGAGCCGTAGATGAAGTTCTCAGCCAGGAACTCGAAAGGCTTGTCCTTGTAGGTCCAGAATGCCAGCTTGTAGGTGACGCTCTGCCCCGGGGCGAGGTCGTCGGCCGGCAAAATGGCCAGGTCGGAGGTCAGGTCGAAGACCTCGTCGGCCTCCACGCCGTCGCTGATGCCCGTGTGGAGCGTCATGACGGTGTTGAAGGATTCGGTGCCGTTGTTGGTGTAGGTCACCTCGATGTAGACCGGGGTCTCTTGGCCAGGGTAGTCAGAGTCGAGGGCGTTTTTGGAAACCTCGTAGGGCTTGGGTGCGGTGACGGTGACGGTGACGTTCTCTCCCACGTCAACGGTGTCGCCGAACTTGGCTGCCTTCGCATCGGACGGGATGGAGACCTTCTTTGGCTCCATGGAGTTAGTCCCGGAGCCGTTGTCTCCGCTGGTCTCCTCGGTCTCCCTCGGGGCGGGGGCCTCTGACTCCTCGGTCTGCTCCGGCTCCGGCGCAGCCTGTGTGGCCTCCGCAGTTGCGGTGGGCCGGGTGCTGGGCTCAGCGCTGGGCTTGTCGCCCTTACCGCCCACCAGGAACCAGATCAGGACGGCGATGAGCGCAAGCGCGACGGCGCCGCCGATCCCCAGGATGAGGGCGGTGTTGTTCTTCCCGCCGCCACCGGTGGGGCCCTGCGGGGCGCCGTAGCCCTGCGGGCCACCGTACGGGGCACCGGGACCGCCCGGACCAGCCGGAGCGCCGGGGCCGCCAAAGCCCTGCGGGGCGCCGAACGCGCCGGGAGCCTGCGGGCCGCCGTATCCCTGCGGTCCGCCGTACGGGGCGCCCGGTGCGCCCGGGCCAGCGGGACCGCCCGGACCAGCCGGAGCGCCGGGGCCACCAAAACCTTGCGGAGCGCCGAACGCGCCTGCGGCAGGGGCACCAAAACCCTGCGGAGCCTTGCCGGGCTCTTGCGCAGCAATCGCCCCGGGCACGCCGGAGGGAGCGGCGGCGTAGGGGTTGACGTTGGTGCCCTGGCCGTCAGTGGTGGCGTAGGGGTTGGTGGTAACGCCTGCGGACTTGGGAGCGCCGAAACCGGCTGCGCCCGGACCGCCCGGAGCGCCGGGACCGCCGGGGGGAGCGAAGCCGCCCATCACCTGGGTCGGGGAATCCGCCGGAGCTGCGGGATGGGCAGGCTGCAGCGGAGAGGGGAACTGCTGAGTTGGAGGGACCTCAGTGCTGGGCGCCCCGAAGGGAGCGCCAGGTGCAGAAAACGGCTGGGCGGCGGCGCCAGCGGGGACGCCAGCTCCTTCGCTGGACGTAGGGGCACCGAACGGGGTGTTGCCTGCGGCGCCTGCGGGGAACCCACCCGGAACCATCGGTTCGCCGGGCTGCTGAGGTGCATTGCTCATGAAAACCTCCGAGCTAACTTGTGGACTAACTCAGCCTATCGCGTTGTTTGTGAGCGCTGCCACGACCCGAAGGTGGAAATTGTTCTAGGGCTTTATCAGTCCACAGGCTAATGGTGCGGAAATACTCTTCCCGTGCCGCAGGCTTAGAAAGCGCCAAATCGTGTTTTCCGTCAACGATGACGGCCCGCTCCGCGTAGGGCCCCAGGCTGGGGGTGCGGGCGGCGATTCGTTTGACGTCTAGCACGACGTCGGAGTCGGATTTGGCGGCCCGCAGCATGGCGTCGTGTCCCCACCCGAGCGCCAACTGAGACCGGCTGGAGTGGCAGACGAGCGCGGGGACGGGCAGGTTTAGTCCGCGCGCCACGGCCGCTTGGGCGGCAATAACACTGGAGAGAAAACCGGCGCGCACGGCGGCCCCGGTGATGATTTTGCGGGCCAGGGAGAAGTGGAATTCTCCTCCGGTGGAGTAGTGCAGGCCGGCGGCGAAGTATCCGGGCAAGGTAGCCAGCAGAGCGGAGCGGTTGATTGCGGCGGCGGCCTTGGCGACCGCGCGGGCGGGCAACCGGGCAGCCAATGGCCCGGCCAGGTCCAGCCAGGGGGAGTTGAGGACTAGGGCATCCACGGCTTCGGGGAAGGCGTGGGTCCAGACGGCGGCCAGCAGCCCGCCGGTGGAGTGACCGTTGATGACCACTCGTTTGGCGCCGGCGCTGCGGATGAGGTGGATGGAGCGCATGAGGTCGTCGCCGTAGGCGCGCAGGTGGTCAACCTGTCCGATTTCCCCGGTGCCGTCCCAGGCACGCCCGTTGCCGCGCAGGTCTAGGGCGAAGAAGGTGTAGCCGGCTTTCTCCCAGGCGCGCGCTAGATGCGGGTGAAAGAAATAATCCTGAAAGCCGTGAATGTAGAGGACGGCCCTTTCCCCGCAGACGGTGGGGAAGTGGTGGCCGACGTCGCCCGCGGTCGCATCGAATACCCCGCCGCCGTGCGCGCCGGCCGGCTCTCCGGCTTGGTCGGGTTGGCCGACGTTCCCTGCGGCTTGCCCCGCCCCGGGGCCGCCCGGACCCGCGGCCAAAGTGCCTTCCGCAACACGCGCCGTAGCGCCCTCGGTGGCGCCTTTCGAAGTGCTTTCCTCCGCACCGGCCGCCGCGCGGCTGGCCAAAATGTGGGGGCCGGCGGCGGCAACGTCGGCCACGGCAGCCCCGGCGTGGCTGGGGGCGGGCACGGGGGAGGGAACGGCCTTGGGGCCGAGCGTGCCGGGGCGGTGGATCAGGACGGCCACGTTCTGCCCGGGGGCGGCCGGATGGGGACGGACGGGGACGGTGGTGGCGTGCCAGTTACTGCCCAGTTCGGTGTCAACGACGGTGTGAAGCATGACTTTTCCCTCTGCCGACAAGGCTTTTGCTGCCTCAATTCTGCGCGCTGCGGTGGGGGCGCGCAGGTCGTACTCCACTACGTGAGCAGTGACACCCCTGGATGCATTGACCGTGTGAGCGCGTCGCGTTTATCTTTTTCCCAACCATCCAGAGCAGTACCAGAGACCTGGCTCTATGACGCTGCAGCAACCCCCTACTTGTGGGTGAGGGTGCTTCCGCCAGGACCGATGGAGGAAAAGTGACTATCCCCAGTGCACACGCGGACGTAGCGATCGAGTTGCGGGACGTCGTCAAGACGTACGTGACCGGTGGCAAGTCCATCAACGCCTTGGACGGCGTCTCTTTCAGCGTGCCGCGCGGGGCGATTCACGGGATCGTGGGGCAGTCGGGCGCGGGTAAGTCCACGCTGGTGCGCTGCCTGACGGCACTGGAGAAGCCCACCAGCGGCGAGGTCCTGGTGGATGGGCGCAACCTTTCCCGCCTGGGCTCGGGCGAGCTGCGGGCAGCCCGCCGCAACATCGGCATGGTTTTCCAGCACGCCAACCTGTTGGACGCGCGCACGGCGGAGGCAAACGTGGCCTACCCGCTGAAGCTGGCGGGCGTGAAGGGCCCGGGCGCCACCCAGCGGGTGTACGAACTGCTGTCACTGGTGGGCTTGGAGGGCCGCGGGCACCACTACCCCTCGGAGCTCTCCGGCGGGCAGAAGCAGCGCGTGGGTATTGCTCGGGCGCTGGCGGACGAGCCGGCGGTGTTGCTGTGTGACGAGCCCACCTCCGCGCTGGACTCTGAGACCACGCGCCAGGTTTTGTCTTTGATCCGGGACGTGCGCGACCGCCTGGGCGTCACGGTCGTCATCATCACCCACGAAATGAGCGTGGTGCGCTCGGTGTGTGACTCGGTGACGTTGCTGGAGGCCGGTAAGGTCAGCGAGCACGGCCCCCTGGAGCAGGTGTTGGCGAACCCTGGTTCGCGGTTGTCGCGCGAGCTGGTGCCGCCGCCCGCCGTGGGGGAGGGCATCGGCCCGGTGGTGGACATCAGTTTCACCTCGCACCCCGGCGAGCCGACCGGTTCTCGCATGATGGCTTTGATTGCCTCCTTGGGGGCCGACGTTGCCGCCGGCGTGTTTGAGACCGTGGGCCAGGCGCAGATTGGCCGCCTGGCGCTGACGTGCTCCACGCGCACCCCGCAGGAGCTGGTTGCCGAGCTCTCCCAGCACGGTGTGAGCGCGGAGGTGCGTGCCTGATGACTGCTCTGCTTGCTTCCGCTGCCGCCCTGCTGGACAAGGGCGTGGCTTTCGCTGCCGCGCAGGCTGCCCCGGCTGCCGAGCCGACCGGCGGCCTGGTGGGTTGGTTCACGGACCTGCTGGAAAACCCGGTGATCAGGAAGAAGCTACTGCCGGCGGTGGTGGAGACCCTGCAGATGACTGGGTTGTCCACGCTGGTGGCGGTGGCGCTGGGCCTGCCGCTGGGCATCGCCCTGGTGGCCACCGCCGCCAAGGGCCTGCGCCCCAACCGGGCGGTCAACTCGGTGCTGTCCGCGATCGTGAACGTGGGCCGTTCTATTCCGTTCATCATCTTGCTGATCGCGTTGATCCCGTTCACCAAGCTGTTGGTGGGCTCCTCCATCGGCTGGCTGGCCGCCTCGGTCCCGCTGTCCGTGGGCGCCATCCCGTTCTTCGCCCGGCTGGCGGAGAGCGCCATCCAGGCGGTGGAGCACGGCAAGATCGAGGCCGCGCAGATGATGGGCGCCACCCGCCTGCAGATCATGTGGGGTGTGCAGGTTCGCGAAGCCCTGCCCACCTTGATCCAGCAGGTGACGGTAACGGCCGTGACCCTGGTCAGCTACTCGGCTATGGCCGGTGCCGTGGGCGCCGGCGGCCTGGGTAACCTGGCGATCCTGTACGGCTACAACCGTTACGAGATGGACATCATGATCGTGGCTATCGTGGTGATCGTGGTGATTGTGCAGCTCATCCAGTGGGTGGGAGACATGCTCAGCCGGTGGGTGGACCACCGGTAAGAACCCACCCGCCGGAGCTAAGCACCGCTTACCGCTTCCAATCCCTGCTCCCCGCTCCCCGCGGGGGCACCGGCTTCAGGCAGGCCACCGCATCCCCTCTCCGGGCTGTGGCCGCCAAGCCGCCCATTAAGTGTTCACAGACTTCGGGTGGCGGGGATACATCCCCTCCCCCTGCCGGGCGCCACGCCCGCCGGCTCAGCCGGAAATCCAGAAAGGAAAACCCAACCAATGCGTACTTCTCGCGTTATCACCGCCGTCGTTGCCTCCGCCGTGCTGGCCCTGGCCGGTTGCTCCGGCACCTCCACCCCGGACTCCGGTGCTTCTGCGGTGCCTGCCGCCCCGGTTGCCGAGGGCGCTTTCGGTGATGAGGTGGCCACCGACGGCATTACCGTGGCCGACGGCGTTGCCACCATCAAGGTGGGCGCCTCCCCGGTGCCGCACGCCCAGATCCTGCAGTTCGTACAGGACAACCTGGCCGCCGACGCCAACCTGAAGCTGGAGATCGTCGAGTTCACCGACTACCAGCTGCCCAACTCCACCCTGGAGGGTGGCGACCTGGCCGCAAACTACTTCCAGACCCCCAACTTCCTGAAGCAGCAGGAGGATGAGAAGGGCTACGACTTCACCGAGTACCTGCCGGGCGTTCACATCGAGCCGCTGGGCCTCTACTCTGACAAGCACAAGAAGGTCGAGGACCTGCCGGCCGGCGCCAAGATTGCCCTCAACAATGACCCGGCCAACACCGCCCGCGCCCTGAAGCTGCTGGCCTCCAAGCAGCTCATCGAGCTGAACGACGTGGAGCTGCCCACCGACCTGGACATCAAGAGCAACCCGAAGAACTTCGAGTTCGTGCTGGTTGACGGTGCCCAGACCGCTCGCTCCCTGGCGGATGTGGACGCTGCCGTCATCAACGGCAACTACGCGATCGAGGCCGGCAAGGTTCCCTCCAAGGACGCCCTGCTCCTGGAGGACGGCGCCGGCTCCCCCTACGCCAACCTGCTGGTGGTTCGCACCGCTGACAAGGACAACGCTGCCCTGGCCAAGCTGCAGGAGCTGTTGACCTCCCCCGAGGTCAAGCAGTACATCGAGTCCACCTGGACGGATGGTTCCGTGATCCCGGCCTTCTGAGGCTAATACGCAATTTGGGGCGGGCAGCTGGCTAGGCTGCCCGCCCCAAATCGTTACCCACCCACCGGCGCGGCGACCGAGGTCTGCCGGGGACTTAGCCGGTATTCGGGCGGGAAAGGGGAGGGAGGCGTGCCCTAAGGCAACGTCGTCCTCTGGAGGGATTTAGAGATCGACAACGCCGTAGAGGCGGTCGCCGGCGTCGCCCAGGCCGGGCACGATGTAGGCGTGCTCGTTCAGGCGCTCGTCCAGCGAGGCGGTGACGATCGTGACGTTGGCGCGCTCACCAACCGCCTGCTCCAGGGCCGCAACGCCCTCCGGAGCAGCGATCAGGCAGATTGCCGTGACGTCAGTGGCGCCGCGCTCAAGCAAGTAGTCGATCGCGGCAATAAGCGTGTGACCGGTGGCCAGCATCGGGTCCAGCAAGAAGCACTGGCGGCCCGAGAGGTCCTGCGGTAGTCGGTTGGCATAGGTTTCGATTTCGAGCGAGTCCTCGTCGCGCTTCATGCCCAGGAAGCCCACCTCTGCGGTGGGCATGATCCGGGTCATGCCATCCAACATGCCCAAGCCAGCGCGCAGGATCGGCACCACCATCGGGCGGGGGTCTGCCAACGCGGTGCCCTTGGTCTGGGCGACTGGGGTGGTCACGTCCACTTCCTTGGTCCGAATATCCCGCGTGGCCTCGTAGGCCAGGAGCGTGACCAGTTCGTCGGTGAGCTGGCGGAATATCGGGGACGGGGTAGCGGCGTCACGCAGAACGGTGACCTTGTGGGCGATGAGCGGATGGTCCGCGACGTGCAAACGCATATATAGAACCTACCTTGCGGAGCGGAGCTTTTGCACCTCCGTTCGTCCTAGGTGACGCCGCAGTTTATGGTGGTGGCGTGCTTCCTACCCCCGCCGAACGCTCCGCCATGCGCCGCGCCTTAGCGCTAGCCGCCCGCGCGGGCGCGGCGGGAGACGTTCCGATCGGGGCCGTGGTTATTGGCCCCGCCGGGCAGATCCTGGGCGAGGGGTATAACCGTCGGGAAGTGGACGGTGACCCCACGGCCCACGCGGAGATTGAGGCGTTGAGAGCGGCCGGCCGGGCCAGCGGCAACTGGCGGCTAGAGGACGCCACTCTGGTGGTGACAGTGGAGCCGTGCACCATGTGCGCGGGGGCAGCGGTGCTGGCGCGGGTCAAACGGATCGTTTTTGGGGCCTGGGAGGCCAAGACCGGCGCGTGCGGGTCGGTGCGGGACGTCGTGCGTGATTCTCGCCTCAATCACAGGTGCCAGGTGCTAGGGGGAGTGCTGGAAGTGGAGGCTAGCGCGCTCCTGGAGGGCTTCTTCGCCTCTCACCGCAACTAAGTGGGTTGATTAACGTGCGTCGGCGGGCAGTTGCCCGTTGCGATCCCCAAGGCGTGGACTAGCTCCCGGCGGAGTTGGGATAATCCCGGTGCTGCAAGTAGAGCGTCCCTCCCGCCTGGCGAGCAGTTTCAACTATCCCCTACCTGAGGTACACCGTGAAGAGAAAAACTGCAGGGACGCTAGCGTTCACCCTTGCCCTGGCATTGGCTCCGGCTGCCGCTTACGCAAACACGACCAGTGACACAGCAGCCTCTATTTCAGATGTGGTGCCGCCGCTCACCGCCGCGACCATCGCCTCCGGGCAGTGGGTGGCGGCGAGTGACCTCAAGGGCGATGCCGACGAGCAGCCGCAGGATTCCGTGGAGCCCGCGCCCAGCGAGGACGTAGCGGTTTCTCCCACTGAGGCGCCCGCGCAGGGGGAGAGCACTGCTCCCGAGTCCCCCGCGCCGCCGCAGCCGGAGGAGAGCGACCCGTCGCAGGACGCCACCCCGGTGGAGGAGAGCACCGCCCCGGAGGCTTCCGAGGGAGAGCCGAGCGCGGAGCCCAGCGACCAGGTCAGCCCCGCGGCCAGCCAGTCACCGAGCGTGGAGGTAACCCCGTCCGTGTCTCCCTCGGCTGAGCCGACCGTGGAACCGGGACAGGGGGTCCCGCTCAACGCAGTGCCCATGCTGCTGGACGACGGTATGATCGACCACGACTTCAACCGCCCGGTGGGCCTCATCCGCGCCTACAAGTACCAAAACGCGTCGAGCTACTACATGTGCACCGGCACGCTGATCGGCAGCCCAGGCTCCACCAGCAGCCGTTGGGTCCTCACCGCCCGCCACTGCCTGGTGGACGGCCACAAGGCAGGAATCGCCAACCCCACTCCTGATTTCCAGCCCCGCAACGTCTACTTCACTACTTCCCTAGTCGGTGAGGGGCCTAACTACCGGGCCAAGCGCTTCATTCTGGACCCGCTTAGTGATCTGGCGCTGATTGAGGTCGAGCAGAATGTATCTAAGCGCCCGCTGCAGGTGGCGCCGGTGGACCCGCCGCGCAACACCGGCTTTAGGTCCTACGGCTACGGCCCCGACGACTCCAAGCCGAACGCCGCCATCCGCCGCAACTACACGGCCAAACGGGTGGAGGGCTACTCCTCCGAGCCCGGCACGTTCTGTGGCGAGAACGTGATGACCGGCTACGGCCAGGGCACCAACATCCAGGGTGACTCCGGCGGCCCGGCCATCGACGATAGCAACCGGATCGTGGGCGTCCTCAGCGCCGGCGTGCTGAACGGATTCGTCGGCCCCAACGGCCAAAAGATAGTCGTCAAGCCCGGCCGCGCCGGTGGCTCCAACTGGGTGGCGGCCTCCGCGATCCGCAACTTCGTCTGGAACAACCGCGCCACCCTGGGCTTCAACTTTGGCCAGGGCCGCGCCAACCGCTCGTGCAAGGGAAAATCGACCGTGATCTCCGCGTCGATCCTGACCTCCACGGAGAACGACACCCAGTGGAGCATCGCGGTCAAGGACGGAGACATCTACTACTTCCACCCGGAGGGCGCTACCGAGCGCATCAAGAAAATGACCAGGCCGGTCGTCTTCAACGTCCGCATGTGTTTCCAGAACCACGCTGGCTGCTACACGGTCCAGGACTACATTCTGCCCAAGACGGGTTGGCGCTGGCTGGACGCCTCCCTGCCGCGCCCGGGCGAGCAGCACGCGTTCCACGCGCAGGTGCCGAAGAGCCAGTGGGTCGAGGTCACCCGGAACACTGCCTGGGGAATCAACACCAACCACTTCGCCGGCCGCCCCACCACCTCCACGTACACCGGGTTCAGGCAGCGCTTTGCAGGCCCCTCCCGGGAACAGACTGCGGCTGATGTCTTCACCAAGGCATCGTTCCCTGGCGGCGGTAGCCTCAACTACGCCGTGATCACCTCCTCCGCCAACTTTGCCGACGCCGTGGTGGCCTCCCCGCTGGCGGCCAAGTTCAAGACCGGCGTGCTGCTGACCGGCCGCGGCGCCAAGCTGGAGGGGTCGGTGGTCAACGCGCTCAAGGCCCGCAAGGTCCGCGAGGTCTTCATCGTGGGCTCCGAGGGCTCAGTGAGCCGGGCCAAGGCGCAGGAGCTGCAGCGCATGAACATCAAGGTCACCCGCCTGGGTGGGACCGACCGCTTTGGCACCTCCCTGGTAGTGGGTAACTACCTGCGCAGCAAGGGCGCGTCCAGTGTGGCCCTGATGGCGGACAACGCCTCTTTCCCCGACGCGCTGTCCGCCGGGGCGGCTGCCGGCCAGAGCAACGGTTTCGTGTTGCTCACCAAGCGGGTGGTGCGCAACGGGCGCTGGGTGGATGCCACTCCGGTGTCCATCCGCACGCTGGCTGGGAAACAGACCAAGAGCTACGCCGTGGGCTTTGCGGCCATGGATGCCACCGCAAAGTGGCCGCGCGTGAAGCCGATCGTCGGTCACGACCGCTACGAGACGGCCGCCGCCGTGGCCCGCGCCTTTGCGCGCACCAACCGCGTGGTCATGGCCACGGGGGACAACTTCCCCGACGCTCTGGCCGGTGGTGCCCTGGCGGCCTCCGAGAACGCCGTGCTGGTGCTGGTCCCCTCCCGCACGCGCTCCCCGCACGCGCGCGTCCTGGCACGGGAAACCAACACCTCCCGGGTGCTGATCGTGGGCGGACCGAATTCCATCAGCGACGCCCAGGTCAATAAGCATCTGCGGTAAGCGCTGAGGTATCACAAGTGGCTTCCCGCCTGCTGCGGCAGGCGGGAAGCCACTTTGCTGACGACCGGCTCGTTAGGGCCGCCCGGGTGTGGGCGTGGCCAGGCGCACAGCCGCCGGGCTGCGCCGGGCGCGGCACAGCCGATTTGATCGGGTAACATGATTGGGCCAAGGTAGCGTGTCCGAGCGGCCGAAGGTGCAGCACTCGAAATGCTGTGTGGTGTAACAGCCACCGTGGGTTCAAATCCCACCGCTACCGCCACATGGTTTGGCCCGGTCTTCTCAGACCGGGCCAAACGCGTATCCGTGCACCTCCGGCAGCAAAATGCTGGTGCCGCAGGTGCCATAACTGCCCCGCCCTGACCTGCTGCGGACAGCGCAGCTACCCCCAGCCCATAGGGGCTTGGGCCACGTTTGTTGGTGCTGGGTAAAACAATTGGCCTCGGGGAGCTCCCCCAGGCCAACAAATTCCCCCAACACCAACAGACTCACCGATTAAGCTGCAGCAGCCGCGCAGCAGCGTGGCCTAGCGGGCGTAGCGCTCCACGAAGCGGCGCAACAGGATGGAGGTCTCTTTGGCGTCGTCTGCCAGCACCTGCTCAATCAACTGGTCCAGCTCGTCGTCGGTGAAGTAACCGTGGCCACGGTAGCGGCCCAGGCGGAAGGCCAAGGCCGGCCCGTCGGTCTCCGGATGGAACTGGGTGGCGTATAGGTTGCGGCCCACCCGCATCATCTGCACCGGGCAGCCCGGCTGCCCCTCGATCAACAGCGTGGCGCCCGCAGGGAGGGAGTCGCAGCCCTCCTTGTGGGCCACGAAGGCACGCACCTCGTCGGCCAGGTCCGCCAGCAGGGGGTCCTGCCTGCCCTCCGGCGTCACCCGCATCAGCGGGGCAGAAACACTCTCGCCCCGCTCCTTGGTCATGGTGGCCCCGGCAAAGACCCCCAAGGTTCCCACGCCATAGCAGGCCCCAAAGAACGGGAAGTCGACCGCCACCAGGCGCTCCATGAGAGCGGCAAACTCGGCCTCCACACGCAATTGCACCGGGCTCTTGGACTCGAGCGGGTCGGAGGCGGTGAACGGAGAGCCGCCCACAAAAATCCCGGAGATTTGGTCCAAATCCAGCGCCGGCATGGGGGCAGCCTCCAGGCGCACCCGCCGCAACTGTGCCTCGGTCAGGCCGGTCAGGCGCAAGAAGCTCTCATACTCCGCGTCGGCGGCGGCGTCGTCCGTCCGCGTCGCGAGCAGAACAAAAGGCTTCGTTACCGGCAGCTCGCCGTGGGGCGGCGTGGGGAAATTAGCGGCGCCTGGGACGTCGGCCATCTAGTGCTCCAAGGAAGTGAGGCGGGCGTTGTGCTCCACGAAGTTGCGGATGATTCGCCCGGCCGGGTGGGAATCAGAGGTCTGGCTGAAGGCTACCCGGTAGAGGAAGGAATCGTCGTCGGGATAGAAACCGGCCTCCTCGTAGGCCGCCAGCCGCGCCTGCAGCGCCTCCCCGTTCACCTCCGGGTTGAACTGCACGCCGTAGACCTCCGAGCGCACGCGCATCACCTGCACCGGGCAGCGGTGAGAGGTGGCGAGCACGGTCGCGCCCTCTGGCAGCGTGGTGCAGCCGTCGTGGTGGGCAACGAAAGTGGTGAACTGGACCGGCAGGTCCGCCAACAGAGGGTCGCGGCGGCCCTCCTCAGTCAGGCGGATCTCCTCACCGCCCACGGGCTGCTCGCGCAGCGCAGAGACTGCTCCGCCCAGGAGGCGCACCAGCGCCTGCAGGCCGTATCCGGTAGCCAGGCAGGGCACCTCGCGCTCTAGCACCTGGGAGAGAACCCCGTTCAGGTCCCGGTCCAGGCGCTCCTGTGTGGGGGTGCGCCGGCCCTCCGGGGTGGTGTGGCGGTAGGGGGAGCCGCCAATGATCACGCCGGCGTAGGCAGCCAGCTCCAACTCCGGGAGAGGGGCCTCTTCCAGGCTGATCAGCTCCAGCTCGTCATCGCGCAGACCGCCCAGGGTCTTGAAGAGCTCGTATTCGCGCTGCACCAGGGATTCCTCGGGGCGCAGGGACAAAAGCAGAAACGGAGTCATGGCTAAACCTTATGTTGTTCAAGAGTTGGTAAAGTGGGCCGGTGGGCCCAGACGGTCTCTGCCCGCTGCAGCGCCAAGAGGTGGCGCTCAACTGATCACATTTAGGTAAACAATGCTGGCCATGAGCGCCAGCGTGGTCATCGTCAGGCTGATCACCAGCGTGAACTGGGACATCGCCGCCCCGCCGTTGCCAGGTTTGCGCGCCTGCTCCCGGGCGATCCACGCCAGCCCCGTGGCCAGGAGCGGGGCGACCATGGTCGCGATAGGGGTTGAGGTCAGCGCAACGGCCAGCAGCGCGGAAAGCGGCGAGGCCAGTGCTACCACAAGGGCCAGGATCGCCACCGGCGGGACGTTGCGGCGAGGGGCGTTGTAACCGGGACCGCTGAACACAGTGGCCGGATTCACCTGCTCCGTGCCGGGAAATGGTTGCGTGTTCATCCCGCAAGCATGGCACATTTGCTCCGCCGACGTTCCCGCCGCCCGCCCGGCAAAGGGGCGTGATTTTGGCGTCACTTCGGGAGTTTTCTTGCCGCCGGCCTCTGTTTCCAGGTTGCTTCCAGGTACGCTCGAACCCCGGCGCGAGTGCGCAAATTGCATCGAAACCGGGAGGCCAAGTTGAGCTCTAAGTTCCTGCCTAATCTGTGGAAACTACACGGTGACGGAATGTCCGTTGCTCCAGGAGCGGTTGTTCGTCCGGGCGAGCGGCTGTCCTGGCCCATCACCATCGGGGTGGGCGCCCAGCACGTCGTGGCCATGTTCGGCGCCACCTTCCTGGTGCCCCTCATCACCGGCTTCGACCCGGCCACCACCCTGTTCTTCAGCGCGCTGGGCACGCTCGGGTTCCTCCTCATCACCGGCGGCCGCCTTCCCTCCTACCTGGGTTCCTCCTTCGCCCTGATCGCCCCGATCGGCGCGGCGGTGGCCTCCCACGGCCCGGCTGCCGCGCAAGGCGGCATCGTGGTGGTCGGTCTGCTGTTGGCGGCGGTGGGCACGATTGTCCACTTCGCCGGTACCAGGTGGATCGACGTGGTCATGCCCCCGATCGTCACCGGTGCCATCGTGGCCCTGATCGGTCTGAACTTGGCCCCCGTCGCGTGGGCCAATGTGCAGCAAGGCCCTGTCACCGCAATCGTGACGATCGCGGCGATCGTTCTTTCCACCGTCCTGTTCAAGGGCATCCTGGGTCGCCTGTCCATCCTACTGGGAGTGCTGGTGGGTTACGGGGTGGCGGTGCTGCGTCAGGAGGTCGACTTCTCCAAGGTGGAGGCCGCCAACTGGGTTGGCCTGCCGCACTTCACCGCCCCGGAGTTCGTGCCCGCCACCTGGGCACTGTTCATCCCCGTGGTACTGGTACTGGTAGCTGAGAACATTGGTCACGTGAAGTCCGTTGCCGCCATGACCGGTGACAACCTGGATCCGGTGACCGGCCGCGCCCTGCTGGCCGACGGTCTGGCCACCGCCCTGGCCGGTGCCGGGGGTGGTTCCGGTACCACCACCTACGCGGAGAACATCGGCGTCATGGCCGCCACCCGCGTCTACTCCACCGCCGCCTACGTCGTGGCCGGCCTCACCGGTTTGCTGCTGTCCATGTCCCCCAAGTTTGGCGAGTTAATCAACACGATCCCCGCCGGTGTCCTAGGTGGTGCCTCCACGGTGCTCTACGGCATGATCGGCTTGCTGGGTGCCCGCATCTGGGTGCAGAACAAGGTGGACTTCGCCAACCCGGTCAACTTAAACACGGCCGCTGTGGCCCTGATCGTGGGCATTGCCGACTTCACCTGGGCCCCGGGTGGATTGGAGTTCCGCGGCATCGCGCTCGGCACCGCCGCCGCCTTGGCCGTCTACCACGTCATGAACCAGATCTCCCGCCTGCGCGGCACCAACCTGGAGGCCGCTTCACCCGCCTCGGCCCCTGCCGGCACGGAACTCGAATCCGAGGCCTACAAGGAACGGCATGCCAAGTAAGCACGACGGCCCCGCCGCCCTCTAGCTACCATCCTGGAGTTGGTTGGGGCGCGATAGGCGGGCACGCTGCTTAACTGCCTGCCTGGGCACTACCCATGTTTTGTTGGGCGGTGCCCAGGCAGAGTTGCCGGTTGTGGTGTCCTGCGTGGGGCGGTGGGAGGAACGTCGGCCACCCAAGTCCAGAGCGCTCCACGCATCCCGGCAAAGTGGCGGCTAATGGGCGGCAAGGAAGCGCATTCTTGGTTGAAAGCAGAACTGGTTTGGGCTCCTAAAGAGAAGGTAAATCCAAAGTTGTAGGCTGACATTGCCACGCGCAAACCTCCTCCCTTAGAGTGGCGCGCATGGATGCAAAGACGCGTACCGGTTTCTCAGCTGTTGCCTTTGTAGCGGCAGCGTCAGTTTCGTTAGGAGCGCTCACGCCTGCGGTGGCGTTTGCGGGCTCCGCTACCAACTACCACGTTGACTGTTCTGCTACTGCGGCAGGCACCGGCACCGCCGAGGCCCCGCTGAACAGTGTGGCTGCGGTGAACGCCCTTACTCTGCAGCCCGGTGACAAGCTGGCCTTTAGGCGTGGCGTCACCTGCACCGGCGCAGTTGACGTGCGGGCCCAAGGCACCGCCGCAGCGCCGATTCTCATCACGGACTACGGCACTGGTCCCGGCCGGGCCGTAGTCAACGCCGGGGGGCAGCCGAAGGCCTTCCAGCTGACCAACTCCAAGCACGTCACCATAGAGAACCTGGAACTGCAGGCCCCAGGTGATAACCGGAGCATGCGACGGGGCCTGTCGATCGTTGGCACCGACGCCGGCGAACTGCCTGGCATTACCGCCCGCAACCTCTACATCACCAACGTGGGTGGTTACATGCCATCCGCCACGAACGATGCTCCCCACGCCTTCGTCGGCAAGGGCCCCAACGCAGCCGGTGGCATCATCGTGGAGACGCTGGGCAGCACCACCCCCACCTTCTTCACCGACCTCGTGCTGGCGGGTAACCGCATTCATAACGTGCAACGGCAGGGCATCTACTTCTGGTCCAACTGGTGCCGTCGTCCCGAGCTACGCCGCTGGGGCAACCTGTGTCACGCGGCCTTCACCCCCAACCGCAACGTCCTGGTCACCGGTAACCACCTGACCGAGATCGGCGGCGACGGCATCGTGCTCCACAACATCGTTGGTGGCGTGGCGGAGCACAACCGCCTCGACGGCTTCAACAAGGGCGTGCGCGCCTACAACGCCGGTATCTGGATGGCCAACGCGGAGAACATTGTGCTGCAGTACAACCACGTTTCCGGTGGTGTGGGCAACACGTTGGACTCCAACGCCTTCGATGTAGACCACGCCTCTAACAACGTGGTGGTGCGCTACAACTTGTCGCACGACAACGAGGGTGGCTTCCTGCTGGTCTGCCCCGACCCCCGCCAGAACGGGTACGGCGGTCTGAACAACTTTGCTGTTCACGACAACGTCTCCATCAACGACCAGGCACGTACTTTCATGCACGGCTGTGGCGGTTCCGTTGAGGGCGGCATCATCGCCAACAATACCTTCTACTACGGTCGGAACATCCCTGCGACCACAGTCTGGTCCGACGCGAACGGCGTTCGCCCCAACGTGACCATCAAGAACAACATCTTCTTCGCTGAGCAGGGCGCCAACGTCACCTTCAACAAGCCGGGCGACGGACTGGTCATCGACAACAACCACTTCACCAACATCACCGCCCCGAACGGCGCTACTAACAACGTGAATGGCACCGTGGCATTCTCGGGCAACGCTGGTTCGCTGGACCCCTACGCCTACCAGCTCGCCACCGCCCCCACCGGCAAATCTCTTGCCTGGGACTACATGGCCTGGGCGGGCAAGCTGCGCGACTACGCTGGCCGCCCCTACATCCCGGCCGGTGCCGAGCTCGGGGCGTTCCAGCTGCCGGCCGCTTCCGCGCTGATTCCGGCGGTAGACCCGGGCAACGCCCCGACTTGCAACGTCACGCTGACCCCTAAGGGTGAGCCGCTCAACCTGACCACGGGCGACACCATCAACGCGGTCTTCGACGCCGCGACCACCTGCCACCGTCAGGTAGACGCCGCTGTTGGAGTGGTTGGTGCCATTGGTGTGTCCCAGGGTGAGGCAGCGGCCCAGATTCCGGCCGGGGGCACCGTTGAAGTCACCGTCCCGCTGACCGTGGACGCCCTAGTACACGACGGCACCTACGCGCTCAAGGCCGTCGTCATCGCGGGGCAGACCCCAGCGGCGGTTGCCGACGTCAACCTGACAGTGGCGCGGAACAACCCGGCTGGTGGCTGGGAGCAGCCCTTCACCGACGTGGCTGCGGACGCGATCCCGGAGAACTGGACCCGCACCGGTGCTCCCGCGCCGGGTGTGGTGGACGGGGAGAACAAGTTCCTGAAGCTGGCTCGCCCCGCAAATGCTAACCCCACCCTGACCAGCGTCGTATTGCCGCTCCAGGCAACCCCGAAGATCGTCAGCTTCACCATCGTTGCCAAACAGCGCACCGCCTCCTTCGGCATCCACCTGCTCAAGGAGAACAACGAGCAGGCTGTCTTTCTCTCCCTCAACGGCTCTGGCAACTTGTCCTACACCAACAACGGAAACTGGGTTAACAGCAACGAGCCTTACGCCGCTGACCAGCCCACTCGCATCAGCATCGTGATGCCGGGCGATGGCACCTACAAGTGGTACGTCAATGGCGTGGAGAAGTTCAGCCAGGTCATGAAGGACCGCGCCGCCGCCAAGCTGCGCCTGCAGATTCCAACTAACGTCACTGCAGCGAGCGAGTTCCTTATTGACGACCTGTCCGTGGACAAGCCGAGCGCGTGGGCACTGCCATACGACATCACCCCGCAGCCTCTGGCCGACGAGGTTGCGCAGTTCGCCGTGACCCACCTGGCTCCACATAAGGCAGAGACCGGTCATAGCGCCGTCGTGGTCGCCACCGGTGGCATGCCGGGCGAGGACCTCGACGTCACCCTGACCAACGGTGAGACCGTGCTGCGCGCCAAGGGCCGGGTGGACGCTGACGGCAACGTGCGCGTCCCCGTCCTGATCCCGGCCAGCTCTCCGTCCGGTGCTTACATCGCCAAGGTGAAGCCGGGCACCGGCGCTGAGCAGACCCTGCCCAAGCCGGTCATGGTGGAGACCGTCGAAGTGCCGCCGACCGCAGTTACCCCGCAGGCCCCGCGCTTCGAGGACCCGTCCGACCTCACCGCTGAGGGCGACAAGATCGTCATCCCGACCGTCCCGGGCGTGATCTACAAGATCGGCGACCAGGTGGTCTCCGGCGAGGTCACCGACATCACCCGTGGTGCCCCCACCGTGGTGAAGGCGGAGGCCGCCGAGGGCTACGTCCTTGCAGTCGGTGCCACCAAGGAGTGGAGCCACCTCTACCAGACGCTGCCCGTCGCAGTGACCCCCACCGCTCCGACCTTTGTGGACCCGGACGGCACTGCTACTGGGGACAAGATTGTCATCCCGACCGTCACCGGCGTGGTCTACAAGATCGACGGCAAGGTCGTTGCCGGCGAGGTCACTGCAGTAAAACGTGGCGTGGCGACCGTCGTCACCGCTGAGGCGGCTGACGGCTACGTTCTGGCCACTGGAGCCGTGAACTCTTGGCAGCACACCTTCGCTGCGCTGCCAACCCCGCAGCCGACGCTGGAGCCGACGCAGCAACCGACCGAGCCCAAGGCCACTCGCCTGGCTGGTAGCGACCGCATCGATACCGCTTTGGAGATCTGGAAGGCCAGCCCCTCCGAGTCCCGCACCGTGGTTATCGCCACCTCCGGTAGCTACGCCGACAGCCTGGCCGCTGTGCCGCTGGCTGCCGAGCTGGACGCCCCGATGCTGCTGACCGCTCCGCTGCGCCTGGATAGCAAGGTCGTCGACGCAATCCGCGAGGGTGGCGTGAAGAAGGCCTACCTGGTGGGTGGCACCCGCTCCGTCGGCAAGAAGATCGACCGCCAGCTCAAGGACCTGGGCGTGGAGATCGTGCGCGTGGCCGGCAAGAACCGCTTCGCCACCGCCGAGCTCGTCGCCGACGAGACCGACAAGGTCCGTAAGGCCAAGGGCGAGAACACCGCCTCGGTGTTCCTGGTCGACGGCACCAACTTCAGCGACGCCCTCTCCGCTGCTCCCATCGCGGCGCAGCGTAACGGAGTCATCCTACTCACCAACGGCTCCAAGGCGCCGATGGAGACCCTGAAGTACCTGAACCGTGCTGGCAACGCTCCGGTCGTAGCTGTGGGTGGCAAGGCCAAGACCGCTGCTGAGGCCGTAGTCGGCCACGGTCGCGAGTTGGTCTCCGTCGCCGGTGCCGACCGCTACGACACCTCCGCCAAGGTGGTCAACAAGTACGCCAGCGAGGCCACCGTGGTTGGCGTGGCCTCCGGTGAAGGCTTCGCCGATGCCCTAACCGGTGCCACTATGCTGGCCCGCAACAACGGCGCCCTGCTGCTCAGCACCTCCAAGGCTATCCCGGCCAGCGTGCTCAACCAGCTCAAGGGCATGGACAAGGTCGCCAACGTCTACGTCTTTGGTGGGCAGGTAGTGCTCTCCGATGCCGTCCTCAACGGCGCCCTGCACGCTGTGAAGTAAGCAGCTGACCGGAGCCCAAAACTGGGGGCCCACCGCGTTCGCGGTGGGCCCCCAGTTGCTCAGCTACAAAGCGAAACGAGCTAAAAGGCGGCCGTGAGCGAATCGGTCCGGCGGGAACGTCGTCCACCCAAACGACCTAAAGAAGACGCGCGCTACTGGCCGCCCTGCTCCACCGGGGGCTGCTGCTCGTTCTCGGGCATACTCCCCTCCTCAGACGGGGCAGCGGACGGCACAATATCCGTCAAAACGCGGATGGGCGGCAAAGAAGTCGCGCTCAACTGCTCAAAGGGCACGCAGCCGCGGACGCCCTGCAGCGGGGCCGGAGAGGCGTCGGGCGCCGGAGGAGTAACCTCCTTCATCGATGTGATCTTGGAACCAAGCACTATCTCCACAGTCGCGCCCGGGCGGGAATCCACGTTGATGATCGGATCGTTGAAGAGCTGCGCCACCGTGTAAGCAGCGGCCACTCCCTCCAAGCCAGACTGAACCAGCACCGTCGAGTCGTACGAGTCCTCGATGTAGTTGCCGTACTGGCCAATCTTGAAACCCCGTTCCTGCAGATTCGCAGAGACCAGCGTCGCCAAACCCGTTAGCGGAGAGCCGTTATAAACGTTGACCGTGATGCTCTCAAAGGCAAGCGGAACCGCGTCTTTGGGCGGGCACGGTACCACCGCACCCTCATAAGAGTCTGCTTCACCGGAGAAACCGGACTCGAACGGGCCCTGCAAAGCGCCAGTAGCCACCAGATAGCCGCCAATCCCAATCAGCGACATCGCAGAAAGCAACCCGCCGTAAATCAGGGTCTGGCGACGTTGCAAGGCGCGCTTGCGCTGCTGGCGCGGCGTCAATGGGATGTCGGTCATAAGCCAAACCTTAACCCTTCTGCGGCGTACGTGGACGGCGAGTGCCAATTGCTTGAAGGAGGGGAAACCCGTAGGCTCGCATCTATTCGTGGCAAAGACGCCTAGAAGTAAAGGATTCCGATGAGCTTCAGCAATTTCCCCGGCTGGCGATCGTTGGCGCTGAGTGCGGCCGCAGCAGTTTTAGTGGCGCCGCTCCTGGCCCCGGTAGCCATCGCCGCCCCCGACGAGGACGCCAACACCCCATCACTCCCAGCTACGGTCCCAGGGGTTACTCCCATCCCTGCCGGGCAGCTAAAGGCTTTCGACGCCAAGGAGCGTGGCTCTGGCGCCCCGGTGGACCCCAAAGCAGCCTCTAACAAGCAGGTCCTGGCCCGCGGTGGCCAGGGGGGGTTCCGGTGTTACCGCATTCCCGCGCTGGCCACCAACAATGACGGTGAGATCGTTGCCCAGTGGGACGGCCGCCCGAACAACTGCGGTGACTCCCCTGAACCCAACTCCATCGTTCAGAAGATCTCCGCTGACAATGGTGTCACCTTCGGTGAGCAGACCGTTGCCGCAGCCGGCCAGCCACGTGCACCCAAACACGGCTACTCTGACCCGTCCTTGATCGTGGACCGGCGCAACGGACACATGTACTCCTTCTTCGTGAAGTCTTACGACCAGGGCATTTGGGGTTCCCAGCTGGGGACGGACCCCGCCAACCGCAACGTGCTGCACGCCGTCTACATCAAGTCCGTGGACGGCGGACTTACCTGGCAGGACCCTGTGTTCGTCACCCCGCAGATCACCGAGGGGCACGAGACCGAATGGAAGGGACGCTTCGCCACCTCAGGTAACGGTATCCAGCTCCTGCACGGCCCCCACGCTGGCCGGTTGCTGCAGCCCTATTCTGTGTGGAACAAGAACGGCCAGAAGCACGCCGTTACGCTCTACTCCGACGACCAGGGTGCCACGTGGAAGCGCGGTGAGCCGCTGGGCGAGAACTTCGATGAGAACAAGCTGGTGGAGCTATCCGACGGCTCGGTGATGATCAACTCTCGCCAGACGACCCGCCATGGCGACCGGTACGTGGCTATCTCTCGCGATGGTGGACACACCTGGGGCGAGTACTACCGCGACCCGCAGCTTGTGGACCCGGGCAACAATGCCTCGATTATCCGTGCCTACCCGAACGCCGAACCGACCGACCCCAAGGCTAAGGTGTTGCTGTTCTCCAACAGCGCCAACGCCTCCGGCCGCACCAACGGCACCATCAAGATGTCCTGCGACGACGGTGAAACATGGACCACCGCCAAGCAGTTCAAGGACGGCGCCATGTCCTACTCTGTCATGAGTGTGCTGGGTGACGGCAACATCGGCATCCTCTACGAGGCGGAGAACAACGACATCACCTTCGCCCGCTTCAACATGGACTGGCTGGGCGGCACCTGCGCTAAGGCCACCACCGCCGCTGAGGCCATCACCGTGCACCGTGGCGAAACCGTTCAGGTTCCCGTCACCATCACCAACCCCGGCCCCACCGCAGTGACCAGCGGAGTCGTAACCATCACCGGCCCGGGCGGCTGGACCTTCGGCACCGTCAACATCGCCAACCTGGCCGTTGGCGAGTCCACCAACGTGAACGTGCCAGCCACCCCTTACCGCTTCGCTAACGCTGGCGCAGTGACAGCGCAGCTCCAATTCACTGTGGAGGGCTCGACCGCCACCAAGCCGGTCAACTTCAACGTCGTGCTGCGCGAGGGCGAGTTCCCGGTGCAGCCCGTGGGGCCCGGCACTGCGCGCATCGTTTCCAGCTCCACTGCACAGAACGCTGCTAACGGCGCAGACAAGGCGATCGATGGGCGGCCAGACACCACCTGGCACACTAAGTGGTCCGCTCCGGTACCGCCGATGCCCCACCAGATCACCATCGACTTCGGTGAGGTACGCGAGGCCGCTCACCTGAGCGTGCTGCCGCGCCAGGACGACTCCGCCAACGGACAGATCAAGGACTACGAGGTCTGGGCCGGCGAGACCCAGGATGGCATGACCAAGGTGGAGGAGGGCACCTGGGACACCTCGAAGGGCGCCCGCATTGTGCCCCTGAACGGAGCCAACGTGCGCTTCGTGAAGATCGTCTCCAAGCAGAGCTACGGGGACCAGGCGAACAAGTGGACCTCGATCGCGGAGGTCAGCCTGTACACGCCCAGCGACACGCCCGTGGCGCACTTGAGCGTGGTGGACAACGGCCTGCACTCGGTGGTCAAGGCCGCCAACGACGACCAAAACACCTTCTCCGTGGGTGACAAGCTGCGCTGGTCCTTCACCGTGACCAACACGTCCGGACGGGCCGTTACCGCCTTCCCGCGTTCCGGTAACTTCGCCAACTTCGCCCCGCCCACGGCCCCCAACTGCCGTTACGCGGGCTTGGCCGCGAATGGGTCGTTCACCTGCTCCACCACCGCCGCGAACATGCCGTTCCACACGTTGACCGAAGAGGACATGCTGCGCGGCTACTTCGAGTCCGCGACGTCCTGGGACGCCACTGCGGAGCGAGAGGGGACCACGGTGCTGTCCACCACGGTCCCGACCGGCAAGCGCGTGCTACTACGTCCGTTCAACGCGACTCTGGACACCACCAAGTTCGCGCCCAAGACGAGTTACACGGTGGGAGAAGAGGTTGTGGTTCCGATCCGAGTCAAGGGGCAGGAACTGCGCGCAAACCGCTACAACATCCAGGCCGTTAACGGCGGCGGCCTGACCACCTTCACCGGCACCTACGCCGCCGGTAGCGGCACCGACCGCTGCGGCTGGAATAACGTGCACGGCGAGGACGGCTACACCTGCTACCCCAAGTACACGGTCACCGCAGAGGACTTGGCTGCCGGTTTCGTCACCTTCGACACCCAGTGGAAGGTGCGCCGCACTGGGCAGGCCGGTATCAACGCCGAGTTCACCGTGCCGGTCCGGATCGAGCTGCCGGGTGCCCCGGCTCCGACTCCGACCCCGACGGTGACTGCCCCGGCTCCGACTCCGACCCCGACGGTGACTGCCCCGGCCGAGCCGGTCGTGGTAACGCCGCAGGCTCCGGTCTTCTCCGACCCGGATGGCACGGGCACGGGTGACTCCATCACCATCCCGACCGTGACCGGCGTCGTTTACAAGATCGACGGGGCCCCTGTGACGGGTGTTATCACCAACGTTAAGCGTGGCTCTGCCACTGTGGTCACCGCTGAGGCCGCCGCTGGCTACAAGTTCGCCGAGGGGGCTACGGCAAGTTGGAGCCACACCTTTGCTGCATTGCCCTCCGATGGCGATACCCCGACTGTTAACCGCATCTTCGGCGCGGACCGCGTCAAGACTTCGGTGCAGGTTCTGGCAGAGGGCGACTTCGGTTCGGTGGCAGTACTCGCTTCTGGCAAGGGCTATGCGGACGCTCTCGCCGCCGGGGCGCTTGCGAGCGCGGTGGACGGCCCGGTGGTTCTCACCATGGGCGGTTCGCTGGAACCGGAGGTGCTCAACGGCCTTACCGCTGCCCAGATCCGCAAGGTCTACATCGCCGGTGGTACGTCCTCCGTGTCTCGGGAGATTGAGAGGGACTTGCAGAAGGCTGGCTTTGAGGTGGAACGCCTGGGTGGCGCTAACCGCTTCGAGACCGCTCTGTTCCTGTCCCAGGAAGCCGGCGAGCACGCTGAGCTCTCCCGCGTCTTCGTGGTCGATGGCCTGAACTTCCCCGATGGTCTGGCCGCTGGCTCCGTGGCCCGGTACGCCGAAGCCGGGATCGTTCTCTCTAACGGATCCTCCCTAGAGGCGAGCACGAAGGTGTTCCTGGACCGTTCCGGTTTGAAGGTGGTAGCCGTTGGTCACAACGCGGCGGCTGCCGTTCGCAAGGCAGGTGTCTCCACCAGTGCTGACTTCGAGTTTGTGGCTGGTGAAGACCGCTACGCAACCGCAGCCAGCCTGGCGGCTCGCTATGCAGCGCAGGCGGACTACGTGGTGCTGGTCTCCGGTGCTGGCTACGCCGACGCTCTGCCCGGTGCGGCCCTGGCGGCCAACGGTGCGGGCGTATTGCTGCTGACCGCTCCGGGCAGCCTGCCCGCAGCCGCAGCGCAGTTCCTCACCACGGCTAAGCCCTCTGCTGTAACGATCCTGGGTGGCACCGGGGTTGTTGGCGGTGGCGTGGAGGCCGAGGTCAAGCGACTGCTCGGCTAACCCGAATCCCCGCGCGGTGCCCCGCTACCTGCCCGCAGGTAGCGGGGCACCGCCGTCTGTGCGGCGAGTGGGAGCGCTGGGGGAGGAGAACGCAGGGCGGCGCGGCGCCAGGGAAGCGCAGTGCCAGGTAGGAGTGCTGACGGTGGGTGGGGGCTGTGCGGGCCCGGGCGCTTCCGGCGGGTCGGCGTGTCCTCGCTACAGCACCCGGGTTTGTTGGCCTGGGGTGAATCTGTTGGCGTTGGGTGAGTTTGTTGGTCTGGGGGAGTCCCCCGAGGCCAATTGTTTTACCCAACGCCAACAAACGTGGCCCTGGCCCCTAGGAGGTGAGGGCAGTTGTCGGGAATTCGGGGGCGTGCCGAACGTCGCCCCCTGGTCCTTAGGAGGCGAGTTTGTTGCGGGGAAGGCGGGACAGGCGTGGCGGGGGAGTGGGTCGCTGCCCGGCAGCAGGTCAGGGCGGGACAGTTATGGCGCCTGCGGCAGCGGGCTTCCTGATGCCGGACGTGCACGGATACGAGTTTGGCCCGGTCTTTTCAGACCGGGCCAAACCATGCGGCGGAGGATGGGGGATTCGAACCCCCGAGGGCTTGCACCCAACACGCTTTCCAAGCGTGCGCCATAGGCCACTAGGCGAATCCTCCAGGCAACGTCCGTAATCATACGCAAAGGCGGCGGCGTTCGCCAATCCGAGCGGCATGGGGCGCATCACGCTTTTGTGTCCGCCTCTTTGGTGAACGGGAGGGCGTAGCTGGCAGGGCGCCAAGCTCCGCATTCTCTCCGTGTTGCGGCTGGCAGGCCGGGTGCATGTAGAATCGAGGCGATCCTCCGCGTGGCGGCATCATTCGAACCTCCCCAGGGCCGGAAGGCAGCAAGGATAAGGATGCTCTGCTGGGTGCGCGGAGGATCCTCTTATGTCCAGCGCCACCGGAATGCCCGTCGGTGTATGCGTGCTCTCCGTTGTCACCTGGTTGTCGGCCGGTATTCGTCGAGCCGCGCTGCGCGGTTGCCCGCGCGTTCACCTGTCCAGCCCCCGGACTGGCTGGAGTTAGCGCCGCACCGAGCCGCCGCACCTTTTCCGTCCTGCTCGCGCCGTGCCTCCGCACCAGCCCGTGCGATTACCGCCGTCCAAAATTCCCTCTGGTTCTCCAAGTGTTGGTGGGAGCAACTAGCCTTGGAGGGTGACCACAGCTCTGTATCGCCGTTACCGCCCGGAGTCCTTTGCGGACGTGATTGGGCAGTCGCACGTGACTGAGCCGCTGATGGCGGCGCTGCGTGCCGACCGCATTACGCATGCCTATCTGTTCTCCGGCCCCAGGGGATGTGGCAAGACCACCTCGGCACGCATTTTGGCGCGGTGCTTGAACTGTGCACAGGGCCCCACTGACACTCCCTGTGGTCAGTGCGATTCTTGCCGGGAGCTGTCCCGCAGCGGCGGTGGTTCGCTGGACGTGGTGGAGATCGACGCGGCTAGTCACAACGGTGTGGACGACGCTCGCGAGCTGCGTGAGCGCGCCGCGTTTGCCCCGGTGCGGGACCGGTACAAGATCTTCATCCTGGACGAGGCCCACATGGTCACCCCGCAGGGCTTCAACGCGCTTTTGAAGCTGGTGGAGGAGCCGCCGCCGCATGTGAAGTTCATCTTCGCCACGACTGAGCCGGAGCGTGTGATCGGCACTATCCGTTCGCGCACCCACCACTATCCGTTCCGTTTGGTGCCGCCGGAGGAGTTGACGCGGTTCTTGGAGGAGCTGTGCGTCCGTGAGGGCGTGCAGGTGGAGTCGGGTGTGCTGCCGTTGGTGATTCGTGCTGGTGGCGGCTCGGTGCGTGACTCTCTCTCGGTGCTGGATCAGCTGATCGCGGGCACCATCGGGGGCCAGTTGGATTACCGCCAGGCGGTGGCGCTGCTGGGTTACACAGATGAGACGCTGCTGGACCAGATTGTCTCTGCGTTCGCTGCGGACGACGGCGCTGGTGTATTCCGGGTGGTGGAGCGCGTGATCGGGGCGGGCCAGGAGCCGCGCCGTTTCGTGGAGGATCTGCTGCAGCGCCTGCGCGACCTGCTGGTCATCGCCGTTACGGCTGAGAACGCGCGCGACGCCCTGGCTGCCCTGCCTACCGACGTGTTCGCGCGCATGCGCGAGCAGGCCAAGTCGATGGGGGCCCCAGCCCTGTCCAGGGCCGCAGATTTGGCCAATGAGGCGCTGACTTCGATGGTGGGTGCCACGAGCCCGCGCCTGCACGTGGAGCTGTTGTGCGCGCGGGTCCTGCTGGCTTTGGGGCAGATGCAGGGCATTGCGGCGCCCGGCGCTGGCCGCCAGCCCGCTGCAGCGCAGGAGGCGGCCCGTCCGCGCGCGGTGCAGCCTGCGGCGGCCGGCCGCCCTCGCGAGCAGGCGGGTGGTGAGCGTTCTCCGCAGCCGGGCGGATTTGAGCGGCCTGCCGCGCCGCGCCGCCCGGAGCCGCAGCCTGAGTTCGTTGACGTGGTGGCCTCCGCCGCCGCCGACTGGGGAGATGACTGGAGTCAGGAGAGCGTTCCCGCCATCCCTACTCCCGCCCCGCAGGTGGACGACGCCCCGCTGGCCCGCCCGCAGGGTGCCCGCCCGGAGACCATTCGCCCGGACATGAACCGCCCGGCCGCCCCTTCGCAGGGGAGCGATTGGGGGGACGACGTTCAGCCTGCCCACTCGATTCCGGGCCGGTTCGAGGCAGACCACTTCGAGGCTGGGCGTCCCGGCGACGCCCGTGCCGAAAACGTCCACGCCGAGAGTGCCCACGCCGGGAATGCTCACGCCAAGGATGTCCGCGTTGGGGATCCGCGTGCTGGGGACGGTCGTTTCAGGGCTGCGGGCCCCGAGTTTGGGCGCACTGAGGCTGGTCGTCCGGTAGAGGGTCGGCCCGCAGAGGGCCGCCCGATGGACGAGCGTCAGCGCCTCGGCGTGCAGCACGGTCATCCGGAGGAGTGGGGTTCCGCAGAGGGCCGTTCCCAGGGTGGGCGTCCCGGGCAGGAGTCTGCGGCCGACAGGTTCGCCGGGGGCCGCGAGGAAGGCATGGACCGTCCGTACGCTGGTGGGGCCGAGGCCGCCCAGGGTGCGCCGCAGGGCGAAGAGCAGTGGGGTACGCGCGAGTTCCTGCCCGGTGGCGGCAGGCAGGGCGCCCCCGGCCAGGGTCAGCGTCAGGAGTTCCCGGCGGAGGCCCGCAGGCCCGCGCCCGCTGCTGCGTCCGCCCCCGCCCGTGAACCCGAACTCGAGTACGGCACCACCCTCTCCCCGGCAGGCAGCGCCGGCCAGGGGGAGATGATCCGCGACCGCTGGTCGGAGGTGCTCAACTCCCTGCGGGGAATCAGCCAGGTGGTGTGGGCGCTGGTGAGCCCCAACGCCCACCCGGGTCCGGTCACCGACGGCGTGTTTGCGCTGCACATCCCGCTGCCCGGCCTGCTCAACGCTTTCCAGAGCCGCAACATGGGCCTGGCCGTGCAGCAGGCGCTGCGTGAGTCCCTGGGCTTGGAGCTGAGCGTGGAGGCCGTCCCGGGCGGGCCGGCGTCGCAGGCAAGCCCTGCCCCCCAAGGCGGTGATGCCGACCCTTTCGCCGGCAGCCGCGAGGCGGCACCCGAGAACCACGGCACTAACCATCACTCGGGCTACCAGGACCAGCCGGTACGCAGGGCGGAGCCCCAGACGGATCGTGCTGGCCGGGGCCAGGTTCAGCCTGAACCGACTGTCTGGGCGGAGCCCAACCCTGAGCCAGTTGGCTGGGAGAGCCGGTCGGTGGCCCCTCGGCGTGAGGGTGCAGGTGTTGGTGTGGAGTCGGCGTCGGTTGCGGCGCCCGGGTCGGCCGATTGGCAGTCTGCGCAGGCCGAGCCTGCCGGATGGGCGGAGCCCCAGGCGGATCGTGCTGGCCGGGGCCAGGTTCAGCCTGAACCGGCTGGCTGGGCAGAACCGCACGCTGAGATCGCTGACCGTCGCCCGCCCCAGCCCGAGCCCGCAGGTTGGGATCCGCCCCAGCCCCAGCCCGCCCGGACGCAGCTTGGAGGCGGATACGGCGCGCGGCGGGAGACCGCTCCCGCCGCGCCCGCCCCCGCTCCGCAGCAGGACTGGGACGACGCGGGAGAGGCGTGGCCGGAGGTGCCCTCCTCGCTGGTCACGCGGCTCGACCGCGAGCCGGAGCCCGAGCCCTGGGCGCCGGTCCACGACATTCGCTCCGGCAAGCGGATCGACCAACGGCCCGCCCCTGCCCTGTCCTTAGCTCAGCCACCCGCCCCAGAGCCGGGCCCCGCTGTGAACGGCGGAGAGGCGCCAGGTAGCCCGGCCCCGGACGCCCACCCCGTCGTGCCCAAGCCGGAACTCCACGTGCCTGGCATGGACGAGCACGACATCAGCTTTGACGATCCCGAGGTGGAGGTAAACACCGAGGCCGGCGTGCACGTGATGCTGCGCGTCCTGGGTGGTCAGATACTTGAGGAGCGCGAGGTTACTAGCCCCCTCTAGCCAGCGCCCCACCAGAGAAATAAGGAGAACCGGTGTACGACGGTGCCGTACAGGACCTGATCGACGAGCTGGGCCGTCTGCCTGGCATCGGCCCCAAGAGCGCCCAGCGCATCGCCTTCCATATCCTCGGCAGCGAGGCCACGGACGTCGAGCGCCTGGCCCAGGCCCTAGTGCAGGTGAAGGCCAAGGTGCGCTTCTGCACCGTCTGCGGCAACATCGCCGAGTCCGAGCTGTGCACCATCTGCCGGGACCCGCGTCGCAGCGAAGAGGTCCTGTGCGTGGTAGAAGAACCCAAGGACGTCATCGCAATCGAACGCACCCGCGAGTTCCGGGGCAAATACCACGTGCTGGGTGGCGCGATCGATCCCCTCAACGGGGTCGGCCCCGCCCAGCTCCGTGTACGCGAACTACTGCAGCGCGTGGGCGAGGGCAACGTCACCGAGGTCATCATCGCCACCGACCCCAACATCGAAGGCGAAGCCACCGCCGCGTTCCTGGTGCGCACCCTGCGCACCCTCGAAGTGCCCGTCTCCCGCCTCGCCTCCGGTCTGCCCGTGGGCGGCGACCTCGAGTACGCGGACGAGGTCACCTTGGGCCGCGCCTTCGAGGGACGCCGCCTGGTGGGCGCCCCCACCCCCAGTATGTCCGAATAGTGAGCGTGCTGGCCACGAATTGAACACAGTGTGGGGAGCAACGTCGGCCACTAAAGAGATCAAGCTGGCCAAAGTAAGGCCAAACTGCGATCAAGGTGACAAAAGCTGCGTCCTGTATCCATGAAAGAATCTTCGCAGTGCTAACTGGTTCAACGCGTAACCAACCCGGCACAGCCAAGCCCCTTCCACGCCTGCCCCTGACGGCAGGCGCGAGCAAGCCCTAAGGAACGACGTGAGCCTGATTGTGCAGAAATTCGGTGGCTCGTCCGTAGCGGACGTTGAAGCGATGCGCCGCGTGGCTAAGCGCATCGTGGAGACTAAGCGCGCCGGGCACGACGTGGTCGTCGTGGTCTCCGCCATGGGAGACACCACCGACGAGCTCCTCGACATGGCGGCAAAGCTGAACCCCACCCCCAGCCCGCGCGAGATGGACCTCCTCATGAGCTCCGGCGAGCGCATCTCCATGTCTCTGCTGGCCATGGCTATCGAGGCAGAGGGCGTTAAGGCCCACGCCTTCACTGGTCGCCAGGCCGGCATGCTCACCGATACCCGCTTCGGGAAGGCGTCCATCGTCGGCGTGGTTCCCGAGCGCATCGTCCAGTGCATTCGCGAGAGTGCCGTGGCGATCGTCGCAGGCTTCCAGGGGCTCTCGAACAACGACGACGTCACCACATTGGGACGTGGCGGCTCCGACACCACCGCCGTGGCGTTGGCCGCCGCCCTGCGTGCCGACGTGTGCGAGATCTACACCGACGTGGACGGACTCTTCACTGCCGACCCGCGGGTGGTGCCCACCGCTCGCCGCATCTACAACCTCACCGCAGAAGAAACGCTCGAACTCGCTGCTCAGGGAGCCAAGATCCTGCACCTGCGCGCAGTGGAGTACGCGCGCCGTCACAAGGTGGCCCTCCACGTGCGTTCCTCTTTCAGCGACAAGGACGGCACGTGGATTGCCGACCACGCCGTGAACCCCGCAATCGTTAGACTCCTGGCCCCCTCTATCGCCGACCAGATCATCGCCTCGAAGGAGGACTCAGTGGAAGCGCCCATCATCTCCGGAATCGCACACGACCGCTCCCAGTCCAAGATCACCCTGGTGGGTGTGCCGGACCGGCCGGGCCTGGCCGCGCGCATCTTCTCCATCGTTGCTGCGGCCGACGTAAACATCGACATGATCGTGCAGAACGTCTCCGTGCGGGATAACTCCACCGACGTCTCCTTCACCCTGCCTTCCGGCGACGGCAAGGACGCCCTGGGCGCCCTTGAGGCAGTGGCTGCAGAGATCGGTTACAAGGAGATCTTCCTGACCGAGGAAATCGGCAAGCTCTCCGTGGTGGGCGCGGGTATGCGCTCCCACCCGGGTGTTTCAGCCAAGCTGTTCGGCGCGCTGTCCGACGCCGGCATCAACATCGAGATGATCTCCACCTCGGAAATCCGCATCTCGGTAGTCACCGCGCTCAGCGACCTTGACGAGGCCGTGCGCGTAGCCCACACCGCCTTTGACCTCGACTCCGCTGAGGCCGAGGCCATCGTTTACGGAGGAACTGGACGATGAGAAACCTGACGTTTGCTGTAGTTGGTGCCACTGGCCAGGTTGGCCGCGTGATGCGGGCCCTGCTGGAGGAGCGCGACGTTCCCATCGGCAAGATGCGCTACTTCGCCTCTGCGCGGTCGGCCGGTACCGTGCTGCCCTTCCGAGGCGACGAGATCGTGGTGGAGGACGTTGCCACCGCCGACTTCTCCGGGATCGACGTGGCCGTGTTCTCCGCCGGTGGCGCTACCTCCAAGGAATACGCCCCCAAGTTCGCCGCCGCCGGCGCCGTAGTGATTGACAACTCCTCCGCTTGGCGGAAGGACCCGGAGGTGCCGCTGGTGGTCTCCGAGGTCAACCCGGGCCACATGGCGCACCGCCCCAAGGGCATCATCGCCAACCCCAACTGCACCACCATGGCCGCCATGCCGGTGCTGGGCCCGCTGCACCGCGAGGCCGGGCTGAAGCGGCTGCACGTTTCCTCCTACCAGGCCGTCTCCGGTTCTGGCCTGGCTGGCGTGCGAGAGCTGGCCGGGCAGATCCGTCACGCCGTCACCCAGGACATCGAGGGCCTGGCCCTGGACGGGCGTGCCGTGAGTGGCCTGGAGCCGCAGGTCTACGCGGCCCCCATCGCTTTCAACGTCGTTGCCCTGGCCGGTTCCCTGGTGGACGACGGCTCCGGCGAGACCGACGAGGAGCAGAAGCTGCGCAACGAGTCCCGCAAGATCCTGGGGGCTCCCGACCTGGCCGTCTCCGGCACCTGTGTGCGCGTCCCGGTGTTCTCCGGTCACGCCCTGGCCATTCACGCCGAGTTCGAGCGCCCCATCAACGTGGAGCGTGCCCGCGAACTGATCGACGTCGCCCCCGGCGTTGACTACGTGGACGTGCCCACGCCGCTGGACGGCGCGGGCCGCGACCACGTGCTGGTAGGCCGCCTTCGCGCCGACCAGGCGGTAGAAGGCGGTCGGGGCCTGGCCATGTTCATTGTGGGCGACAACCTGCGCAAGGGTGCGGCTTTTACCGCTGGGGATTGGGGGTTGTTGGTCGCTATGGCGGTTTCTGCATGATGCCCAGCAGGCCCGGTGGGGGGCGCGGCGGTTTACCGCCGCGCCCCCAACTGCTTTGCGCCCGGACCGAGTTGCGAAACCGGTTTTGGTGGCCGGTCGATTCCAACCCCCAAAGTTGGGCTCATTGACCATACTTATGAGTATCAGACGAGACACAGCTCACCCGGATTGCTTGGCAGGCTGTTCCTGTCGATAGCTTGGTTGGCTGCGCAGCAAAGAGGAAGGAGCGCCGCCATGAACGCCACTGGAAAGAACGCGTTTGCCTTGATGCTGGCCCTTGCAGTCGCCTTGATAGGGATTGTGCTGGTCATTGTCTCCGCGATCGGCCTGTTTTCTAGCAAAGAGAACAATGCCGGCCAAAGCTCTGCTCCCTCCAGTGGGAGCTCGAGGAGCGTCGAAGCCACCCCAGACATTGCCACCACGCAGCCTGAGGACATGGCCTCCCCGGCCGCCCCGGCGCAGCCGGTCGAACCAGTCGAGTCCAGCAGCGCGGATCCCGCCGCCCCGGCCGACGGCGAAGCCACCCCGGCGCCGCCCGCGCCGCTCCCAGGGATTCCCGCCCAGGAGCCCAACGGCACGCGGCCCGCACCAGCTGGCGTGGATTTCAGGGACCGCTACGCCTTCTTCTCTCCCTCCCGCAACATCTACTGCGAGATGGACGGCAACGCGGCCAATTGCGGCATCTTGCAGCGCAACTACACCCCGCCCATGCCGTGCGAGAACGGCTACCACATGGTCAAGATCACCGCAGTGGGCGGAGAGATGACTGAGGACTGCATCATCGGTAACCCCGGCGCCGAAGTCGCGGTGATGGACTACGGCAGGTCAGTCAACACGGGCAATCTGACGTGCCTCTCCCAGGAAGCGGGCGTTGTTTGCTGGAACAACCTCACGGGAGCCGGGTTCCTGATGAACCGGGATGGGATCACCAAGTTCTAGAACGAACAGTGGGGCGGGGCGAGGAAAATACTTTCCTCGCCCCGCCCCACTAGCGTCTGGCCAAATCAGGCCTGCTCGGCGGCCTCGGCCTCCGCGATCTCCTTGTGGACCTGAGCCATGTCCAGCTCCTTGATCTTCTGCACCAGCTCGCGCAGCTGCGGCTCGCGCAGGGCACCTGGCTGGGCGAAGACCAGGACCTTCTCCCGGAAGGCCATGATGGTGGGGATGGAGGTGATACCGAACTCGCCGGCGAGCTGCGGCTGCGCCTCAGTGTCCACCTTGGCAAAGACTACGTCCGGGAACTCCTCAGAAACCTTGGAGAAGATCGGGCCAAACTGGCGGCACGGACCGCACCACTCTGCCCAGAAGTCGAGCAAAACGATGTCGTTGTTCTCGATGGCCTCGGTAAAGCTCTCCGCAGTCAGGTCAACAGTGGCCACGTTTACTCCATTTCGGTTGCGATTCAATGCTTTCCACCCAACCTAACGGATGGCACCACGCTTTTATTCCCGCCTGGCCCAAAGATGGCCCAACTCGCTTCCGGGGGCGGGAATCTAGTAGGTGTATTGGAGATCCGCGCTCAGGTAGAAGCCGTTGCCAGTAGTCATGTGCCAGCAATTGGCCCCGTCGTAGTCGAGGACGCACGCGTACACCCCGGTGGTGAACGCGGAGCCAGCGGGAGCCGTATCCACCAAACCACCGTCGCTGTAGTTACACGTGGACTGGATTGGGCCAGTCCCGTCCATGCTCAGGATGAAAACCGCCCCGGGGTCGCACTGGATGGGCGGCACAAAGTTCCAAACTGCGGTGGCGCATTCCACCGAATGGACCGAGCCGCGGCAAAGCACCGAGCCGGAGGGGGTGACGAAGGAAAAGTACTCGCCAAAGACCGCGTCCTCTGGGGGTGGGAAGGCGGGCCCTGCGGGTGCAGGGGGAGCCGGCGGGGGCTCCGGCGCGGGTGGCGGGGCTGGCGCTGGCGGCGGTGGTGGCGCTGCCTGCGTAGAGGGTTGTTGTGCCGCCGCCGTGCCCTGGGTGGCAGAGGGGCTAGGGCTCGGCGGAGCTGAGGGGGTGGCAGAGGCCAGTTCGCTGGGTGCCTCATTTGCGGCGCTGGAGGCGGAGGGGGAGGGGCGAGGGCTGGGGGTAGCCGAGTCGTCCTTCCCGCCAGCGAATATGAAGACAAGCAGACCGACAACAGAGATGGTCAGCACGACGACGGCCATTACCAGTGCCCACGTCATCCAGGGCTTAGGCGCGCCGGCATCCTTGCCGCCGCTCGGCGGGCCTCCCCCGGGCGGAATGCTGGCCGGGGGAGCAGGCCACGTGGTGGCCGGCGTCGCGCTCGCTTGCCAGCTGGCCGCGCCCGCCACTCCCTGCCACGCCCCGGTAGCGCCGGAGCCTCCCACCGCTTCTGCGGTTCCGGGCACGGGCGCGGGTGGGGCAACTGGTACTCCTTGCCAAGGGGTGGGGTGGGGCGCACTCCCTGCCGGGGTGGCGGGTACTGACTGCCACGGCGTGCCAGGAGCCGGCCCTGCCGAGGCGGGATCGGGTTGCCCGAGCACGGCTGTGGCGTCCGGCAGGGCCTGCCAAGCGCCGCCCGCGCCCGGACCCTGCGTGGCAGTGTCCGGGCGCGCGTGCCATGTTGTGGCGTCCGGCTGGGGCTGCCAGCCCGGGGAGTTGGTCTGCGGCTGCCAGCCCTGGGGCGGCGGGGCTCCCTGCCCGCCACCGCTTGTAGCTTGGGGCTGCCAGCCGCATGGTCCCTGTGTGTTAGTGCTCACGGCTCTCACCTCCCTGGGGGTGCGCCGCCGGGCCCTAGAGGGCGCGACCCGCCGCTCGTTTGCTGTGCCGAGCGCGCGCTACCTTGCCCGCACTCATGGGGCCAGACACTGCCATCGTAAAAGCCTGTGTCACCGGCGTGCAGGAAAACGGGAGCGAATTCTAACGAGAATCATGCTCTCGTCTCCGCAAACGGGGGGCGGGCGGGAAAAACGTCCCGCCCGCAGGGCTACTTCTTAAAGATTCCCTCGCGAGAGATGACGAATCCGCGCCCGGTGGCCAGATGCCAGCAGTCCACGCCGCTTTCCTTGCTGACGCACGCGAACTTCTCGTTCGCGGTGCTCTCGCCGTAATTCAGGGTGGGCAGATCCCCCTCTGCGCTGGCGCATTCCTCAGAGATATTGCCCTGCGCGTCGATAGTGACGATCACGGGCTCGTCGGGTCCGCACCCGGCAGAGGTAGTCTCGTAGTGTTCGTACATGACGCACCACGCGGCCTCGCCCTCCAGGGAGCAGCCGATGTTCTGGGAGGGGGTGTAGAAGGCGGAAAAATCCAGGGCATCGGCAGGAGCCGGGCGCAGCTGGGTGGAGGTGCTGGGGGTGGGCGTCGGGGACGCGGAATCGGCGGCCTGCGTGGGCGCGGCTGTCTCCTGCGGGAGCTGGCTGCTGGTCCGCATGGCGTCAGCGACCTCGGGACGGGCGGGCTTGGCGGGACCAAACAGCGTGAAGACCACGTACAGGATCACCAACACCAGCACCACGGCCAAGCCGCCGATCACCCAGGGTAGGGCGCCGCCCCCACTAGGCTCCTCGTCGTCTTCGAAGTCCAAGATTCCCCCGCCGCCTGCAGCTGTGACAGGCAAGGACTGGGTGGGGGGAAACAGCGGGTTGCCCCCCAACTCGCGGGCCCCACTTCCGCGGGCCCCGCCGTCGCTGGCCCCGCCGGTTGAGGGAGTGACGCCGGGGGGCGGGGGTGCCGGGGGCCCGCCGGCTGCGCGCTGCGCTAGGGCGGCATCAACTGCCGGGTCATGCAGATTCGCTAGCCAGCCCAGCAACGCCGGGTACGTGGAGGGATTGAGCGCGATTGCTGGCCTTAACCCGGGATATTCCTGGGCAAGCTGCTGCAGGGTGAGCAGCGGCGTAGCCGGATCCTGGGCGAGCTGCAGGAGCAGCGAGTTCTGCGCCAATTCCCCCTCCTAAATGGATATTCTCCGCAAGTTTAGCTATGGGCGGGAATTTCTTTAACCCCCTTAAACTGTGTGCGTGTTTGCTCTCTCTGCACTTCGGGACCCCGCCGCGCGCCCGCTCGTGATCGTCCCTGTGCAGGGCGGCCACGCCGACTGCTTGCGCCAGGCGCGCGCACTGCGGCACAGTGGCGCCGACCTTTTGGAGTGGCGCCTGGATACCGACCCTGAATGGAGCAGCCAGAGCGAGCAGTGGGAGCGGCGCGCCGCCGAGTACCGGCAGGCGAGCGATCTACCCGTCCTCGCCACGATCCGCACCACCGTAGAGGGCGGGCTGGCCGAGGTGGACGACGCTACCTACCTGGCCGCGCTCAAGCGTCTGGTCGAGTGCTGTGAGGCCGTGGATGTGGAGGGAACGCGCGGGCAGGAGGTCGCCCGCGAGCTGACGCAAGCCAAGTGGCAGGCAATCGTGGTTGCCTCCAGCCACGACTTTGCGGCTGTGCCGCCTGCAGAGGAACTGCGCGCCACCCTGGAGCACCTGCACCGCTGCGGGGACGTGGTCAAGGTAGCGGTCATGCCCGCCTGCGCCGAGGACGTGGAGCGCCTGCGCGCCGCTGCAATCGAGTACGCCGCGCGCGCAGACGCTAAGCCCCTCATCGCCATTGCGATGGGAGAGCTGGGGATAGACACCCGGTTGCGGCCCCGTGAGCTGAGTTCTTGTGCCACTTTTGCCTGCCTGGAACGCGCCAGCGCCCCGGGGCAGGTCCCCGTGGCCGACGTTCTAGCCGCCCTGCGCTCCAACTAGGCCGATTCGCGGTCGGTGCAACACCAAACGTGCGCAGTCCTGGCCGCACTTGGCTAGGCGGCGGGCAGAGCGTCGGCCAATCGCGCCCACGCGGGCGTAGGCAATCAGGCGGTGTGGTGCACCGGGCAGCGGTTGGCGGGAGCGTCGGCCAAAGGGCCCCCCTGGGCGGCCACGGCAGCGATCTCCTGCAAGTGCGCGCGCACCACGGCCTCCGCGCGGCTGGTCTCCACGCCCACGGCACGCATGACGAACAGCAGGCAACCCACCACAAAGCGGGTGCGGTTTGCGCCCGGAGTGGCCGGCCGCGCCGCCAGGGTCGAGTTGATCAGGGGAACCAGGGTATCCAGGTCCGGCGGCGGAATCAGACCAGCCCGGGCAGAGCGCACCAGAATGTCCCGCAAGATGGACTCGACCTCGTGGCCGTGCTCGGCCAGACGGCGGTAGGTCCCCGGGTCCACCACGTGGCGCAGATCCGGTCCCGGCGCCAGGTGGTAGGCCGAGCGCAGGGACAACTGCTGCTGCACGTAGATACGCAACTGGTTAATCGGATCTTCCACCCCGGTCAAGGCATGACGCAGGCGCACCACGTACGTGGTGGTCTCGTGGGCAATAAAGCCCAGCAGCAGCGAATCCTTATCCTTGAAGTGGTTGTAGACCGCTGTACGGCCCACGCCAGCCTCGGTAGCGATCTCGGCGAGAGTAATCGAGTCAAATCCGCGCTGTTCAAGCAGGGATGCCAGGGCAGCAAATAGCTTGTCGCGAGTGCGGGCGCGGTGTTCGGCCAGAGTGGAGCCGATAATCTTGGGCATGGCCGCAGTCTGGCAGAATATGACGCATTCCGCAAAAGTGTCGTATCAAATTTGGGGCGATGGTAAGGCGGCCCCCGCCTGCGCAAAAGCCGCCTCGGCAATCGGCAGGTTCGTTGGCAGCCAAGGCAACACCGCGCTCGCCGCAGGATTGAGCCAGCGCACCGCAGTATGAGAGTCACCTGGCTGAGGCAAAGCCCTGCCAGTCAAAGTGGCCAACCACACGCGCATCCGCAGGCCCTCCAGGATGGGCCACCCCAACTCGGGGGCATCCCCAAAGAGCACCTCGCTGCCGAGCTCCACCGTCACGCCCAGTTCCTCTAACAACTCGCGGCGCAGAGCCTGCTCCGGCTCCTCGCCCGGCTCAACCTTCCCGCCCGGCAGCTCCCACTGCCCGGCCAAGTGGGCGGGGTAGGAGCGCTGCGCGGCCAGGATGCGAATATCTGCGGCGCGGCGCACCTGGTCAGGGGCCACTATCGCGGCGGCAACAACAAGAGGCATGAGGCACAGGGTAACGCGCCCGCCGCAGCGGCCTCACAGGTGGAGGGAAACTGCCCGGCCCGTCTGTGGGTCCAAGAACTCCAGACCCACGGCCTCGAGTTGCAGGGCAGTGGCTCCCGGCGGCACCTGGTCCAGCCCGTAGGGGGCGGCGTTAAAGCCGCCGTAGAGCGGGTCGCCCACCAAAGGAGCCCCCAGGGCCGCAAAATGCGCCCGGATCTGGTGAGTCTTACCCGTGGCCGGACGCACCTCGTAGAGCGGAAAGACCTGGCCGCACACGGTCAAATGCTCCCCGGAGGGGCGCGCGAACGTCACGGCGTTCGCCGCCCGATCCGTGGTAGAAGAGGCGCGCAGGTTCGCCTTCTCCAGGTAGCTCTCCAAGCGCAGCCAGCCGCCCTCCCAGCCTGCGGCGCGCACAGCCAGCCCGTCAGCCGCCGCGAAGCGGGCCGGCAGCGGGTGGGTTGCGGCGGCCGTATTGGTGGGCGGAACGTCGGGCCCATGGGCGTGCGGCGAACCGGGCGGGGCGGCACACGGGCCGGGCAGGGTGAGGGCCGCCGCCATGTAGGTCTTGCGCACCCGCTGGGCCGCAAAGAGCTCCTGGTAGGCCCGGCGCAACTCCGGGCGCTCGGTGAACAACAACAAGCCCGACGTGGCCCGGTCCAGGCGGTGCGCCGGCACCAAGTCCGCGTTGCCCTCCTGGCGGCGCAATGCCACCGTCACCGACCGCGCCACGTAAGAACCGCGCGGAATGGTGGCCAGCCCCTTGGGTTTGTTGACTACCAGCCAGCCATCCCCGCGCGCCACCACCGGGATGTACGGCAGCTCGGTCTCATCCGGCAAGGGCCGGTAAAGGTAGACCGGCCACTCCAGTACCGTCGCCGGCTCCTGGCCACTCAGTGCCGTGCCCCAGGCGTCCACCACGTCGCCCGCCGCGAACGCCCGCGCCACCTGGGCGGGGGCCAACTGCGGAATGTGGGCGGTAAACCACTGTGCCAGAGTCCCCGGCAAGGCCCGCGCCTCCCGCACAGTCAGGCGCTTGCCGACCCGCGAGGGGCGCACCCCATCCCGCGCCGGCAACGGCCCCGGGCGGCGGGGACGCCGGAGCGACCCGGCGGGTACGGCAGCCCCGGGCGCGGCAGCGGGTGAATCACTCATGCAGAAAGAGACGGGCAAAAGCAGCCCACAGAGACGGCAAAGCGGGCAAAACAATACCCCGGCAGTGTTCCTGCCGGGGATTTTCCCTAGAGCGGGCGACGGGA